>NZ_CP180555.1:2912832-3236480 GCF_047778115.1 Neptuniibacter sp. QD48_55 | reverse complement strand
GGAGTTGTTGAAGAGTTGATTTCTGCTGTAGAGCTTCATGTTCAATGGGATGAATTATGTGAGCGCTTATTGGATGGCAATGGCTTCTCGTTAGATTTCTATAAACCTATTTATGAAGAAACCATGTTAGATGCTGCGATGAATAAACGTGGTGTATTAGGGGTTATGCACCTTGATGAGAATCAAGAGATTCTTTGTTCCAATATAGATAGTAAACCTAGAAAAGTATTGCTGAAAAGCGTCAACAAGCTTTCAAAAGCACTGGCGGAAAAAGCTGAATTTATGGGCGAAGTCAGTAACGTTGTAATCGCTGGCCCTAAAGTCCAAACCCTCTCTATGTTTACAGATCAGGAACAGGCGCTTTGTCTATGTTCTGATAACGAAATATCTCTACCGGTTCTGCGTCAGCAAGCGAGTGATCTGCTGCAATGGAGTAAAGAAAATGACTATCTGGTGTGAAATGCAGGAGCAGGAGTTAATCTTGCAAGGCTGTTTGTTGTCTTCAGGGGTCGTAAAAGTATCTACTTTCCCAGCTGACTATAAGAAGCATTTAGCGGTTGCTAAGCAGGCATTACTCTACATATTTAAGAGCACAGCGCAAAATGATGATGGCTATGATGAAGCGCATATGGAGGTGGGGGATTATCACTACAGTGGCTATCAGCTAGATGCAGATACGATATTGATTTGCTTTTGTGACTCTGATGCCCGACAGCATTATTTAAGAGAATATATAGACGAAAATAAGCAGCGATTTTTAGATATTCTCCCCTCATGATGATTGTCTATTTTACATAAGTTCTGTCTAATTTTTGACCGACTACCCCTTGAAGCCCTTCTAACTTGTCCCCATACCTCTGTTATACCGATAACTTAGTATCCAAAAAACCGCACATTGTTGTGTGTCAGATACAGGTTCTTTAAAAGCTATGTGGAGGTTGTATGCGTCCTGATAAATTTACATCCAAACTTCAAGAAGCGTTGGCTGATGCTCAATCATTAGCGGTTGGGTTAGATAATAACTACATAGAACCTATTCATCTTTTAAGTGCATTGATTGATCAGCAAGGAACAGTACCGTTGCTAGAACAAGCGGGTACTAATGTCCATGCACTTAAAAAACAAGTTGATCAAACTGTTAGGCAATTACCTAAAGTTCAAAACCCTGATGGTGAATTGCGTTTCTCGCAGGATGTGGCGCGGGTTTTCAACAAAGCAGACAAACTTGCCCAGCAGAAAGGCGATCAATATATCGCAAGTGAATTGATTCTATTGGTTTTAGCAGAAGATAAATCCAGCGCGGGCAAATGTTTAAAGGATGCGGGTGTTATCCCGCAGAAACTAGATCAGGTCATTAATCAAATTCGAGGAGGGGAGTCAGTGCAGGACCCCAATGCAGAAGATAATCGTCAGGCTTTGGATAAGTACTGTATTGATCTTACTGAGCGCGCCGAAGCAGGCAAACTAGATCCTGTGATCGGACGTGATGACGAAATTCGCCGCACCATTCAAGTCTTACAGCGTCGTACCAAAAATAACCCAGTGCTTATTGGTGAGCCTGGTGTAGGTAAAACGGCCATCGTTGAAGGCTTAGCTCAACGAATCGTAAATGGCGAAGTGCCGGAAGGGTTAAAGCGTAAGCAAGTTTTATCGCTTGATATGGGTGCGTTAATTGCGGGCGCTAAGTTCCGTGGAGAGTTTGAAGAGCGTCTAAAAGCGGTCTTGAACGAACTATCCAAACAGGAAGGGCAGATTATTCTCTTCATCGATGAGCTGCATACCATGGTAGGAGCAGGTAAAGGTGAAGGGGCCATGGATGCGGGGAATATGCTGAAGCCTGCATTAGCCCGTGGTGAACTGCATTGTGTTGGTGCCACGACACTGGATGAGTATCGTCAGTATGTCGAGAAGGATGCAGCCCTTGAACGCCGTTTCCAGAAAGTAATCGTTGATGAGCCTGATGAGGAATCTACGATTGCGATTCTCCGTGGTCTAAAAGAACGTTATGAAGTGCATCATGGCGTTGATATTACGGACTCTGCGATCATTGCCGCTGCAAAGCTTTCTCAGCGTTACATCACCGATCGTCAGCTGCCAGATAAAGCCATCGATCTGATTGATGAAGCTGCATCCCGCATCCGTATGGAGATGGACTCTAAACCGGAAAATATGGATCGTCTTGAACGCCGCCTTATCCAGCTAAAAATGGAACGTGAAGCACTTAAAAAAGAGAAAGACAGTGCAGCTCAACAGCGTTTGAAGGAGCTTGAAAGTACTATTTCTAATGTCGAGAAAGAGTTCGCTGACCTAGATGAAGTTTGGAAGGCGGAGAAACTCGCGCTGCAAGGCTCACAAAAGATTAAAGAAGCGTTAGATCAGGCGCGCATAGAACTGGAAAAACACACTCGTTCTGGTGATTTGCAGAAAATGTCAGAGCTTCAGTACGGTAAAATTCCTGAGCTTGAAAAGCAGTTAGTTGCGGCTTCAGAGGCGGAAGAACAAGGTCAGCAAGAAGCAAAACTTTTGCGTAACAAAGTTTCTGAAGAAGAGGTAGCAGAGGTTGTCGCGCGCTGGACAGGTATCCCTGTCAGTAAAATGCTGGAAGGTGAGCGTGAAAAACTTCTGAGAATGGAGCAAGCCTTGCATGATCGAGTCGTTGGTCAAGAAGAGTCGGTTATCGCAGTCTCTAATGCGGTACGTCGTTCTCGGGCAGGTTTAGCTGATCCAAACCGTCCTAATGGATCTTTCCTTTTCTTAGGCCCAACAGGTGTGGGTAAAACGGAACTATGTAAAGCGTTAGCTAGCTTCCTGTTTGATACGGAAGAAGCGATGGTGCGTATTGATATGTCCGAATTTATGGAGAAGCATTCAGTCGCACGTTTGATTGGTGCGCCTCCAGGCTATGTGGGCTACGAAGAGGGGGGATACCTTACCGAAGCTGTGCGACGTAAACCTTACTCTGTACTGTTGCTAGATGAGGTAGAGAAAGCCCATCCTGATGTATTCAATATCTTGCTTCAGGTATTAGAAGATGGCCGCTTAACTGATGGCCAAGGCAGGACTGTTGATTTCCGCAACACCATTGTAGTGATGACATCGAACTTGGGCTCTGATCTGATTCAGAACTTTAGCGATGATGACGATTACCAGCTGATGCAGAGTGCTGTTATGGAAGCGGTTGGTACGCACTTCCGTCCAGAAGTAATTAACCGAATTGATGAAGTAGTAGTTTTCCACAGTCTTAAAAAAGATCAGGTGGCCGGTATTGCCAAGATCCAACTGCAGCGCCTGCAGAAGCGTCTCGCCGAACGTGATCTAAACCTGACACTAACCTCAACAGCGATGGATAAGCTGGTGGATGTTGGTTTTGAACCTATCTATGGTGCTAGACCGTTGAAACGAGCGATTCAACAGTGGATTGAGAATCCATTAGCGCAGGAGATACTCACCGGTCGTTATGCACCGGGTACTGAAATTGCGGTGGATGTTGAACAAGGCAGTTTTGTTTTTCGTTGATCCGCAGATTTAGTTGTATTTTAGAAGAGCCAGCTTTTTAGCTGGCTTTTTTATGGGAGTCCCTTGTCTGCTTAAAAATTAGGCGGTGTAAGTTAATGGGTATAATACATAGTCTTTTCGCGGCTAAAGGTTTATTGGGAGAGGTCGATACCTTTGGTTGAATTGGCAAGCAAATATCTGGTTAATTTAAAGAAAAACAAATGATTTAAACAACTGTTTGGCTGTTATTTGTTCACTAGTGTATCCTCGAACAATAACTGAATTAGTCAGATTGTATAGGGGGATCTGTGAAGTATCAGTTGGTTGTTTGTATTGTTTTAAGTTTGAGTGTTTTTTCCGTAACTAATGCCAAGGCCGCAGTGACAAGAGATGTATTAGATTCAAGTATCCAGTACAGAGTTATACCGTTAAGTGTAAACCTTTCGAAACAACCCCAAGCTGGTTTCTACAGTGGGTATGCTCATCCTCTATTAAAAAACCTTGCAGAGAGAAGTATCTACCGTATTAAAAACGGTGAAGAACTGAGAGGCTTTTATAAATATGAAGGCAGGATTAATTCCTCGGATCGTAGAAAAACAATTCTAGGTTTTAAAAAAGAAGAGGGTGCCCAATGGGGCTATCTCACCACAAGTGTAGCTCCTCAAAGTTCAGCTAATGCCTTTGTGGTACAGAGTGATAGACGAGACTCAATTTATGCCCTTGTGCTTAAGGGAGTAAGGATCTGTCTGGTCAGTAAGGCTTCAGGTTTACCTGTTTGGGAAAAAGGAAAGTGGGTGTTTGCTGGCAAACCTGGGTATTTCGAGTGTACTGGTTCAGCCCGAAGCAGTATTTTTAAAGGTAGTTCTGAGTTTCCTCGATTACTAGGCCCTTATTATTCAGAGGGAGATACTGTTTTAACCTTTAGAAAGCCGAATGAGCTCAAGAAAGTCATTGTATCCCTGAAAAGGCAATTTCCTATGCTGACGGTCCCTGCTTTACCTAACTATGAAGAAGCTCAGCATTTTGTATATCGCACATATTGATCATGAAGGGTAACACTTCTAAAGTGTAGTTTGATCATTGACTGGGAAAATTACAGTGAGAATATTAACGATTTTACTTTTAGTTGGGATTTTGTCTGCTTGTGCGGGGAAAACAGTACAACAGGCTCCGACAGTTCAACCAGAGCCTCAGCCGATTAGCGTTCCTTATTCTATTAATTATTCCTCTTCTCCTGTAGCTGATTATTTGCAGCCTCTAATTTATAACCTTTCGTTCGAGCCTTATTATGATTTGGTTAATCCTAGAAGGATAACGAATAGTTATGTTTTTGACGGGCAAGTCGATGATACGGATCCCAGTAAACTTGTCTTTGCTTATAGATCAAAGTTTGATGATAGTTGGGCTTACGTTACCAGTGGAATAGGTAGGTCGCCGGTGGCCAACATAATTTCTTTTAGCCATCCTAACTTTGGAAATGGTTATGCTTTGGTTCTGCAGCAGGTTAAGGTATGTCTGGTTACGCAGGCTTCAGCACCTCCTTTATGGAGAGGAGGGAAATGGATATTTCCAGTTCAGCCAGGGTACTTTGAATGTACTGGTCTTACGAATAGGTCGATCTTTAAGATTGGATATGGTTTGCCGGGAGCTTTGGGCCCTTACTTTGGAGATAAGGATACTATTCTGGTCTTCAAAAATTTGGGGCAGCTACAGCAAATCTTAGTTTCTTTGAAAGCTCAGTTTCCGATGTTGAGGATCCCAAATGTATAGTTATCGAGAGTCGTTCTAGTCGTTGAGGGATACGCATTATTGCTGAATAAGTCTTTCATTTTCTCTTTCTAATCGGCTATTCTGAAAGAGTTAACCTTGAAAGCAGTAGTGGATTATTGGTCTGCTCAGCAGCCTATATCCTCTTGTATTAAAAGGACTAGAGGTAGAATGAGTCAAATCAAAGTGCTGATTGTTGATGATGCGCGTTTCATCCGTGATCATGTATCACGTATAGTGAAAGAGCATTTTCCTGATTATCAAATCGATGCTGCGGAAGACGGTGATGATGGCCGTTCGAAAATGGAAGCAACCAATTACGATCTAATCTTGTGTGATTGGGAGATGCCGGGCATGTCTGGTTTAGACCTTCTAAATTGGGCTAGGAAACAGCCTCATTACAGCGATATCCCTTTTATCATGGTAACCAGCCGCGGCGAACGTGATTACGTTCTTAAAGCGATCCAGGCGGGTGTTAATGATTATATGGGGAAACCTTTCGAAGACTTGCAGCTTGTTGAAAAAGTTAAGAAGTATATAGGTAAACGTATCGAGTCTAGTGCTGCATCACGCCGTAAAGCGGCAGAAATGTTGGCTACTGGTAAAAGTGCTGCAGCGCCAAAAGCAGCGAAGAAACCAAAAGGCTTGGCTCAGTTACGAATCTCTTCAGGCGTACTTCGTTGTGCTATCAAAGATATCACTCTTCAGCATGTTAAGATCATGGTGAAGCGTGAAGAGGGAATTCCTAACCTGCTTGAGCAAGTGGTAGTTGATATCGAGCAAGTTAAAGGTGGCAAGGTTGCGCAGATGAATGGTTATGTCAGCTCTCTTGCGGCTAACGAAAAGAATATCGAAACGACTTTTATCGGTGTCGATGTTCAATTTATGGATAATGACCCTGAAAAACTGGAAGTGCTAACGAGCTATATATCTAGTCTCGGGAAAAAATAACCTATTGTTATTTAAAATAAAAAAGGCTGCTTAATGCAGCCTTTTTTATGACAGGAGTATCGCTTAATACAGCGCTTGCTCATCCTTAATTACATCGATCAGAACTTCCAAGAAAAGTCGATCTGCTTCGCTGTGCTCTAGTGGAATCTTGATATTAGTTGTCGCAGAAAGCTTGTCAGCAATTACTTGAGCCGCGTTTTCATCATTCAAGTGTTCACGCGCAATCTCTAACGCCTTCTCACTAATATCCGGTTCAACTAATACTTTACGGATAAAAGACATCAATTCGTTGATTACACGCTCTTTGTTTTTAATCTCAGCGATACTCATAGGGATCTCCTGTAAACGTACATTCAGAGCCGATGAAGGGTAGTATAAAGGCTCTGTTCTGAGTTCTGCATAGCAAAACTATAACCCGATACTGAAATTGAGCATAGTATTTGAGGTGAATCGCCCGTTATTCCGCAGGTGCAGCATGAATTTAGTTGAAAAAATAAGCACCTATGTGAGATAATTTCCGCCTCGAATTTTGAGGCCTTGAGTGCGTAGGACAACCCGAAGCTCAGGGAGACAGCTTTCTGAGGGCCGTTTCTCAAAGGTCTGTCGGTTGGGCGATCCCCAACACCGGCACACACCCGAACGTGAACCTGCAGCTCTACCCCTGGAATGGTTCAGAGTGAGATCGCTAGAGATTCAACAAATATTGTCTGGTACAGGCACGTTCAACGTTACAGAAACAAAAACTGTTAATTTCGTCAGTAACGAGACACTGACGTCGTTAGAGGGTGAGAAAAGTGGAATTACTTTCAGGCGCAGAGATGACAATTCGCGCGCTTCGTGATCAAGGCGTTAAATACATCTACGGCTATCCAGGTGGTGCATTGCTGCACATCTATGATGCAATCTTTACGCAAGACGAAGTCGAACATATTCTGGTCCGTCACGAACAGGCTGCTACACACATGGCTGATGCTTATGCACGAGCTACCGGTAAAGCGGGTGTGGCACTAGTTACGTCTGGTCCAGGCGCAACCAATGCAGTAACGGGTATTGCTACTGCATACACAGATTCTATTCCAATGGTGGTTATTACGGGTCAGGTTATGTCACACCTGATCGGTGAAGATGCTTTCCAGGAAACCGACATGATCGGTATTTCACGTCCGGTCGTTAAGCACAGTTTCAGCGTGCAGCGTCCGCAAGATATTCCTGAAATCATTAAGAAAGCTTTCCACATCGCTGAAAGTGGTCGTCCAGGTCCGGTTGTAGTCGATATCCCTAAAGATATGACTACGCCTACAGAGCGTTACGAATACGAATATCCTAAGAGCGTAAAAATGCGTTCTTACAATCCGATCGCTAAAGGTCACACAGGTCAGATCAAAAAAGCAGTAGATATGCTTTTGGCTGCCAAACGCCCAGTTATCTATACAGGTGGCGGTGTAATCTTAGGTGATGCAAGTGCTGAGCTGATTGAACTAGCTCAAGAGCTTGGCTACCCAGTAACGAATACGCTGATGGGCTTGGGTGGTTACCCAGGAACTGATAAGCAGTTTATCGGTATGTTGGGCATGCACGGTAGCTATGAAGCAAACATGGCGATGCACCACAGTGACATGATTTTGGCTGTAGGCGCACGCTTTGATGACCGTGTAACTAACGGTACAGATAAGTTCTGTCCAACAGCTAAGATCGTTCATATTGATATTGATCCAGCTTCGATCTCTAAAACGATCAAAGCGGATGTACCAATTGTAGGTCCAGCTCAAGCTGTTCTTAAAGAGATGCTAGAACAGGTGCGTGCGGCTAAGAAAGCGCCTTGCGCTGATAGCCTGCAAGCTTGGTGGGAGCAAATCGACGAATGGCGTGCGCGTCACGGAGGTCGCTACCGCACAGATGACTCTGAGCTAATGAAGCCTCAGCAAGTTATCGAGATGCTTAGCAAAGTGACTAATGGCGATGCTTACGTTTGTTCTGACGTAGGTCAGCACCAGATGTTTGCTGCGCAGTACTACAAGTTTAACAAGCCAAATCGTTGGATTAACTCTGGCGGTCTAGGCACCATGGGCTTTGGTCTTCCGGCTGCTATGGGTGTTAAGCTGAACTTCCCTGATGAAGAAGTAGTATGCGTAACAGGTGAGGGTAGTATCCAGATGAACATCCAGGAGCTATCTACCATTAGCCAGTACGATATTCCGGTTAAGGTTATCTGCTTGAACAACCAGTCTTTGGGCATGGTTCGTCAGTGGCAGGATATGAACTACGAATCTCGTCACTCTCAGTCTTACATGAAGTCCCTTCCTGACTTCATCAAGTTGGTTGAGTCTTACGGTCATGTAGGTATCCGCGTTGAGCGTCTTGAAGACCTTGAAGGTGCTATGCGTGAAGCCTTTGCAATGAAAGATCGTATGGTATTCATGGATATCGCAGTTGATCCGTTTGAGCACGTATACCCAATGCAGGTACCACGTGGTTCTATGCGTGACATGTGGCTGAGCAAAACGGAGAGAACATAATCATGCGTCATATCATTTCTGTATTGATGGAAAACGAGCCAGGCGCTCTGTCTCGTGTTGTTGGTTTGTTCTCTCAGCGTAACTTTAACATCGAGTCTTTAACCGTTGCGCCAACTGAAGATGAGACATTGTCTCGTCTAACAGTGACTACGCTAGGTGACGACCGTGTTGTTGAGCAGATCACTAAACAGCTAAACAAGCTTATTGATGTTGTTAAGGTTGTTGACCTAACTGAAGGTGAGCACCTTGAGCGTGAGCTGATGATGATTAAGATGAAGGCGAACAATGGTACTGTTCGTGCTGAGATCAAACGTACAGCGGATATCTTCCGCGGCACTATCATCGATGTTACGCCTAACACTTTCACCGTTCAGTTGGTGGGTGCAAGCAGTAAGCTGGATGCCTTCATTGAAGCACTAGGTACGTCTAACATTATGGAAGTTGTACGTTCAGGTGTTTCTGGTATCGCACGTGGCGAGAAAGTCCTAACTTTGTAATTACTCAAGTTAGTCTGATTACTACAGCCGCTTCTGGTAACAGAAAGCGGCTTTTTTATTGCAGGTAAGGATATGCTTTTAGAATTGGAGAATATGGAAAAGTCAGATGTCTATCATGCGCTGACGCAAGTTGTGGTACCACGTCCTGTGGCTTGGGTGCTCTCTTCTAATCAACAAGGTGCACTCAATCTTGCGCCGTTTTCGTACTTTTCAGCGGTGTGCAGTGATCCACCATTGATCATGTTATCTATAGGTTCAAAGCCTGATGGCTCGCCAAAAGATACCTATGCAAATATTGCAGATACCGAAAAATTCGTGATTCATATAGCAGGTTCTGATCTCGCGACCAAGGTGACCCATAGTTCCGTGACGCTGCCTAGGGGGGAATCGGAAATCGAACTATGCGATCTGGAAACAATCGATGTTGAAGGCTTTGAGTTGCCTAGGATCCTTGGCCCTAAGATCGCTATGTCCTGTTCTCTGTATCAGCAACAGGATATTGGTCATGCTCCGCAACGACTCGTCTTTGGCCGTATAGAGAAAATATGGTTGGATGACGCGGTGGTCGAAATAGATCAACAGGGCCGACCTAAAATTGATGCTGCGTTAGTTGATCCACTGGCACGTCTGGGTGGTTCCGATTACCAAACCTTTGGCGACGTGGTGACTGTGCCTAGACCAGCGTAAAGCAGAAATCTGAAGTTTTTTCAGAACCTCAGGCTGCAAAAGATTGTTTTAGATCAGCAATCTTTTGCACCGAGATATCGACATCTACACGCAACATTCGGTCCGATGCTCGGCGTTGATAGATGGACGACTGCTCACGTCTACGGCGATCGACACCATTAAACTGAGTTGAGCGGTGCTGTTCAATCCACTCTTCGGCATGCGTCAGGGTCGGTAGGTAAGGGCTAAGTTTGCCAGTGCCTTTTTCATACCAGTAATAAACAAATTGGTAATCACGGAAGTCTTTAATCAGTTTAGGCATGGCGCTTAGGGTCAGTAGTAGATAAAAACTTAATCATACTGACCGGACCTTAACGAAGTCTTACGTGTTGGAAATTAACCCTAGTTTATTTGCGGTAAATGGTTTCGATAAGGTGCCAGCCAAATTTGGTCTTAATCGGACCATGCACCTCATGCAGTGGCTTTTTGAATACGACATCATCAAACGGTTTCACCATATCGCCGCGGCGAAATTCGCCCAGATCACCACCTTGGCGTTTGCCCGATGGGCAGAGGGAGTATTTTTTGGCGAGCTTACCAAAGTCATTGCCTAACTTTAGGCGCATTTTCAGCCTTTCCGCTTGGTCGCGGGTTTTAACCAATATGTGTCGGGCGCAAGCGCGGTTAGCCATGTTCTGCTCTCCTAAAATTTATAGGCTAATTTTATCGCAAAAAGGCAGGGGCTGCAGGCTGCTGATCGTAGGCAAAGAAAAAGCGCTGATAAACAGCGCCTTTGCATGATCTTAGTGGATAAGCTTATTAGCCCATCTGAGACTGGAGATAGTTTGGTAGACCGATTTTTTTGATCAAACCTAGCTGTTTCTCCAGCCAGTACGCATGATCTTCCTCGGTGTCTTCCAGAAGCTTCTCTAGGATTTCACGGCTGACATAGTCCTGCTCTTCTTCGCAGACTTTAATCGCGTCCTTAAGTTTTTTATCAACTTCATATTCAACGCGAAGATCTGACTCAAGCATTGAAGGAACGTCAGTGCCGACTTTAAAACCATCACGGGTGGTCATGTCTGGCGTGCCTTCCAAGAACAGCATACGCTCAATAAGTGCAGCAGCGTGGCCTTTCTCATCATCAAACTCATGATCGATACGCTCGTACAGCTTATGTAAGCCCCAATCATCGTACATACGGGAGTGGATGAAGTACTGATCCATTGCTGCTAGTTCCATCGCTAGCAGGCCGTTTAGTGCGTCAATGACTCTTTGATTACCTTTCATTGTCTTCTCCCGTTAAATCTGTGATTGCAGGTAGTTTTCGATACCTGCATTACTGATTAGGTATTGCTGAGTTTCGATCCAGTCTACGTGCTCTTCTTCGTATTCCAGAATATCTTCCAGCAGATCGCGGCTGACGTAGTCTTGCGCCGTTTCGCAGTAAGCGATTGCTTCACGCAAAATCGTCAGTTGCTCTAATTGGAAATCCATATCACATTGCAGCATCTCTTCAGTATGCTCGCCTATGCGTAGTCGACCTAACTGTTGCAGGTTAGGTAGTCCTTCCAAAAACAGAATGCGCTCGATTAGATCGTCTGCCTGTTTCATATCTTTGATGGACTTTTTATAAGCTTTCCCGTTTAGCTCATCTAGGCCCCAGTTCTTGTACATACGTGCGTGAAGAAAGAACTGGTTGATTGAAGTGAGCTCACTTGTCAGAACCTTGTTCAGGTGACTAATGACTTTTTTGTCGCCTTGCATGGGGGATCTCCTTTAGTAATAACCGCCCAGCTATGTGTGGGTTAGCAATTTCAAAGTGATCAAGAGTCTAGTTTATAAAATGACTTAAATCAAAAAAATCCTTATAAAACAATAAGTTGCAAAGATTAATGCGTTAGATTCTCATTGCGATTCTGTATAATAAATAACCAGTTTTTTGTTGTGTGATTTTGGGAAATAAATTTAATAAGTAAATCAATTGGTTGGCGAGTTATGAAGAGCATTCAATAATTGCAATTCAATGAGAATAATTTTCAACAAGATTCTCGTTTAATGTATTGAAAGTTGCTTATTTGATAACTATTATCATTACTCGATTTAATTGAGATTGGTTATTGTTTCAATGTTCGTTTGTATTTGTGAAAATGTTACCTGTAGTGATGTTCGTGATGCCGTAGATCAAGGCGCGCGAAGTGTGCGTGATCTAAACAAAGAGCTTGCCGTTGGTAGTCAGTGCGGTAAGTGTGTGTGCATGGCACGTAAGGTAATGAAAGAACACCTAGACGACATGGATTTCGATCTGGCAGTTCCTGCTTAACTTTCTCGCTTTAGTATCTCTACCGCTTCGGTCAGCGTCTCTGCAATCGGAGCGTCCAGCTTTAGATCCAGAAGTGGATCTGCTCTCGTTACCCCAATCGTTAAAGAACAGATCGGCTTTCCCCATTCATGGGCGCGTTTGCAGAATCGATAGCCTGAATAGACCATCAAAGAACTACCAACACTTAGTAAACCATCGGCATCTTCTAGTGCATCCAAGGCACTAAACACACGTTCTTTCGGGACGTTATCACCAAAATAGACAACATCCGGTTTTAAAATTCCTCCGCATGCCTGGCACTCAGGTACAGAGAAATCTTCAAATAGATGGGTTTCTAGATCGGCATCACCATCGGGACGAAGGGGAGCTTCAGGGATCTCGAAATGGGGATTGATCGCTTCAGTATGCCTGTGGATATCTTTACGATCATAATTCTGTGCACAACTCATGCAGCTGACTCGATCAGAGCGACCATGAAGATCGATAACGGCTTGGCTGCCGGACTTTTGGTGTAAGCGGTCGACATTCTGTGTGATCAGCAAGCGAATAAATCCCATTGCTTCTAGCTCAGAGAGTGCTGTGTGAGCCGCGCTCGGCTCGGCATCCCTAATGGCAGGCCAACCGATCAAACTGCGTGCCCAGTAGCGCTGACGGGCGTAGTGGCTCTCCATATACTCTTTATGCTGGGTCGGGGCAGAGTGTTGCCAGTTACCTTTGGAATCTCGGTAGGCGGGAATGCCCGAATCTGTACTGACGCCAGCCCCCGTTAGGACGACAAGGTTGGGATGAGAGCGAATGAATTCGGCAAGTTGCTGAGCTTCTGACATAGGTTATTCACAAAGGCAAAGAATGCTATCAGTGTAACCTATTTTAGGGGGAGGCGGCCTAAACAAAAAAGCCGCGCTTTTCAGCACGGCTTTTCAGTTTTAAAGCTTTTTAATTTGGCAGATTATGCGCCAAATTTAGCTTTTGCTTCGATACGACGACGGTGCAGAACTGGCTCAGTGTAACCGTTTGGTTGTACGCAGCCTTCGATTACTAGTTCGCACGCTGCTGCGAATGCAACGCTGTCTTCGAAGTTGCCAGCCATTGGGCGGTATAGAGGATCGTTTTCGTTCTGACGATCTACTACTGCAGCCATGCGCTTAAGCGTTTCCATTACCTGCTCTTCAGAACAGATACCGTGGCGCAACCAGTTAGCGATGTGCTGGCTAGAGATACGTAGTGTTGCACGGTCTTCCATTAGGCCAACATCATTGATGTCAGGCACTTTAGAACAACCAACACCTTGGTCGATCCAGCGAACAACGTAACCTAGGATGCCCTGTGCGTTGTTGTCTAGCTCTTCTTGGATCTCTTCAGCAGTCCAGCTTGGGTTAGCTTCAACTGGTACAGTTAGGATGTCGTCTAGGTTCGCGCGATCGCGTACTTTCAACTCGTCCTGACGTGCGAATACGTCTACCTGGTGGTAGTGAGTCGCGTGAAGAACAGCGGCTGTTGGAGATGGAACCCATGCAGTGTTAGCACCAGACATTGGGTGGCCGATCTTAGCTTCAAGCATGTTAGCCATCTGATCAGGGATTGGCCACATACCTTTACCGATCTGAGCGCGACCCTGTAGGCCACATAGAAGACCGTTGTCTACGTTCCAGTTTTCGTAAGCACCGATCCATGCAGCAGCTTTCATGTCGCCTTTGCGGATCATTGGGCCAGCTTCCATAGATGTATGGATCTCGTCACCAGTACGGTCTAGGAAACCTGTGTTGATGAATACAACACGCTCTTTAGCAGCGCGGATACACTCTTTCAGGTTAACTGTAGTACGACGTTCTTCATCCATGATGCCCATCTTCATAGTGAAGCGTTCTAGGCCAAGCATGTCTTCGATACGAGCGAATAGTTCGTTGGCGAAAGAAACTTCTTCTGGACCGTGCATCTTAGGTTTTACGATGTATGTAGAACCTGTAGTTGTGTTGCTGAACTTACCTTTGCCCTGCATATCGTGCATAGAGATAAGCGTAGTTACAACACCGTCCATGATGCCTTCAGGAACTTCGTTGCCATCTTTGTCTAGTACAGCTTCGTTAGTCATTAGGTGACCAACGTTACGTACGAACATCAAGCTACGGCCTTTAAGTGCAAGGTTAGAACCGTCTAGTGCAGTGAACTCACGGTCAGCGTTGATAGAACGAGTGAAAGTCTTACCGCCTTTAGTTACTTCTTCTGTTAGGTCGCCTTTCATCAGACCCAACCAGTTACGGTAAACAACAACTTTGTCAGCGCCGTCTACAGCAGCAACAGAGTCTTCACAGTCCATGATCGCTGTTAGTGCAGCTTCCATCACGATATCTTTGATGCCTGCAGCATCGTCTTTACCGATCTGGCTTTCACGGTCGATCTGTACTTCGAAGTGCAGACCGTTGTTTTTGAATAGAATAGAAGTCGGAGCAGCTGTTTCACCAGTGTAACCGATCAACTTTTCAGCTTGTGCTAGCGTAGTTTCGCTGCCATCGCGCATTACAACAACAAGCTTGTTATCTTGGATGCTGTAGCCTGCAGAATCTTTGTGAGAACCTGCCGCTAGTGGAGCTGCTGTGTCTAGGAAAGTACGTGCAGCTTCGATAACTTTAGCGCCACGAGCTGGGTTGTAAGAACCAGACTTCTCAGCGCCGCCTTCTTCAGATACTGCGTCAGTACCGTAAAGCGCGTCGTATAGGCTGCCCCAACGTGCGTTAGCTGCGTTAAGTGCGAAACGAGCATTCATTACAGGTACTACTAGCTGAGGACCAGCCATTGTTGCCATTTCTGGGTCAACGTTTGAAGTAGTCGCTTCGAAATCTTCGCCTTCTGGCAATAGGTAACCGATCTCAGATAGGAAGCCTTTGTATGCTTCTAGATCGAAAGCCTGACCTTGACGCTCACGGTGCCATGCATCGATCTGCTCTTGGATAGCATCACGCTTAGCTAGTAGGTCACGGTTCTTTGGCGCCAGGTCGTGAACGATGGCATCAAAGCCAGCCCAGAACTGTTCGCTAGTTACGCCAGTGCCTGGCAGTGCTTCGTTGTTAACGAAATCGTATAGAGCCTGTGCAACCTGAAGACCGCCACTCTGTACTCTTTGACTCATAATGAATTGCCCCAGTAAATATTCTGCCAGCTCCGGTGCGAGGCTACCGGTAGCTGAGTGAATGATCGCTGTCGATTAATTTGCAGCTAAATTTGTGCATCGCACAGTAGCGCAATGGTGTCTTATTGTCGCCTAAGTCGACCCAAAAGTATGATAAATGGGCCTTATATTCGGTATAAATTGAGCGAATGGCTGCAGTATTAGCTAAGGTTAAGTATGAAATGATCACCTAAGTTGTGCGGGAATGTCCCTAAGGTGGTGTCTATGACCTTATTTGATCGTGATCTCCTTGTTAAAGGGCTAAGGCCTTATATTGAAACGGGTTTTGGAATACCGAGCGAAAGTGTTCGTGCGTATTTAGCCTGTTATGGCTTATTGGATATCGCTGAAAAATCCAATTATCGGATTGGCCGTATAGCGCTCGATGAAGTTTCTGTGACCCTGCAATCCTTTTCGGTTTTAGACCGTTCCCGTAACCGCGGAACGGTTGTGTTAGTGCATGGTTATATGGACCATGTTGGCTTATATCAGCACCTGATTGATGACCTTTTGAAAAGCGGGTTTGATCTGCTCTGTTATGATTTGAGTGGTCATGGTTTATCCGATGGTGATCCGCTGGCAGTGGACGATTTTCAACACTATGCGACTCAGCTAGCGGAGCTGTTGGCCAGTTTAGATCAGGAGCTATCTTACCCGGTTCATTTAGTTGGTCAGAGTACAGGTGGGGCGGTGGTGATGGCGCATCAGCTACTGTTTACCGATCAAACTATGCCTTCATTGGGTGAGCGAGTGTTGTTGGCGCCCTTAGTAAGACCCAGCCTATGGCGCAGCATACAGCGAAAATTTCGCTGGCTGAAATACGTATTACGGCAAGTACCGAGGCGGTATAGCCAAAACTCTCATGATGATGATTTTATTCGCTTTCTACGGGAAGGGGATTGTTTACAGCACCGCGAAATCCCTGTGAGTTGGGTCGGTGCTATGTTGGCGTGGGGGGATTGGATCGAAGCGCATCTGCCTGTGCCGGGGCGCATCCATATGATTCAGGGAACCCTCGATAGTACGGTCGACTGGCAGCACAATATGGCTGTGTTGGGTAGGCTTTATCCCGAGATGGAATTAACGTTGATTGATGAGGCGAAACATCATCTGGTGAATGAAACACCGCAATACCGAGATCAGGTATTTAATCAGATCGAGTTGATATTTAAACGCTGGGAAAACGAAAACGGGCAGCCCTAAGGCTGCCCGTTTTGATCAAATCAGATCAACTTAGAACAAACGACGGCAGCGGATTGTGCCTTCGATCTGCTTCAAGTTTTCTAGTGCTACAGAAGAGCAATCTGCATCAACGTCTACCACTACATAACCAACTTTCTCGTTAGTCTGTAGGTACTGACCGCTGATGTTAACGCTGTTTTCAGAGAATACAGTGTTGATCGCAGACATAATGCCCGGCACGTTGTTGTGTACGTGAAGTAGACGGTGAACGTGTGGGTGCTCTGGTAGTGCAACTTCTGGGAAGTTAACAGACGTGATAGAAGAACCGTTATCACTGTACTTGATCAACTTCTCAGCTACTTCGTAACCGATGTTTTCCTGAGCTTCCATCGTAGAACCGCCTACGTGTGGAGTTAGGATTACATTGTCATACTCACGTAGTGGTGAGATGAATTCGTCATCGTTAGTACGTGGCTCAACTGGGAATACGTCGATAGCCGCGCCTAGTAGACGACCAGAATCTAGTGCTTTACATAGCTCATCGATTACAACAACAGTACCACGAGCAGCGTTAAGGAAGATGGAACCTTGTTTCATCTCAGCGAACTGAGCTTCGCCCATCATATCTTTAGTAGCTGGTGTTTCTGGTACGTGTAGAGAAACGATGTCACTCATGTTTAGAAGCTCTTTCATAGAGCCAACTTGAGTTGCGTTACCTAGCGGAAGCTTAGTGACTACATCGTAGAAGTAAACGTCCATACCCATCGCTTCAGCAATAACGCTTAGCTGAGAACCGATGCTACCGTAACCTACGATACCTAGCTTCTTGCCACGGATTTCGTAAGAGTTTTTAGCAGACTTCTGCCACTCACCACGGTGAGCTTTAGCGTTCTTCTCTGCAACACCGCGAAGCAGAAGAATCGCTTCAGCGATTACTAGTTCTGCTACAGAACGAGTGTTAGAGAAAGGTGCGTTAAATACCGCAACACCACGCATCGTAGCTGCTTCCAGATTTACCTGGTTAGTACCGATACAGAAGCAACCAACAGCTACCAATTTTTCAGCAGCTTCAAAAACTTCTTCAGTTAGCTGAGTACGGGAACGGATACCGATGAAGTGAACGTCCTTAACACGCTCAATCAACTCTTCTTCTGGTAGGGAACCAGTTAAGAATTCGATGTTGGTGTAACCATTCTGATTAAAAGTGTCCACCGCAGATTGGTGTACGCCTTCCAGAAGCAAAATTTTGATTTTGCTTTTATCGAGAGAGGTTGTTTGGCTCATGGTGTGCAGCTCTTTAATTTGCGTGGCTTTTTCTAGTATCTAGGAGGGCCACAGGTTTAAACGCTTTAAAATTAAGCGCGAATATTAGCACAGCCAAAGTTGAAAAGGATGAATGATAAGCTCAGATTGGCGGAAAAATATTCATCTTGAGATGAGGTGGATTGTATAAAGGGGATATTTGGAGGGAAAAGGCTTCTATATTGCGAATACAGAAGCCTTGCTTTTCCTTAGCCGTAGAAGCAAAGGTAAGCAGTTGCTTGCTCAACTTTAAGCTGGAAGCTCTGGTTCGCTGCAACTTTAAATTCAGTGCCTGTTGGGAAAGACTGGAACTCTTCGCTGCCAGGAAGTTTAACGATTAGCTCGCCGCTAACTACCTTCATTAGTTCGTCTTCGCTTGTGCCGAATTCGTATTCGCCTGGTGCCATTACGCCAGAAGTTACTTTACCTTCGCTGTTTTCGAAGCCGATAGATTTTACTTTGCCGTCAAAGTATTCGTTTACGTTCAGCATGTTTGATCTCCTAAAATTTGCGCGAATCATAAAATTAAATGCTAATCGCTGCAAATTTCAGGATTTAATCGGGCTGTTTTCCAACACAAAATCGACAAAGGTTTGGTTAGCCTGAGATAGATAACCGTCTTTACGCCATGCGATTGAAAGGTCCAACCAGACAGGTTTTGTAAAAGGGCGCGCCACTAATCCAGGTTCATCTTCAATTACCATCGCCATCAGGGTTGAGATGGCATAGCCCTGTTTAACTATCGATTTAATCAGAGGGATCAGGTTAGTCTCGAAGCTGATCTTGGGTATGATACCCGCCTGTGCCGCCAGATCATCGACTACATTGCGGTGGAAAAAGCCGGTATTAAACATCACCAATTCCTCCGCAAATAGTTGTGAATATTCAACGCTTTCTAAACTGGCAAAGGGGTGGTCGAGCGGTGAGATCACCATCATCTGTTCTTGCAGAAAGACTTTGGATTCTAGGTTCTTGCTGGGGATAGATTTATCGACGATAACTGCTAAATCGAGTTCCCCTTGCTCTAACAGTCGTTGTAGTTTGCCTGCGCCGCCATCAATAACCGTTAATGTTAATTGTGGATAACGATGCCGAAACGCCATCAAAATAGGCGGGAAATAATAAGAACCAAGCATGCTTGGGATACCTACGCGCACTTCGCCTTTGAGTAAGCCTTTCAGCTCCTGCATCTCCAAAATGGCATCTTCGGTAGCCTGTAAAATCTTACTGGCATGGCGATAAAGGTGCTCACCTTCATCGGTCAGGCTGATTTTACGGTCGTATCGATGCAGTAGTTTTAGATCTAACTCTTCTTCTAGTTTTCTGATCGCCATACTCATTGCAGGCTGTGCAATGTGCAGCTTTTCAGCGGCTTTAGTGAAGCTGTTTAGATCGGCAACGGTTTTGAAATAGCGTAGGTGTTTTATATCCATCATCATATTTTCTTATCAAGGCTATAAGAAGTATATATTTTTATGATGGCTTTGCGATTGCTAGTCTTCCACCACGAATGAGAGGTGGAATATGATCGAAGCAGGTACAAGTCAATTTTGGCGCGCAACTATGGCCTTATGCATAGGCTCTTTTATGGTGTTTGCCAATCTTTACATCACGCACCCTTTGCTACCGATGTTGGCGGAGGAGTTTGAGATTAGTCCATTATTAGCCAGTTGGAGCTTAACGGTAACTACTTTGACTTTAGGTTTGTCTTTGTTGGTGTTTGGCCCCCTATCTGATGCCCTTGGACGCACGCGGTTGATGCTGATGACTATGTGCGGGGCTGTGCTTTGTAGTTTTGTATTGTCGCAGGTATCTGATTTTAGATGGCTGCTGTTCTGGCGAGCATTACAAGGTATTTGCTTAGCGGGTTTGCCGGCAATTGCGATCGCTTATATGGGCGATGAATTCACAAAAAAAGGCTTAATTGCTGCGGTTGGTTTGTATATCAGCGGTAACACTTTAGGGGGCATTGGTGGGCGTCTTATAGGTGGTTTTGCCGGTGAACTGTTCGGCTGGCAGGAAGCATTCGCCTTGATGACCTTTATTAGCTTCTTTTGTCTATGCCTGTTTGTCTGGTTGTTACCGCCTTCTGAGAATTTCAACGCAAGAAAGATCGTGCCAACACAGATGATTAAAGATGCCTATCAGCACCTGTCCAATCCTCTGTTGCTACTTGCTTATATAGTGGGCGGGCTTAACTTCTTTATCTTTATCAACCAATACAGCTATGCCACATTTTTGCTGGCCGATGAGCCCTATTACCTATCGGCGGGTGTGCTTGGCTTATTATTCCTGACGTACCTGAGCGGTACGGTGGGAGCTGCGTTCTCCGGGCGTATTGCCAAAAATATTCCGCAGCCGTTAGTCATGGCTGTGGGGATCATTATCTTGATGGCCGGTACGCTGCTGACTCTACAGGGTAGTTTATGGGCGATCATTTTAGGCTTCTTGGTCAGTGCCTTTGGTTTCTTCTTGGCTCACTCTTGTGCAAGTAGTTGGGTAAGCCATACTGCGCTTCACGCTAGAGCGACAGCATCGTCTATTTATCTGCTGTTCTATTATCTGGGGGCTAGTAGCGGTGGCTTCTATTTAGACCCGTTTTGGCATTCTTGGGGCTGGGATGGTGTAGTCTTTGGATCCTTGGTTATTCTGCTGATTACTTTGCTATCCAGCTTAATGCTCTACTATAAAACAAGCGTAAAACTGGAGCGCTGTGCGGTAGGGGGGTAAACTTCACCCCACGATAATTTAAGGAGTACCTATGAGCTATCAACACAGTATTGTCGACGGAGATTTGGTAAACCTGCCAACGGGTAAAGTGATTTGTGTCGGTCGTAACTATGCCGATCATGCTGCAGAGCTGAATAATCCAATACCTACCGAGCCTATGTTGTTTATCAAACCTGCTACGAGTGTGGTTGATATGACTCAGCCGTTTACCGTGCCGCAAGGGCATGGTTCTGTTCATTTTGAAACGGAGATGGCGATTCTTATTGGTTCTAAACTGAGTAATGCGTCTGAAGAAGAAGCGAAAGCGGCGATTAGCGGCGTGGGCTTAGGGTTAGATCTAACTTTGCGTGATCTTCAAGGAAAGCTAAAAGAGAAAGGTCATCCGTGGGAGAAGGCGAAAGCGTTCGATGGTTCATGCCCGCTCTCTCCTTTTATTGCTCCAAATGCAGTTGACGATCTACAAGATGTAGAGATCAAATTGACCGTTAACGGTGAGATCCGTCAGCAGGGCAACAGTGCAGCTATGTTGAATCAAGTGTTGCCGCTTCTTAGCCATGCTAGTGAGTTCTTTACTCTAGAGCCGGGTGATGTAGTGTTAACCGGCACGCCTGCAGGTGTAGGCCCCGTAGTACCTGGAGATAAGCTGCAGGTAGAGCTGACAGGTCTTCTTTCCGTATCAACAGAAGCTGTGTAATACGTGAAAAGCTTCGTTCTGTTTATTGGGTTATTCAGCGCGCTGTTTACCTTACCTGCGGCGGCAGTCGATCCTGCTGTTCGCTGGCAGCAGCCTGAGTTTATTCTGCAGGCCTTCAAAGAGGTGGCGCTGCGCAATGAATACAGCCTTCAAGGGCGTATGGTCAGGCGCTGGAATAAACCAATACGGGTGTGGTTGGATCACCAAGTACCTGACGCTGAGGTGCATACCAGTTTGGTAAATATGCACCTCAAACATCTGTCTGAGATCACCGGTTTATCGATTAAGACCGTCAGTCGTAAACAGGACGCTAACTTGATTATGGTTTTCACTAAGCAGTCTTTGTGGAAACGTCAGGTGGGTGAACTCTTTGGTAAGCGTGCAGAAAAGATCGTTCATGGTGCAGTTTGCATGGCGAACTTCCGAGTGAATGGCCGTTATGAGATCGATCAAGCGGCGGTAATTATTCCGGTTGATCAGGCGAGGATGCATGGCAAATTAGTTACCTGTATTGTTGAAGAGATCACGCAGGTGATGGGTTTGCCGAATGATTCGGAAAAGGTTTATCCCTCCATTTTTAATGATCGTACTCCAGAGACATTGTTGTCTGGTTTAGATTACCTTCTGCTCAAGCTGCTCTATCAGCCGGTTCTTAAACCGGGTATGACTGAAGAGCAAGCCTTACCTCTGTTGAAGAAAGTTATCTCAGAATGGCAGAGTGACGGTACGATTCAATCTGCTCAAAAAATTGTTAAGCGCGGAGAACTCTATCCGTTGCTAGGTTACTAAGGAATTTGTATGTCGTTTTTGTGGATAAAAGTCTTTCATATTCTTGCGATGACCAGTTGGATGGCAGGTATCTTTTACCTTCCACGTATCTTTGTTCATTACGTTGAAGGGCGTGAAGCAGGGCAGGATGTTGCTCGATTAGAGATTATGGCCGGTAAGCTCTACGGCTTTATGAGTATTATGGCGATCTTCACTTTAGGCCTAGGTATATGGCTGATGTTTGGTTACGGCATTGGCGGTGGCTGGATGCATGCAAAACTGACGTTTGTCGGCTTGCTGATCGGCTATCACTTCTGGTGCAAAGCGTACTTAAACAAAATGAGAGCTGGAACTTTAGACCGCAGTGGTCGTTACTTCCGTCTGTTTAACGAATTACCGTTACTGATCTTTATTCCGATTTTGATCTTTGTCGTTGTAAAACCGTTCTAATGCAGAACGAATGGAGCAGACGTTGGTAACTTAAGCTTTATGCTTTGCCAGCGTTTGTTCAACGCGAGCGGCCAGTCGCTCAGCTCTTTCTTGAAGTTGCTCAACTTCATTGGTGAAAAGGTCCATCTCTGGACGTGTAGGGATAAACCTTACTTCCTCTTTTACAAACTCATCCAGGTTGTGGATAAAGCTAGAAGCACTGCTTTTATACCACTGAGCTTTCCAAGCCGTGTACAGAGCTACTTGGTGTGCTGGCAGATCGCCAATTACATCACCTAGCATCGCTTCCCAATCGATTTGAGCGTCGCTCAGAATCTGTTGGAAACGGGTAGCTAAAGCGCTGTCACCACTGACCTGAACCGTCTTACCAAACATCGCATCAGACTTATCTTTGCTGGTTAGCAGAGTGATAAAGTCGGCTGCATTGCCACGTAATATGGTTGTCGGTTCGTCGTTGTAGACCGATTGGATCTGAAGACCATCGGCATTAGGCAGTAGGTAAAGATTTAGTGCAGGTGAAGTGCACTCAATCGCTATCACTTTGCCAGTGAGGCGCTCAAGATGTTGCAGGGTAACCGGGTCACGTTTAAGCAGTTGGTTGCATACCGTTTCTGCAGTCGTGAATAGGGTAGCTTGAAGCATCTCGAGCATGGTTTAGATCCTAAAAAGCGATTAAGGCTTGATACCTGTGTGTAGCGCAACGATACCGCCAGTCATGTTCTGGTAGCGGCAGTTTGTCAGACCAGCATTCTGCATCATACCTTTCAGTGTTTCCTGATCTGGGTGCATGCGGATAGACTCAGCTAAGTAGCGGTAGCTATCAGCGTCGCCAGCAATCGCAGAACCCATGTGCGGTAGGATATTGAACGAGTAGAAATCGTACGCTTTGGTTAGTAGTGGGTTATCTGTTTTAGAGAACTCCAATACCATCAACTTACCGCCCGGCTTAAGTACGCGTGCCATAGAGCGTAGCGCTGCATCTTTATCGGTTACGTTACGTAGACCAAATGCGATTGTGATAACATCAAAAGTGTTATCAGGGAATGGCAGGGCCTCAGCGTTTGCTTGAACAAACTCAACGTTGCCTGTTACGCCTTTATCCATCAGCTTGTCACGGCCAACTTTCAACATTGAGTCGTTGATGTCAGCAAGAACAACTTTACCGTTTGGGCCAACAAGGCGCGAGAAACGCATGGTCAGATCGCCAGTACCGCCCGCGATATCTAGGACAGTGTTACCAGAGCGAACACCACTTTGTTCGATAGTGATTCGTTTCCAAAGACGGTGAACGCCGCCGGACATCAGATCATTCATCAGATCGTATTTGCCAGCAACACTGTGGAAGACATCAGCAACACGCTGTACTTTTTCCTCTGTTTTGACGTTTTCATAGCCAAAGTGAGTGGTGTTGTCGTTGCGTTGATCTGCCATATCCGGATGTCCTGAAAATCTTAGATTAGAGGGGGATTTTAACCTTATCCGCTGAAATTGTCTGCGATTGAAAAGGGATTATTTTAGGTAGAGGTGACCCAAAAATAAAAAAGGGCTATTAATGAATAGCCCTTTTAAATGTTTATGATCGATCTGGAAAGCTTATCGGCCGATAGCGATCATACCGCCATCGCGTGATTCGCCAGCATCAGCAAGTTTCTGAAGATACTCTTGCCAGTACTGATCGTGATTGTAGGCAAGGTCATGTAGGCAGTCCCAGGTATAGATGCCGCTGTCATGACCATCATCAAAAACGATCTTTAGGGCATAGTTACCACTAGGGATCAGCTCTTTAATGCCTACCAGCTTTTTGCCAGTTTGTAGCACGCCATTGCCGATGCCATGGCCGCGTACTTCAGCAGATGGAGAGTGCACGCGTAGGTACTCGGCGCTCAGCTCAAAGGTTTTATCCTCATAGCTTAATTCCAGCGTGCGAGACTTCTTGTGCAGCTTAATCTGTGTCGGTAATGGTGCTTTAGACATCATCTTACTCCCAGTTACAGGGTCCTACTTACAGGATGTAGTGGCTTAGGTCTTCGTCTTTGCTTAGCTCGCTAAGCTGCTGATCAACAAAAGCTTTGTCTACTTTGATAGTCTGACCAGAGCAGTCTGATGCAGCAAAAGAAAGCTCTTCTAGTAGACGTTCCATCATTGTGTGTAGACGACGTGCACCGATGTTTTCTGTGCTTTCGTTTACTTCAAATGCCAGTTCAGCCACACGATGAATACCTTCATCAGTAAACTCAACACTCACGCCTTCAGTGCCAAGTAGCGCTGTGTACTGATCAGTCAGCGATGCATTTGGTTCTTTTAGGATACGGCGGAAGTCTTCTGGTGTTAGAGCATTTAGCTCAACACGAATAGGCAGACGACCTTGCAGTTCTGGGATCAAGTCAGATGGCTTAGCCAAGTGGAATGCCCCTGATGCGATAAACAGAATGTGGTCTGTTTTGATCATGCCGTACTTAGTGCTGACTGTGCAGCCTTCGATTAGCGGTAGCAGGTCACGCTGTACACCTTCACGAGATACGTCACCGCTGCTGTTAGAGCCGCCTTTGCAGACTTTATCGATCTCATCTAGGAATACGATACCGTGCTGTTCAACTAGCTCTACTGCAGATTGTTTCAGCTCATCTTCTTTAACAAGGTTAGCTGCTTCTTCATCAGTTAGGGCTTTAAAGGCATCTTTGATCTTCAAGCGGCGAGATTGCTTCTTACCACCGCCCATGCCAGAGAACATGCTTTGCAGTTGGTTAGTCATCTCTTCCATGCCCGGAGGCGCCATGATCTCAACACCCATCTGTGGCTGAGCCACTTCGATGTCGATCTCTTTATCGTCTAGTTGGCCTTCACGTAGTTTCTTACGGAATACCTGACGCGTAGCGCTGTCTTCGCGAGTAGGTTCTTCGCCAAAGTTTGCAGGGCGTGCTGGTGGCAGTAGGGCATCAAGAATACGCTCTTCCGCTGCTTCTTCAGCTTGGAAGCGTACTTTATCCATCTCCTGCTCACGTAGCATCTTAATAGACATATCAACTAGGTCACGGATGATGGTTTCTACGTCACGACCGACATAACCGACTTCGGTAAATTTAGTCGCTTCAACTTTGATGAACGGTGCGTTAGCTAGTTTTGCTAGACGACGTGCGATCTCAGTTTTACCTACACCAGTAGGACCGATCATCAGGATGTTTTTTGGGGTAACTTCAGTACGCATCTCATCATCAAGTTGCATGCGACGCCAGCGGTTACGAAGTGCGATAGCTACTGCGCGTTTTGCTTCGTCTTGGCCGATAATGTGATGATCCAGCTCGGATACAATTTCACGTGGTGTCATGTTAGACATTTTTAGCTCCTGTGGCTGGATTACTGAACTGAATCAAGTTCTTCGATAGTCAGGTTGCCGTTGGTAAATACACAGATACCAGCAGCGATATGTAGGCTCTTCTCAACAATATCTTTAGCAGAAAGCTCAGTATTGTCGGTTAGGGCGCGTGCAGCAGCCAAAGCGAAGTTGCCGCCAGAACCAATAGCGATAACGCCATCTTCTGGTTCAATAATGTCGCCGCTACCCGAGATTAGGTACGTTTTTTCTTTGTTAGCAACCAGCATAAGTGCTTCAAGTTTGCGCAGCACACGGTCACCGCGCCACTCTTTCGCTAGGCTTACAACGGCATTGAAAATGTTGCCTTGGTGTTTCTCTAGCTGAGCTTCAAAAAGATCAAGTAGGGTAATTGCGTCAGCGGTACTGCCGGCAAAACCGGTAATTACATCGTGCTTAGGCAGAAGGCGAACTTTACGTGCAGTGCCTTTCATTACAGTGTTGCCTAGCGATACTTGGCCATCACCGCCTACAACTACTTTATCGCCACGACGTACGGATACTATCGTTGTCATTATCTGCTCCTAATGGGAGTGAATCTTAAACAGTGCGCTATAAATCGATGAAGCGTATTGCACTGTTTCTTTATAGGTTTAAAGAAAGATGGTGACTAAGAGATGAATTTCAAGGCTGTAAAAACAAAAAGCCCATCGACTTAAGGATGGGCTTTTAGCTTTTACTGTTTGATTCGCAAAGGCTGGATATTTTGCTGAACCAATTTGTCGTAGGCTTTAGATAAGCGCGAGCGGTTATCGAATGGGCCGACACGCACCCGATACCATTGGGTGCCGTCTTTACTGGTGCTGATATTGGTGTGGACGTTTGGCAGTCCAAGTAGTATCAACTGAGCGCGCATTCTCTCGGCATCGGCTTTGGCCTTAAATGAGCCGGCTTGTAACAGATACTTATGCTGAGTTTTGGCATCTTTCGGCGTGGATTTATACACATCCTTAGGTGCTTCAACTTCGCTCTCTTTAAGCATTTCGTAAAATTCGAAACGGCTCTTATCAGTTGACGCTGTCGACTTCTCAATCACCGGTGCCTGACTTTTAACTGGCTTTGATGGAGCTGGTTTCGGCTTTTCAGCCGTCTGAGCAGGCTTAGGCTTGCTGTTGGCCAGTGGCGTGCTGGCTTCGCCAGGATCAACCTTAGTTAGGTTATATAAACCGTAACCAAGGCCGCCCAGCAGCAATAAGGTTAACGCCAGTAGCCCAGTAGGAAAGCGCTTTTTCTGCTTAGCAGGGGCTCTCTTTGGGGCAGGCTTAGCGCGGCTAGCTGAAGCTTTACCACGCTTGGTTTTGGCGTAATCCTTACGAGATGCCATCTACTTACATTTGCTCCGGTGCAGATACGCCTAGTAGATCCAAACCGTTTGCTAGTACGTGACGTACTGCTACAGCCAGTGTTAGACGCGCGTTACGTACATCGGCGTCTTCTACTAGAGTCTTCTCTGAGTTGTAGTAAGTGTGGAACTCTGCCGCTAGATCTTTCAGGTAGTTAGCGATCTGGTGTGGCTCGCGTGCATTGGCTGCGTTCTTAACCACTTCTGGGTATTTGCCCAGATTGATCACTAGATTCTTCTCAGATTCTAGCTCTAGCTTGTCTAGTGCAGCGATGCCTTCAGCTTCGTCCCACTCCAAGTTGCCTTCGCTTAGTTTGCGGAAGATAGAGCAAACGCGCGCGTGAGCGTACTGGATATAGTAAACCGGGTTATCGGCAGACTGAGAGCGAGCCAAGTCGATATCAAAGGTCAGATGACTGTCAGACTTACGTGCTGCTAGGAAGTAACGTGTTGCATCACGGCCTACTTCATCGATTAGGTCGCGTAGTGTTACGTAGCTACCTGCACGCTTGGAGATCTTAACCTCTTCACCACCGCGCATAACGGTAACCATCTGGTGAAGTACATAGTCAGGCCAGCCCTGAGGGATGTCTGCTTTAAGTGCTTGAAGACCTGCACGTACACGTGTGATCGTGCTGTGGTGGTCGGCACCTTGTTCGTTGATAACCGTGTCGAAACCGCGCTGCCACTTATCAAGGTGGTAAGCCACATCGGGTACGAAATAAGTGTAACCGCCATCTTTCTTGCGCATTACACGGTCTTTGTCATCGCCAAAGTCCGTTGTGCGTAACCAAAGTGCGCCGCCATCTTCGTATGTGAAATCGTTTTCGATCAGCGTCTGAACGGCTGCTTCTACTTTGCCTTCTGCGTATAGAGAAGACTCTAGGAAGTAAACATCAAAATCTACCGCAAACGCTTTAAGGTCTAGATCCTGTTCGCGACGTAGGTAAGCAACAGCGAAGTGACGGATAGATTCCAGATCATCTGCATCTTTAGCGCCAGTGAAAGACTGGTCTTCAGATACAACAGTGTCGCCAGCCATGTAGCTGTTCGCTAGGTCGATAATGTAGTCACCGCGGTAACCATCTTCAGGCCAGCTTGGATCATCCGGTGTTAGGTTTTTGCAGCGCGCTTGTACAGACAGCGCTAGGTTATTGATCTGCTGGCCAGCGTCGTTGTAGTAAAACTCACGTGTTACATCCCAACCGTTCGCTTCCATGATGCGGCATAGGCAGTCACCTACTGCTGCGCCACGACCGTGACCGATGTGCAGAGGACCAGTCGGGTTTGCCGATACAAACTCAACCTGAACTTTTTTACCTTCGCCGTTGTTGTTACGGCCGTAGTTGTTCTTCTGCTCTAGGATGTTTTTCAACAGAGAGCTAGTAGACGCACCACTGATAAAGAAGTTGATGAAACCTGGGCCCGCAATCTCTGTGCGTTTTAGGTTGTCTGATGCGGGTAGTGCGTCAACCAATTTCTCAGCCAATTGGCGAGGGTTGCAGCGAGCTGGTTTAGCTAATGTCAGAGCGATGTTAGAAGCGTAGTCACCATGAGATTTATCACGGGTGTTTTCCACCATGATTTTAGGTTCTACGTCGGCAGGCAAAGTGCCATTTTCAATCAGTGTCTTCAGGGCGGAGTCAATCAGCTCTGCAATTATCTCTTTCATTAGCGTACAAATACCGTTTGAAGTAAGTCGGTGAGCCCAAGGTCGATCAATTTGATCGGATGGGGCTTCAGAAGAACCGCGTATTATCCCTGTAAAATCTGCCTATGTTAAGAGCTGAAAGGCGAGATCTGCTTAAAAAGTATCCGCTGGATCGACATCTATAGACCAGCGTACTTTTCGAGACTCTTTATTTTGCTCTAGATACCAACACAGGTTGGCTAATAACTGATGAAGCGCTTTGCGATTTTGCGCATAGATCATCAGCTGAGCTCGATGCATGCCCGCACGTTTTTCCATAGGTGCTGGGAAAGGTCCGATCCAATGGGCATCCTGTGGCAGCAGCATGTCATCTTCGAGCTGCTGTCTAATCGCACTCAAAAACGATTCGGCGCGACCATTCTGGGTTGTTTCTGCGCGAAGCAATGCGTAGTGCGTAAACGGCGGTAGTTGCGCCATTTTGCGGTTATGAAGCTCCTCTTGCGCGAATGCGCTGTAACCATGCTGAACCAGTGTTTGCAGGGTTGGGTGATCAGCGTGGTAGGTCTGCATCATGACTGTGCCCGCATGGTCGGCACGCCCAGCGCGTCCTGCAACTTGCAGAATTAACTGTGCTGTGCGCTCCATACCGCGGAAATCAGCGCTAAATAAGCCGCTATCGGCATTGATGATCGCAACCAGTGTTACCCGTGGGAAATGGTGTCCTTTGGCGAGCATCTGTGTGCCTACCAAAATGCAGGGGGCGCCACTGTTCACCTGATTCATGATCTCCTGCATCGCGTTTTTCCGCTGGGTACTGTCGCGGTCGACACGAATCACCGGGAAGTTCGGGAAAAGCTTCTGCAATGCTTGCTCGCTGCGCTCAGTGCCTACGCCAACCGGCTGCAGTTGATCGCTATTACATTCAGGGCAGCGATGGGGAATAGCGGCTTGTTTGTCACAGTGATGACAGTGTAGATGCGCAGGACGTTGATGCAACGTCATATGGGCATCACAGCGGGTGCAATCTGCTATCCAGCCACAATCGTGACAGGTCAACGTCGGCGAAAATCCGCGACGATTTAGAAACACCAAAACCTGAGTGCCACTTTCTAGGTGCTTTTTAATGTTCAGTATCAGCTGCGGTGAAAGGCCATCTGATAAGTTCTCCTGTCGGATATCCAGTAACCTGAATTCAGGAGGAGATGAGTTACCAGCGCGTTGAGTGAGTTTGAGCCAGTGATAGCGATCTTCGATCGCATTTTGTAGTGTCTCTAAAGAGGGTGTGGCACTGCCTAAAACAATAGGAATCTCTTCCGAGCGGGCACGAACGACCGCCAAATCGCGAGCGGAGTAGCGGAAGCCGTCTTGTTGCTTAAACGATGCATCGTGCTCTTCATCAATAATAATGATGCCGGGCGCTTTCATCGGTGTAAAAATGGCTGAACGGGTACCAATAATAATCCGCGCAATGCCTTCGCGCGCTTGTAGCCAGGCATCCAAGCGTTGGCGATCGGTTAAATTAGAGTGTAGGGCAACAATAGGCACGCTAAAGCGTTGCTGAAAGCGCACTACGGTTTGCGGTGTCAGGCCGATTTCGGGTACGAGCACTAAGGCTTGTTTGCCTTCATTAATGATCTTTTCGATCGCTTGCAGGTAAACCTCGGTTTTACCTGAACCAGTGACACCTTCTAATAGGCAAGCGTTAAAACCATCAAATTGAGCGATCTGTTTTACACAGTTATCTTGCTCTTCATTTAAAGGAAGAGGTGACTCATGCAGAATCGGGCCTGTGTGCTGTTTGTGTTCGCGCTTAAATGATTCGGCGAGTTGCTTCTCTTGCAAAGCGTTCAATGCGGCAGTCTGTCCGCCTTCTGCACGGAATGCATCGGCACTGATCCCTTGAGGATGATCGAGTAATAGCTGCAACGCCTCCAGTTGGCGTTTAGCGTTGCTCTTGATGGCGCTTAAGCAAGCGCCTTCGGCGGCGCGCCACAATGTTTCGTGCTGATATTCACAGGCTTGGCCTTTACGCAGTAAAACCGGTAGTGCTTGTTGCAGGGCATCGCCCTCTGGATGCTGATAATAGCTTGCAGACCAGCGTGCCAGTTTAAACAGGTGAGCAGGGAGAGGCGGGGTGTCATCTAAGATCTGTGAGGCACTTTTAAGCTTGTTATGATCAAACTCACTGCTTTGTGCCACCTCGACTAAAATACCAATGACTTCTCTGCTCCCAAACGGGGCTAAAACGCGAATACCGGGCTTTAATGAAAGGGGATCGATCCCTTCCGGGCAGTGGTAATCGAACAGTCTGCGTAAGGGGCTAGGAATGGCAAGCCGTAAAATGCTCATATATGCTTAAATTGCTCACTTTTTAAACGGTTTTAAGTTGCGCAGTATTATATCGATGCGTATAATTCGCCGCCTACTTAACGTACCAGTTATTTTGCTGGTAGTTTAAATCAATGCGGTGCCTGGCAGAAGATCAGGTGGCGGCATGAATCTAATGAGGTTTATCATGAAAGCTGGTATCCACCCGGAATACGCAGAAATTAACGCTACTTGTTCTTGCGGTAACGTTGTTAAAACTAAGTCCACTCTGGGCAAAGACATCCACTTGGACGTTTGCTCTTCTTGCCACCCGTTCTACACTGGTAAGCAGAAAGAAGCTACTTCTGGTGGTCGTATCGATCGCTTCAACAAGCGTTTTGGCGGCCGCGGCATGAAAAAATAAGTGATGTCACTTATGAGAATTTTGAAAAAGGCGCTCCCATTGTGGTGCGCCTTTTTTGTTTCTGGCTATAGTGCTGCTGTTACCGCAGCTCAGTGTGAAGAACCTCATCATGCTGAAACGGTAAGCGTTGCGCATATATATGATGGCGATACAGTAAAATTAACCGATGGTCGTCGTGTTCGCCTTATCGGTATCAATACCCCAGAAACTGCCAAGGAAGACAAACCTGCCGAAGCTTATGCTGATCAAGCAACCGCTCACCTGAAAACCTTGTTAAAAGATGCTGATCTTTCGTTAGTGGTGGGTAAAGAGCCAAAAGATCGCTATAAACGTTGGTTAGCCCATTTGTACGCTGACGGTCAGCATGTTGGGGAATCTCTGCTTGAGAACGGTTTGGCCTACCATATAGCGGTACCGCCAAATCTTGCTTATCTTAATTGCCTAAAAGCTGCTGAACAGCGTGCGGTAGAAGATAAACTTGGGTTGTGGAATCAAAGTCCTATTCGAGATGTGGCTTCGCTAAAAAATCGTGAATCAGGCTTTAGAATCTTAAAGGGTAAAGTGGTAGCGGTTAAAAAGATCCGTTCTGGCTGGATTTTAGAGATTGGTGACGAGTTAGCCGTAAAATTTAGCCCTATTGTTGCAGAGCAGCTAGGCGGCAAGAGAAAAATTGAAGCTTTTAAGGGTAAAACCCTAACTGTTAGGGGGTGGATTAAGCCAAAAAGCCATAACGCACCTGCACACTACCAACCTTGGCTGATCAACATTAGCCACTCCGTGCATTTGGATCATTAAACAATATTCCTATCTTTATGCGACTTCTTGCAGGTTTTTTTAGTACTTTAGGTTTAACCTAAAGAAAAAAAGCCTGTTGCAGGTGCGGAATAGTTGTTCGGCAAATATGTTTTCTATATAGTTCTGTGTTCGACTTTTTAACTAGATTGGAACAGCAGCTATGTCTGATGATATGAAACAAGCCGCTCTTGATTACCATGAGTTCCCACGTCCAGGTAAAATCAGTGTGGAACTGTCTACAGACGCTGAGTCTCAGCGTGATCTTTCCTTGGCATACAGCCCGGGTGTAGCAGAGCCGGTTCGTGAAATCGCAAAAGATCCTGAAAATGCATACCGTTACACGGCTAAAGGTAACTTAGTCGCAGTGATTTCTAACGGTTCTGCAATTCTAGGTCTAGGTGACTTAGGTCCATTGGCTTCTAAGCCAGTAATGGAAGGTAAAGCACTGCTGTTCAAGCGCTTCGCTGGCCTTGATTCTATCGATATTGAAGTTGACGCTGAAAGCCCACAGGCATTCATCGACACTGTTGCGCGCATCGCGGACACTTTCGGTGGAATCAACCTAGAAGATATCAAAGCTCCAGAATGTTTCGAAATCGAACGTGTTCTGATCGAGCGTTGTAACATCCCTGTATTCCACGATGATCAGCACGGTACAGCTATCGTAACAGCTGCTGGCATGATCAACGCACTAGAAGTAGCTGGCAAGAAGCTAGAAGAAGCTTCAATCGTATGCCTAGGCGCTGGTGCTGCAGCTCACGCTTGCATGAAGCTGCTAGTGAACATGGGTGCTAAGATCGAAAACATCTACATGATCGACCGTACGGGTGTTATCCACTCTGGCCGTGAAAACCTAACTCCAGAGAAAGCAGCGTTCGCGTCTGAAACAGACAAGCGTACTCTAGACGATGCTATCGACGGTGCTGACGTATTTGTTGGTCTATCTGGTCCTAACCTGCTTTCTGCTGAACAGCTATCTAAAATGGCTGCTAACCCAGTTGTATTCGCATGTGCTAACCCAGATCCAGAGATTCGCCCAGAACTTGCTCACGAAACTCGTGATGACGTTATCATGGCGACAGGTCGTTCTGACTTCCCTAATCAGGTAAACAACGTACTTGGCTTCCCATTCATCTTCCGTGGCGCAATGGACGTTCGTTCTACTGCAATCAACGAAGAGATGAAAGAAGCAGCTGTACGCGCTCTTGCTGATCTGGCTAAGACTCCAGTTCCTCAAGAAGTGCTTGATGCTTACGGTCTAGACTCTCTAGAGTTCGGTCGTGACTACATCATCCCTAAAGCAACAGACTCTCGTCTACTTGGTGCTGTATCTACTGCAGTTGCTCAAGCAGCGATCGATTCTGGTGTTGCGCGTCTGCCACTACCAGACAACTACCCACTGTCTTAATCGACACTGGCGTACTAAAAAAACCGGCTTAGGCCGGTTTTTTTGTGTCTCTAGAAAACTATAAAAAAATATAGGTTTCTGTTCAAAATTTAAGAAATTAAGAATTTTTCCTAGTTTCACATAGAGTATTATTCAGTAAGCTTATCTAGGTAATAAACTTAGGTACAAGATCATGGAAGATGATAAAAGATCCTGCAGTAACTGTGAGAAGCAAGAAAGATTCGGCTTTTCACATGCTGATCTAAAGCTAATTAGCTCAATCCCTGAAAGCTCGATCTATCGATGTGAATGCTGTGGCGCATTCTGGATTCACGATGGCGAAGACGGGTGGGAAAATCTGGACTTTGACACCCTTTGGGGTCTTGCCTGCTAACGCAGCAGCCAGATAGAAAAAGACGTATTTAAAAAAGCCCTGCTAGTTTTGCTAGCAGGGCTTTTTGTATATTTTGAGCATTAAATAATGCACTAAGGGCGTTTTATAACATCAAGATACCCTGCGCACGATGATTTAAAATAGTTATTACGGCATAGTATGCGGGTAATAATGTATGGGCACTGGTATGCGAGACAGGAAAATCATATTTGTATTCTTAATTTACCTCGTATGTCTAGGTCTTACTCTGTCTACTGGTGTTTCTCTTTTCCAGCGAAGTCTCTATATCGAACTTGATCAAAAAGTGAAGAATGAAGCTGAAAATGTCAGTACTTATTTCAATAAAGAACTTGCCCGTTATGCACATATTCCAGAGTTGTTAACGAACCATTACCAGATTCGTCAACTACTGCAGTTCAAAACAGGAGAGCAAGAATTAAACCTACTGTTACTTGATATTGCTAAAACGACCGGGGCTAGTGAGGTTTATGTACTCGATATTAAAGGCGATGTTGTTGCTGCAAGTAACTTTCAAAACCCATCGAGTTTTATAGGCGGCAATTTTTCTTTTCGTCCTTATTTTCAGCAGGCAATTGAGGGGCAGAATTCGACGTATTACGCCCTAGGTGTTCGCTCTAAAGAGCGCGGCATCTTTTTTTCATCTCCGGTTTACATCGATGAAAAGATTATTGGTGTTGCTGCTGTAAAGGTAGACATTTCCAGATTTGAGCAGGATACAGAGTGGTTATCTGGTCAGCATTCTACAAAATTTATGGTTTATGGACCTGACAATGTCATCTTTATGTCTAATCACCCATACTGGCGCCTCAAGCAGCTCAGCGAGAGCGAAGAATTGAGTTGGGCTCAGATTAAAGAAAGCCAACGTTACCTCGACCTGACGCAAAATATCTTAAATAACAGCAAAAGAAAGTATGCACTTGCTGATTTACAGCAGTGGCAAATAGAGTACGCCGAGGCCGAGCAGGGCTTGTATTTTTATGGTGAATCCAGCTTGCCTAGCATGAGTCTTAAGCTCATTACGTTCAGCCCCGCGGCAACGGTGGGCTATCAAATCACCAATTTTATGATTTGGCTCTCGCTGGGGTATAGCGTGGTCTTTGTTTTGGCGTTCTACCTTTATCGACGCTTTGCTGGTTATCGTCAGTTGCTGTATACCCGCAGGGCGTTAGAAAAGGAGATATCGGTTCGCACTGATGAGTTAGATAAAGCGCATAAAGCACTTATGCAGTCGACTAAGCTAGCTACGATTGGGCAGATGTCAGCTTCGATCAATCATGAAATCAATCAGCCGCTCAGTGCTATGAATGCTTATATAGCTGCCTGTCGACGATTACTTGATAGGGGTGACTATAAGGAAGCTAAAGAGACGCTTAATACCATTCAGGATATGACGGAGCGGGTGCATAAAATTGTTTCACAGTTAAAACAATTCAGTCGGAATAAAGAGCCCTCATTAGCTTGGTGTGAATGGTCTAAGTGCCTTGATGCCGCTTTAGTGGTGGTCGGACCCCAGATCACAAACTATAAAGTCGATTTGTCTGTTGAGCACTACAGCAGTTTTGTTTGGGGTGAGGCCTTAAAGTTAGAGCAGGTTCTGGTTAATCTCTTATCTAATGCTATAGATGCCATGTCTGGGCAGCAGGCGAAATCCATTAGTATCAGCTTTAGCCAAAGAGAAGGTTATGTGGATATTCATATAACCGACAGTGGTATTGGCTTGGACCTGCAAAATATAGACACTATATTTGATGCCTTTTTTACCACTAAGTCCGATCAAGGCTTAGGGTTGGGCTTATCTATCTCGCGTAACATCATTCGTTCTTTCGATGGTGAGCTTACGGCTAAGAATGCGGATTCTGGGCTTGGGGCTACATTCACGATCTCGTTGAAATCAAGTAACACTGGAAGCAATTAAAATGACAAAAGTTTGGATTATCGACGATGAAGAGATCATTCGTGACTCCCTTAGCCAGCTTCTACAGATAGAAGGTTATGAAGTCCAGGCGTTCGCGAACGGTACGCAGGCTTTAAAAACACTGGATGAGCATTTCCAAGGTGTTGTGATTTCAGATATTAATATGCCAGAGATGTGCGGCACCAAGCTTCTTAGTGAGATTCAAGCCATCGATGTTGATATACCGGTCATCATGCTAACCGGCTATGCCGATGTACAGCTTGCAGTCTCATGTTTGCATCAAGGAGCTTACGATTTTTTTGAAAAGCCGATCACAGAGCAGCTGTTGGATAGTGTTAAGCGTGCCAGTGAAAAAAGAGCCCTTGTCCTAGAAAATCGAGCACTTAAAAGTAGTTTGAAAGCAGTACCTGAAAAAGGGGTGCGGATACTTGGCGACACCCCTGAAATGAAAGATATGATGCGGCTGCTTAATACCGTAGTTGATACTCCAGCAGATGTTTTGATTAGTGGTGAAACCGGTTCCGGTAAAGAGATGGTTGCGCGCTACTTACATGAGATGAGCAGTCGCGCTGATGCAAATTTTGTTGCGATTAACTGTGGCGCTATACCCGAAAGCCTAATTGAGAGTGAGTTGTTCGGGAGTAAAAAAGGTGCCTTTACCGGCGCGACAGAAAACCGTACCGGGCAACTAGGTTTCGGCCAAGGCGGTACTATTTTTCTCGATGAAATAGAAAGCATGCCTATGTCTATGCAGGTGAAAATGTTGCGGGTGTTAGAAGAAAGAACCATTACTCCCGTTGGCAGTAATACTGCAATCCCGCTGGATGTTAGATTTGTAGCAGCAACTAAAATTGATCTGCTAGAACTCGCGGAGCAAGGGTTGTTTCGCACCGACCTCTATTATCGTTTAAACCTAGTTAAAGTAGATATACCGCCTTTACGTGCGCGCAAAGCCGATATCCCATTGTTGTTTAAACACTTTAGCTCTATAGCTGCTGGGCGTTATCACAAACCGCTAACAGCGCTTGCTAGTGAAGAGTCCAATCAACTCATGGCTTACCATTGGCCGGGTAATGTTCGTGAGCTGCGCAATGCCGCTGAAAGAAGGGTGTTGCTTGGGATGCCAATTTCGATCGACGCCGATCAACCAACTGTGGCCATGCCAGAGGATCTTTCCTTAAGTGAAAAGGTCGCTTTTTTTGAATGCGCTGTAATAGAGGAGGCCTTGAGCCAATCCTCCGGTTCCGTAAAAGAGGCGATCTCGCTTCTGCGCGTCCCCAGAAAAACCTTTTACGATAAGTTGGCAAAATACGGAATTCAAAGGCGAAGTTTTGTAAAAGACTGAGCTAGTGCATTAGCGTGGTTTATACCGCAAAACGTTGACTTAATTAGTCCTGTTTTTCGTGATTTATCTGTGTGTGGTTTTAGTGACAAATCACCCGCTAAGGCTGTGTGACTATCCGCATTATGTACCTTGTTTAAAAATAGCTATTCTTTTTAACTATCTGTTAATTAAAAGGTTTTAAATTAATTTTTAAAGCTGGCAATACTCTTGCTATCTCTTCTTCCCATGATGTGAAAACCAAACATTCACTAATTTAAATACCGTTTAAATTAAGGTTGGAAGAAGAGTATGAATGACAAAAATAAAAAGATACCTTGGCTAATGTTATCCCTCGGCCCTTTAGTCATGTTGATGACATTACTGATTGATCCGCCTTTCGCGGGGCTTTCAGTTGAAGCGTGGCGCACCGCCGGATTAGCGTTCTGGATGGCGAGCTGGTGGATATCTGAAGCTGTTCCAATCCCTGCGGCCTCTCTATTACCTTTATTTGTGGTGCCGGTTGCAGGTATCGCAAACATCAAAGCGGTTGCTGCACCTTATGCTCACCCGCTGATTTTCCTATTCCTAGGCGGTTTCCTGATCTCTATCGCAATGGAACGCTGGAACCTGCATAAGCGTATTGCGCTAAAAACTATGCTACTAGCAGGCACCAAACCAAGTATCCAGATTTTGGGAATCATGTTGGTGACGGCATTTCTATCGATGTGGATGTCCAATACAGCTACAGCGGTAATGATGTTGCCTATAGCTCTATCCGTAGTGAAAATTGTCACCGATCGTGAACCGAACAACGAGAGTTTTGCTAAAGCAATGCTCTTGTCCATCGCTTATGCTGCCAGTATCGGTGGTATAGCAACGTTAATTGGTACGCCACCGAACGCGCTGATGGCTGCATACCTATCTGATAGCTACGGTATGGAAATTGGTTTTGCTCAATGGATGGCGATGGGTCTACCACTATCAATTATTATGCTGATAGTAGCGTGGGTTCTACTCACCAAAATTAGCTATAAAGTCGATCAGGCTGGTGCGGTTAGCGCTAAATCTGTATTTAAAGAACAGTTGCAAGCGCTAGGGCAGATGTCTGCTGGCGAAAAGAAAGTGTTATTTATCTTTCTATTTGCAGCAATCGGTTGGGTAATGCGCCCATACCTTGCTAAGTGGACAGGTATTGGTATCTCCGACACCGGAATCGCAATGGCGGCGGCTATTCTGCTATTCGCCCTACCTGTTAAATCTGGCGATAACGAGCGTGTTCTAGATTGGGAAAGCGCACAAAAAGTCCCTTGGGGTATCTTGATCCTTTTTGGTGGCGGCCTAACTTTGGCAGCGACTATTAAGTCTTCTGGCTTAGCTGAATTTATCGCTCTAAAGATTCAAGGTGCAGACGCTGTTTCTCTATTAGTGGGTGTGTTGATTGTTACAGCGCTGATTACCTTCTTGACGGAAATCACCAGTAACACAGCAACGGCGGCAGGCTTCTTGCCGTTATTAGGACCAGTGGCTGAGTCGATTACAGGTACACCACTTGTATGGGTTATTCCTGCTGCAATTGCAGCAAGCTGTGCCTTTATGATGCCTGTAGCTACGCCGCCAAATGCGATTGTGTTTGGTTCAGGTAAACTGAAAATGGCAGATATGATGCGTGCAGGCTTTGTGTTGAATTTTGTTGCAATAGGCCTGATTACGCTTGCTAGCGTAACACTCCTACCAGCTGTTTTTGGTGTTTAGGAATATAAAGTAGTAAAGAGTCATTGCTCGCGGGGCAGCTCAGCTCCCCGCGATCTGATTTTCATTGGTTTACAATAGCTAGAGGAGTTAGCTCTTTTTCAAGCTTTTGCATGTATGGCATGACCTCCTGAAGAATACGCCAGTATTCACCCGAAGTTTTCATATCCTTTATTGCTTGAGCCAAAGCCGGAGCTAGGCCTGAGTGCGATTTATGTATAAATGGGTAAGAAATGTTTTGCCCCGCGACTCCGACAATAGTGATGTCTTTTGTTGGTAAGCCTTTATTGTGAAGTGCTTTCAAAATAGGAACTTCTAAAGCAAAGAAAATATCAGTTCTTCCTCTTTGTAATTTATTTATACCTTGTTCAATAGAGCCTACCTCGGATAGGTGCTCTTTATTGGTTGCTTTTATAAGATTGTTTTTGGACCAAACAGAACCACGCAGGTACTCAATTCTTAAATCAAGCATTTTGAGATCTTCGAGCCTACTGAAACTTAATTCGGCATTCTTGGATAGTCCAATGACTCTATTAAAGAAAATAGGTTCATCAATTAAGACCATATTTGAATAGCGGGAGCTATAGTCTCTAATTCTTTGAGGTTCCCCATCTATAATTCCATCGTTTGCCATTTTCGAGCATCTTTTACTGGGGCAAAGGATATATGAAAATTCATACCCCAGTGTATTGAAAGCTGCCGAGTAAACTTTACTGTAGAAGTTGTATTGTGGATTTGATGTAGGGTCTTCACCAAAGCCCATTACAAATGTATCTGCATATATTGTGGGGCAGAGAGCTATCACAGCACCTAGTAAGCCTAATCGCGTCAGTTTAAAAATCCTATTCATCGGCTTTGGGTTCAAATCACAGTTAACTTAAAATTTTTAGTTTAGTCCAAAGCCTTTGAGCTAAACGAATTTTTAATCACACGATGGCAGGTGAAATTATCGGCAATATTTTAAAAGGAGATGGTTTTGTGTGTTTGCTTTTTGAATTCTTAAAAACTTATCCAAAGATGATAGGTAAAGTGTCAACCTTATTCAGGACGGGACAATACAAATAAAAAAGCCACCCGAAGGTGGCTTTTTTATTTGTATTTGGTGGAGATGGCGTCTAACGAATAATTACTTTAATTATCTGTTTTATATATGTTTTATCTTTGATTTTTTGTTTTGGTACCCCCAAAAGTACCCCCGTTGATTGGCGGCTCTATGGGATAGATTTGAAAAAATGTTGTGGGTTAATTAGGTGGCGACCGAAGAGAGGGGTCTAGTGAAAGACCCTTACTAGAACTATGCTTTAGGAATCTTCAGATACTTTATAAAAAGGTACTTCAATAGGAGAGATGCCTAAACGGCTACAGCTGGACTGAACGAATTCTCTCCAGTAAGGCCACACATGATAACCAACGTTGTAATTACCAAATTCAACAATAGCGTCTGGACTGACTTTAATCGAACTTGTGTATGCAACTTCGAATTTCGCTTTTATTTCCATTATTGCAGTATCGGAGTCTTCTTCAGGAATAGCTCTAATGGCAACAGCATAAGTAAAAATATAAGCGAATCCTCCTTCAGGAGAATCAAACTCTTCGCAATTGATTGTAGAGCTGTACCCCTGAAGAATGTGTTGCTCTTCAGGAATTGAAGAAAATTCATTCTCTGTTTTAAAGAACCCTTCTTTTATAGTAATTAATCCTACGTTAAGAAGTTCTGTTGCCTCTTTGATTAGATCTTTGTTCATAGTTACTGCGCTAACCTTACATATTTGGCTGCTGAACCGCAGTCGTTGATTGCAATTGTATTATTTGGAATTCGAGTGCAAATTAGTGTCTTCTTGAATTCTTCCCAATGCAATTCTTTGAAAGCGCTTTTCTTAGGAACCAGCTTTATCATCGGTTTTACATCAAGCTCGTAACAAAAGTCAGAAAGAGTATGAAGAGTCATGTTTCTTTCGCCGCTCAGAGTCTGCCCAATATATGCCTTAGATTTTCCAAGTTGGCTAGCTAGATCACTTTTAGTGAGGCTTTGGCTTTCCATCTCAATTAGTAAATCTTCCGTGATATTCATAACAAGATCAGCTCGGGCAAATTTCTTCTCATTGGCCCTTGAGGAGCTTTTGATTGAGTCGAATAATTTTTTCATGATCTCACCTTATGAGTCCGTTGATTTTTCGTAAGCCCACCAGTTTTTAACAACTCTGCGGGTATCTCTAGGGTCTAAGTTTTGCTGGTCTTTGTATTTAAAGTGGCTTACAAAAATTGTTGCTTTCCGTACCTTTGATTGCCAGTAATAGCAACGAAGAGGTATCTTTTTTATCGCTCTGAAATGTGATTTGTCAGGAAGGATTCCTTCCTTTTTATCCGAATCTCCAGATAATTGACCATTTGCTTTCCGCTCCAAGAGGGCAAACATCCGTGCTGTAATAGTACTTTGTTTTGCCGTCGTTAAATGGCTCAATGCTTCTAAGAAAGATTCTTCAGCTCCTTCGCAAAAATGTATGGTGAAATTACTTCCAACAATATCATTTTCATCATTATTTGCTTGGGGCTTTTTCGGCATATTCTAATTACACATTTCAGTATAGTAAATATATATGTTTACTCTTGAGCATTTTTCAAGAGGGGGTGTGAATTCAAGAGGGAGAACAAATTAACAGAAATTATGTGGGTTTGCTCTATGTCCTTAAAAATTAGGAATTTTTCTCATGTGCTAAAGTGGTAGTGCTGGAGATGATCTAACAAAAAAAATTGAAAAAGTTTAATGGGAAGTGCTGTTTTAGTAGCTTAAAACAGAAAAAAGTATGTCTGTAGCTATAGATTGAGTGAGTTTCCTGATTGGTTCTTGTGTAAGTAGAGTTATTGGTTATCTGTGCGCTAGGTATGGGAAGATTGAATTCTCTGGAGCGTGACTTAGGTAGCAACGTTCAACCACAATGGAGTTTTCTATAGGCTCAATCTAAAAGCTTTCGCTATAAAATCAGACTATTTCCTATTTATTGAACAAATTAAAAGCTTTATTTTAAGATTTTTTTGTAATTTTTAGTGAGTGTTATGACCCCAGGATTTTCAATTCCAACGGACAATATCTATAAGTTTTACGCCCTATTAGGTTTAGCTCTGGTTTTATCATCCATGCTGTCCTTTGTTTATGTCTATGATGCGAGTAGAGCGAAAACCCTAGAATGGTCTGAAGAAATTATGATCTTAGAACAGAAAGAAGAGCTTTCTGTTTCGGGGGAAGAGCGTAAAGAGCTTTTAGAGGCCTTGGTGAAGGTAGAGGAGGAGAACAAAAATTTCTATATGTATGTGCTTAATTTAGCTCTTGGGGCTGGTATTGGGATAGCTCTCATAGGGCTAATAATTTGGCAGTTCTCGGTTCAGCCTAGGTCTGATCGACTGATAGAATTACAAATAAAATCCTTGGAGATGGAAATAGAGGGTAAGGATAAAAAGAGCGACAAGAGAATCCCTAAGTACCACTAATAATTAGGTCCATAGATAAATGGAGTTTCCTTCGATTAGAAATGTTCGTAACTTTCTTAATCTATCCTGAAACAAAGAAAAACTTTCAGGTCTGCTATTGTTTGCAAATGATTTATGCGATGGCCTTTGAACTAGTAATCTCTGGCAATTTTCGCTGCTCCTGCTTGATGTGTAGGCTGATTCCTCACCTTCCTCACCTTTAATTTATTGAAAAATAAAAGGATTACCGCCTCTGGTGGTGAGGCGTATAAAAGCTCGTAAAATGCCCTGAAACCGGGAGTCTGCGTGTCCCCCGTGGGTGAAGTATTAGTTAGGGGCCCCTATTTTTTTAGTGTTATCTCTACCTGCTTATAGCTTAAGCCGATTTCCTTGTTGTTTTGAATAAGCCCTCAGCTCCGTCAGGTCTAACTCTTTGACTCAAAAGGAAAATTATATAGGTGTGGTGGAGGGGTGTATAAAGGCTAGAAATAGGCAAAAACCGAGAGTCTGACTGTCTCCCGTGGGTGTGGAAAAACTACTCCATAGATATAATTAAATTAGTAACTGGATATTAATCGGATTGGTTTAATGCTCCTTTTAAATCTTGCCAGCACTTCGGAATTGGCTTTCTGCTGGTGTTGTTTGTGGAGGCAAGCTGGCTTTCATTAGAGGTGTAATCATCTAGCCATTCATCAATAGTTTGATCTTGTGGTGGCTTGTTGTTTATGAGGCGTAAAGAACTATTTCCTTCACCCGTTATACCTTTAACCTTTATATCGTAGTTGTTGAGACACGCAGCTGATGTTGGCTGAACTCCGTGTGATACTGGTGATTGGTGGAATTCCTTGTCGGGGATTCTTGTCAGTTGTTTGTCGGTTGTTTGTGGGATAATTGTCGGGTAGTTGTCGGGTACTTTTATTAGTTCTTTCAGTTCTTGGTGCTTAATCGTTAATGGCATCAGGGAGCGATTAATCACTTTGTTTTTCTCATTGGTGATTGCTGTCATAAGCAGACCATCAAGTTTTCCCATACAGTCATGAAAGGCTGAAAGGCGTTTGGGCAGGCCTAGGCCCATGTCACACCAGAACTGAACAAACCCGCTTTTCTTGCCGGCTATAAAGCGTCCTTTCGGAAGGGCTGAACCTTTCTTTCCATATTTGGTACTTCGGGCTCGCTTCAGCTCAGCGTTGAAGATGGCAAAAGCTGTTTGGTTATTAACCGGATTGAATAGCTGTAGGGTTACGCCACCTGCTTTGTGGCCCGTATAGAAGCCTGTTGAGTACCCTTTATAGATGTAGCCAGAGTGACCTGTTACCCTCAGTAGTTCTGAGGCTACCCGTAACCAGTGTTCCTTAAGCCAAGTATCACTGGTTGTCGTGTCACCATTGGCAGGGATAAGTATTATCTTGCCGCATTCAACAGCCAAATAATCCGACCGTTGAAGCAGCGTTGAAAGAAACCTAGACATGCTTATGAGGCTGGCTCTAGTTGGGCTTGAGGAAATTGTTCAAGTAAACTGTTGGACTCAGTCATTTCGACTAAGGGAAAATTTCTTTGTTTACGCAAACGGTTTAGCACATTAAGTCCTTCTTGAGCCTCTTGGCGAGTAGGGAACCAATACCAACAAAAGCGAGTGGTTCCACCAGCACTATGAAGGTGTTTGCGCTGCTCTCTCTGAATTATCAGACCTCGCTTTAACCCTAATTCTGAAATCGTCGTGTTTAAGCAGGTGTCGTGATACGTGCTTAGGGCTTTAAGCTGATTAATTCCGTGTGTACCTACCTTCAGTAGCTCATAAATACAGAGTTCATGTTTAGTAGGAATGGAATTATGCTTATCTAAGTTCTGTTCGCTGGTGGTTCCTGTATTGGGAGCTGCTTTTTTCTTAGTCATGCTTGTATATTCCCTTACACTACTGTTGGCATATTCGCTTCGGTAATTCGGTCATCAATCCATTTCTGAATTTCTTCCGAGTTCCAAGCCACCAGCCTCCCACCAATGGGGATGGCCTTCGGGAATTCATTGCGGGACATTCGAGCGTAGATACAGCTTCGGCCTAAACCTGTTAGCTTTTCTACTTCTTTTCGGCGGATAAGCCTTCTTTGGCTCTCTTGTTGGGGTAGTTTGTTGGCGTTCATCTTTGGCCTCTTTGTTCCATCGTGGAGTTGATGAGGCAATGATCTGAAAAGTAAGAATTGAAGTAAGGTCGTTTTTAGTTATCGATATCCGGAACTTTTATATCTGATGGTGTTGTGAATTCATTGACCGCTTGCGCCCAGAAGAAAGGGAAAATATTGGATTTTCCATCTTTAGATGAGTTGTCTGCTAAATTAGGTATACCTAAATCTGGGTCTTTATCCTTTACTTTTCTAATGAGGTATTTCAGAACGAAGGATCTATCTTGGGCTAAATAAAATAATTCTTTGATTTTGGTTGTGCCAATGTGAGTGTTTTTTCTGGGGCTCAGTCTAAGCTCTTCACTGATTTCCTCGAAAGTTGATGTGTGAATAGGTTTACCTTTGGATAATTTTAGTAAAACCTTAAATACTATTTCAGAAATAATCTCTTTATCCCTTTCGTATTTTTTTCTGAATTCACCATTGCTAATGGGTGAGCCAAGATAGTAATCCCATGAATTTCGGGAAGGCATATCTCTAATATCGGAATAACCATCTAATATAGCTTCGGCCACCCAGCTAGGCATAGGCATTCCATTAAGTGCGCAAACGGCCATTGCTCGACTGAGACTCCACTTATGACCTTTTTTGTACTCTATTTCTAAGTCTTGAAGAGATATGTAAGCGTGGTATATATCGACAGCTTCTGCCTCCGAAGCTATTTTGTAGGAATATGTTTGAGTCCCTCCATCTTCTCCCTGTATCCAAAACTCATCATCATTAAGGTAAGCTTGGTCAACTTTCTCTACACTGCTTAAATCTACATTTAAGTGACGAATAACTGTTTCTGGGGCTTGAGACAGTTCCTTGCCAGATCCTTGTAATTTAAATTTCCTTTTCATTATTGATCCCTATGGTGATTAAAGAGGAGGAGCTATTTTCTTACTACTCAAAAAATTAGTTCAGTGCTGACGGGGTTCGTGAGCTCCTAGGTTGGTGAAAGTAGTTTTAGCTTTGTCCAAAGTTTGCAGCTATCACATTTCCAGATAGAGCTTGTGCCTTAAGCTGATCTAAATAATCAGCCCAGTTTTGCATCATTCTGGTTCGCTGTTCCAAATGCTTAGTGCGGTTATATGCTCTGCCGTTTGCATCCTTAACAGCATGAGCAAGCTGTTGTTCTATCCATTCGACTCGGTAATTTAGCGCCTCGTCTAGGAGTGTTCTGGCCATTGCTCTGAAACCATGAGGGGTCATTGTTTCGTTCCCATAACCCATAGTTCTGAGTGCTACTCTAATAGCGTTCTCTGACATACAGCGACTTCGGCCTCGAGCAGAAGGGAAAATAAACTCACCGTTACCAGTTAAGGAATGAAGTTCCTTAAGGATTGCTACGGCTTGTTTGCTTAATGGGATGATGTGCTGCTGGTGGGTTTTTTCTGCCACCAGCTCAATTCGCATTTCGTCATGATTTATATCAGACCATTTTAAGCGCCGGAGCTCTCCAGGACGGCAGAAGAAAAGGGCGGATAGCTTTAAGGCAGCGCATACAATGGCCGTTCCTTGGAACTGATCAATTGCTGCCATTAGCTTGCCTGCTTCTTTCGGTGTGGTAATAGCCGAGAAGTGCTTTGTTTTTGATGGCTTAAGAGCTCCTTTCAGATCAGGGGATGGGTCACGTTCAGCTCTTCCTGTGGCGATTGCGTATCGGAATACCTGCCCAGCAATCTGTTTGTCCCTATGGGCAGTTTCTATTGCTCCACGGTCTTCTACTTTCCTTAAGGCTTCAAGAAGTATTGGGGCAGTTACTTCGTTTATAGGGGTGTCGCCAATAGAAGGAAATAGGTCGTGTTCCAGTGCGCGAAGTACGCGTTTCTGATATCCGGGTGTTTTATCGCTTTGCTGGGTTTCAAACCATTCAAGGGCGATAGTTTGAAATGAATTAGCCGCTTTAAGTTTTTCTGATGCTTGCTGTGCTTTTTTGTGAGCTGATGGATCGATGCTATCAGCAAGTAGTAAGCGAGCTTCATCTCGTTTTTCTCTGGCTTTCTTTAAAGTGATTTCGGGAAAAACACCAAACGACAGGAGTTTCTCTTTACCTTGAAAGCGGTATTTCATGCGCCAGTATTTTGCGCCGCTTTTCTTGATTAATAGAAATAGGCCTTTCTCATCGGATAGCTTGTAATCCTTTTCTTTTGGTGTTGCTGCCTGAGCTTCTTTTACAGTCAACGGCATACCACGTCCTCTTGTGGAAATAACCCTGATTTGGGGGTACCGATTTTAAGGGGGGCAAAATACCCCCGGATATACCCCAAGATAAGTGCTGTAATTGGGGGTATAGGGTGGAACTCATAGGAATAGAGAGTAGACCGCAAGCCTTGGTATTTCAAGGCCTGCGGGACCTGTTAGGAAGTCACAGGATTTGTGTTTGGTGGAGATGGCGGGGGTCGAACCCGCGTCCGTCAATCCTCCGCCTCAAGATCTACATGTTTAGGCTTCTCTATTGAGTTAACCCGTCACGACCCGAGAGCCAGGGTGTTATGGGCGAGCCTTTTTAAGTTTTAGCCGTTCAGCTTAAGGCGAAGCATCCGGGCGATTCTGTCTCGAATGATACCGCAAAATCCTTTAGTTACAGACACCTGAAGGAGCGGCACAAGCTGACTTATGCAGCTAGAGCGTAGTTATCGTCGTTAGCAACTATAACTGTGTAGTGAGGGATTTACGAGATTCACTACATTCTCGACATGCACCTAAGGTTTTGTAATCAGCGTCGAAGCCAAGTCATCCCCAGATAACTCGCGATTATACCTATTGTGTTGGGTATAGACGAGTAGATTGTGAAGCTTCGACCCAATTTTTTTGTGTAAGTTCCTTTGGGACTTTGTTGGAGAAACTAAAAAGGGGTTGTAATACGTTGCTTCGATGGAAAGAGGGGTCGGTAAAGAAGGGGAGTATAGAGGTTGGGCTATGGCAGCTATTTAGCTGCCATAAGGCGTTGTTTCTGACGAGCCCAGTCTTTGTCTTTATCTGCGGCGCGTTTATCGTGTTGCTTCTTACCTTTGGCTAGCGCAATTTCGCATTTAATGCGATTGCCTTTCCAGTAAAGGGAGAGCGCTACACAAGTGAAGCCTTTAGCTTCAGTCGCGTTGATGATCTTTACTAGTTCGCGATGGTTAAGTAGCAATTTGCGATCACGGGTCGGATCTGCGACTACGTGGGTGCAGGCTGTTTTCAGCGGAGTGAAGTGTGCACCAACTAACCAAGCTTCGCCTTTGTGGATAACCACGTAGGATTCCACCAGTTGCGCGCGTCCTTCGCGTAGGCTTTTGACTTCCCAGCCAGTCAGAACGAGACCTGCTTCGAATTTATCCGAAATTAGGTATTCGTGACGTGCTCTTTTGTTTTGACAAATTGTGTTGCCCGATGGGGCTTTCTTTTTCTTGGCCATGGCGGGCGATTATATAGATCAGGCTTGCTGAGGGAAAGCGCCTTGCAATCAGGGAAAACTATTTCTATTTGTTCATCTACTTCTACAAAGTTCTGAATGTGCAATCTGCACAATAAAAAGCTCTGTTTTTGCTATCTAAAACAGGGGAAATCCCTAAAGTTCTGGGGAGCTAGCGGGGTGTGCACTTTTTGAGCAGTCAACGATGTACTTAATAAGTAAAAAGTGAAAGAATTTGCGTTTTTTCGCGACTAACCCCCCAGAAGAGTAGCAGTTCATGCAGGAAAAGAAGTCTATCCACGGTGCTTGGGCATCTCGTTGGATCTTTATTTTGGCGGCCACTGGTTCGGCAGTTGGCTTAGGTAATATTTGGAAGTTCCCATATATTGCGGGCGAAAATGGTGGCGGTGCGTTCGTACTGGTATACCTTGTCTGTATCTTGATGGTTGGTGTTCCAATCATGATGGCAGAGGTCTTCATCGGTCGACGTGGTAGACAAAGTCCTATCAATGCTATGAAGGATGTGGCGATAGAAGCCAATCATTCAGGGAAATGGTCATTTGTTGGTTGGATGGGTGTTCTAGCCGGCTTTATGATCTTCTCGTTCTACTCTGTAGTTGCGGGTTGGGTGCTTTATTACATTGCTGGTATGGGTACTGGCGATTTCATCTCTATTGGTAGTGATGATGCGGGTAAGGTCTTCAATGACTTGCTAGCTGACCCTCAGACATTGCTGATCTGGCATACGATCTTTGTTGCAATGGTAATGGTGGTTATCGTTGGTGGCGTTAAGAAAGGTCTTGAGAACGCTGTTAAGCTATTGATGCCTGCGCTATTTATCCTTCTATTGATCATGCTTGGTTACTCCATGCAGACAGAAGGCTTCTCTCAAGGTTTTGATTTCCTATTCCACTTCGACTTCTCGGAGCTGAGTTGGAATGCTGTATTGATCGCGTTAGGTCACTCTTTCTTCACCCTATCTCTGGGTATGGGTGCGATCATGGCGTACGGTTCATACATGCCTAAGAAGACCTCTATCGGTGGTTCTGTAATCACAATCGCGGCAATGGATACTATCGTTGCTTTGATTGCTGGTTTGGTTATCTTCCCGATCGTATTTGCTAACGGTATGGATCCTGGTGCGGGTCCTGGTCTGATGTTTGTAACGCTGCCTGTTGCTTTCGGTCAGATGCCTGGCGGTCAGATCTTTGGTTTCGTATTCTTCTTGCTTGTAGGTATTGCTGCTTGGACTTCAGCTATCTCTCTAATCGAACCAGCAGCTGCTTGGTTGGTAGAGAAGTTTGGCTGGAGCCGTGTTCCTGCGTGTATCGCGCTAGGCCTTGTTGTTTGGGGCTTAGGTATTGCTGCGCTAGGTTCTTTCAACTTCATCTCCGACTTCAAGATGATGGGCTTCAATGTCTTTGATTTCCTAGACTTTATGACGGCTAATGTCATGTTGCCATTGGGTGGATTGTTCATCGCAATCTTCGCGGGTTGGTTTGTAACTCGTAAAATGGCTGAAGATGAATTGGCAATCTCCTCTCCTTTACTGTTCAATGCATGGTATATTGCGCTGCGATATGTATCGCCAGTAGCGGTAGCTGTAATCTTTATTCTCAACCTTGTTGAGAAGTTGAAGTAAAGGAATGAAAAAAAGGCATGACTCAGGTAGATCGCAGTGCATTGGTATTGCACACTGCAGAAGAGATGTTTGATCTTATAAATGATGTAGAACGATATCCTGAGTTTTTGCCCTGGTGCGCTAGCACCGAGATTATAAGTCGCACCGACGATGAGTTGGTTGCGACTTTGTTCCTTTCTAAAGGTGGCTTGAAATATAGCTTTACCACTCGAAATCAGCTTAACCGCCCTGTAAGCATGACACTTGAATTGGAAGAGGGGCCCTTTTCCCGCTTGAGTGGTGTGTGGGATTTCAAACCGCTTAGTGATGAAGCGTGTAAAGTAAGCTTAAGCTTACAGTTTGAGTTCTCGGGTAAAATTGCTTCTATGGCGATGAGTAAGGTTTTTAATCAAGTTGCAACGACTATGGTTGATGCCTTCGTAACCCGCGCAGATCAAGTATACGTTTAAGAGAAAGTGTCACTATGAATGTTGAAGTCGCTTATGCCCTTCCTACAGAGCAAAAAATCATAGCTTTGACTGTGGCTGATGATTGCACTGCTTATGATGCGGTTATCCAGTCTGGCATTGTGGAGCTTTATCCACAGATCGATCCTGAGAATGATCCTATGGGTATCTTTGCTAAAGCAATCAAGAACCCTAAAGAGACAATTTTGCGGGAAGGTCAGCGTGTTGAGATTTATCGCCCTTTAATTGCTGATCCGAAGGAAGCAAGGGCTAAGCGCGCAGCTAAGGTGAAAGCAAAGAAAGAAGCTGAATAAGCTGCACGCTTGCGTAGCTAAAGTTTAGCTACGCTTACCGCCTGGACGGAAGTCACCATTTAAGGCATTTAGCTTACCATCTGTGAAATATAGAGAGATGCGTTCTTTGCTATAGCTGCCATCTTCACCGCTTTTCTTAGTGTATAGGTAATCCCAACGGCCTTCGTGGAAGGTGTCAGTGATTAACGGTGAGCCCATGATAAAGCGAACTTGGCTCTGGCTCATGCCTGGGCGAAGCTGGTCTACCATCTCTTGAGTAACAACATTGCCCTGCGGAATATCGAACTTATAAACACCTGGGAAACCAGAACAACCGGTCAGAGTCAGTGCTACAGTAAAAGTTGTAGCAATTAGTAGTTTTTGCATCAGAATTTTGCTTCCACTATTGTGCGTAAATGCGGATAATAAAGTTTCGTGCGCTATTGAACAAGCAATTCAGCTTCCGCATGATTATGTAATCACCAACAGCTTAGAGAATAGATAACTATGTCACTTGAAAATCAGGAACTAAGAAAAGCAGGTCTGAAGGTAACTTTACCTCGCGTAAAAATTTATCAGATCCTAGAACAGGCTGGTGAAGGCGATCACTTCAGTGCTGAAGATATTTATAAGTTGCTGATGGAAAAAGGTGAAGATGTTGGTTTGGCAACGGTTTACCGTGTACTAACTCAGTTTGAAGCGGCTGGTCTAGTAACGCGTCACCACTTCGAAGGTGGTCACTCTGTATTTGAATTGGCGCGTGATGAAGAGCACGACCACATTGTTTGTGTAAAAAGTGGCATTGTAAAAGAATTTAACGATCCACGTTTGAATGAGCTTCTAAACGAGATCGCTGAGTCTATGGGCTTCACTGTTACTGACCGTACTATTTACCTATACGGCGTACATAAAGACGCAGACGAAAAATAAGCAGTACTTGCTCTGGTGACAACTAAAAAGCCCGCTACTAGCGGGTTTTTTAGTGTATGGAATACCCTTCCAAAAACTATGTGTATGGGGCTTGAGGTCTAGCTTGCTTGAGCAAGCATCTCTTTAGCATGCTCGATAGATCGCTCTGTAATATCGATCCCGCCCAGCATACGTGCAACTTCTTTAACACGGCTGTCCGCGCAAAGTTGATTAATCTGCGTGTGAGTGGTCTTTTTATCCGTCTGTTTGCTCACAAATAGATGTTGATGGCCTTGGCTCGCGACTTGCGGCTGATGAGTAACACACAGGATTTGTGCTTTTTCACCCAGTTGTCTTAATAGGCGACCCACAACTTCCGCAATCGCACCACCAATACCTACATCGACTTCATCAAAGATTAGTGTCGAAGTGGTGGAGGTTTGTGCTGTGATTACTTGGATAGCAAGACTGATACGTGATAGCTCACCACCTGATGCGATTTTGCCTAATGGTTTTGGTGGTTGGCCTGCATTGGTAATAATCAGGAATTCTACTTCTTCCAAACCGTTCAGACTTGGTTTTTCTAAAGCGGTTAATGCAACAGACATCTGCGCAGATGGCATGCCTAGATTATGTAGTTGCTGATCAACTAACTTACCTAATTTTTTAGCGGCAGTGGATCGCTTAGCACTTAGCTTGTTAGCGTAAGCGAGGTATTCAGCTTTGGCGCTCTCAACGTCAAGGGCGAGTTGCTCTAACTCTTCGTCAGAGCGACTTAGGCTGGATAGCTCTTGGCTAAGCGATTGATGGAATTCGCATAGCTCGTCTGGGTTGATGCGATGCTTACGCGCAATCTCGTAGATTGTTGATAAGCGTTCTTCGACATCTTGTTGTCTGCTTGGATCGACATTGACGTGATCCATGTAATGGCGGATCTCGTTGCTGGCTTCTTCAACTTGGATCAATGCCGAGTTCAGCATCTCGTTGGCTTGTCGAACTGAAGGGGATTCTGATTGGATTTCAGATAGAAGCTGCAGGCAGTGATTCAATTGTTGTACGCAATTGGCGTCATCGCTATCGCTGGCTAGATTGATCAGCTGGTGGCCTGTGTTCAGAATGCTCTCGGCATTGGCTAAGGTTTTTTGCTCTTCTTCCAGTTGCTTTAGTTCGCCATCGGTTAAGGCGAGCTGGTCTAACTCTTCAATCTGATAGCTTAATAGCTGCACTCGTGCTGTTTGTTCGGCGCTTTGCTCAGAGAGACGTTTCAGTTCGCTATCGAGCTTATGCCATTGCTGGTAGCTACTGTGAACTTGGTTGACCAGTTTGGTCTGTCCGGCAAAATTATCGAGTAGTGTTCGGTGATGATCTTTTTTCAGTAAGCGTTGGTGTTCATGTTGACCATGAATAGCAATCAGTAGCTCGCCAAGGTTTTTGACTAAGCTGGCAGGCGATGGGCGACCATTGATATAGCAGCGTGAGCGCCCCTCTTTAGTGATCACTCTGCGCAGTATGCATTCACCGTCATTGTCTAAATCATTCTCTGATAGCCACTGAGAGGCTTCAGGGATGCTATCTATGTTGAAGCTTGCTGTGATGTCGGCTTTCTCAGCGCCTTGACGTACGGCACCGCTCTCTGCGCGGTTACCTAAGGCTAGGCCTAGGGCGTCGAGCATAATCGATTTACCCGCACCTGTTTCACCGCTGACTACGGTCATGCCTTGGCTTAGTTCCAGATCAAGGTGATCAACAATGGCAAAGTCACAAATAGATAATTGATTCAGCATAATAAAATACATGTGTTTTTATACAGTGGTTTCTGTATAAGTCATATTTTGATCGGATGCAATCTTTATCTGAAATTAGCGTAAAAAAATCGAATTTATCTGTTGAAAGCGATCTCTTTGTCCCCATATTCAAGAGCAATTGATATTAACACCCAACAGACGCCCTCGAGTTTATTGAATGGGCTGGCTGGAGAGCACAATGGCAAACGAAGAACTGAACCCCGTAGAAGAGCAGAAAGTTGAGCAGCCAGAAGAGGTTGTAGCAGCGGAAGAAGCGCAAGAAGAAAACGCTGAACAAGGTGAAGCGGAACAGGTTGCTGCAGAAGAGACTGCTCAGGATGCGGATAAATTGGCAGCTGATCTAGCTGCAGCAGTAGCTGAGGTTGAGACGCTAAAGGATCAGATGCTACGTGTTCAGGCTGATGCTCAGAATGTTCGTCGTCGTGCTGAACAGGATGTAGAAAAGGCGCACAAATTTGGCGTAGAGAAGTTTGCCAACGAAATGTTGCCAATCGTCGATAGCCTAGAGCGCGCTATTGAAGCCTTCGGTGATGACGAAGCGGTTAAGCCGATGAAAGAAGGCGTTGAGATGACTATGAACATGTTCCTCTCGGGTCTGGCTAAATTCCAGATGGAACAGGTTAATCCTCAAGGTGAAGCATTTGATCCGGCACTACACCAAGCAATGTCTATGGTTGAGTCACCAGATGCGAAGCCAAATACAGTTATTGCAGTAATGCAGAAAGGTTACACATTGCACGGCCGCCTAGTGCGCCCTGCGATGGTTGTTGTGGCTAAAGCTTAAGGTACGTTAGGCAAATTTAATTTTGGTTTCGGCCTTGAAACCCTGCAAAACGTACTTATATAGATTTCATACTGACTAGTAAGTCAATTATAGAATTAATCACTGTCCGTCAGAACGGGCAGCTTAGAAAGAATTGGAGCAGATACAAATGGGTAAAATCATCGGTATTGACTTAGGAACTACAAACTCTTGTGTTTCTATCCTAGATGGCGACAGCGCTAAAGTTATCGAAAACGCTGAAGGCGATCGCACAACGCCTTCCATCATTGCTTACGCTGATGAAGGTGAAATCTTAGTCGGTCAGCCTGCAAAACGTCAGGCGGTTACTAACCCAGACAACACGCTATTTGCTATCAAGCGTCTTATCGGCCGTCGTTTCAAAGATGATGTTGTTCAGAAAGACATCAAAATGGTGCCATACAAAATCGTTGAAGCTGACAACGGTGATGCTTGGGTAGAAGTTAAGGGCGACAAGCTTGCTGCACCTCAGATCTCTGCAGAGATTCTGAAGAAGATGAAGAAAACTGCAGAAGACTACCTAGGCGAGACAGTAACTGAAGCCGTTGTAACTGTACCAGCATACTTCAACGATGCTCAGCGTCAGGCGACTAAAGATGCGGGTAAAATTGCTGGTCTAGAAGTTAAGCGTATCATCAACGAGCCAACTGCTGCTGCTCTTGCATACGGCATGGACAAGTCTAAAGGCGACAAAACTATCGCTGTATATGACCTAGGTGGTGGTACTTTCGATATCTCTATCATCGAGATCGCTGAAGTAGATGGCGAGCACCAGTTCGAAGTATTGTCTACAAACGGTGATACGTTCCTTGGTGGTGAAGACTTTGACCTACGTTTGATCGAGTTCTTGGCTGATGAGTTCAAGAAAGACACAGGTATCGATCTACACAACGATCCACTAGCGCTTCAGCGTCTTAAAGAAGGTGCTGAGAAAGCTAAAGTAGAACTATCTTCTGCACAGCAGACTGACGTTAACCTACCTTACATCACTGCTGATGCAACAGGTCCAAAACACCTTAACGTTAAGATCACTCGTGCGAAGCTTGAGTCTCTAGTAGAAGAGCTAGTTCAGCGCTCTCTAGAGCCATGTAAGATCGCTCTAAAAGATTCTGATCTAAGCGCATCTGAGATCGACGAAGTTATCTTGGTTGGTGGTCAGACTCGTATGCCAATGGTTCAGGAAAAAGTTGCTGAATTCTTCGGTAAAGAAGCACGTAAAGACGTTAACCCTGATGAAGCGGTAGCAATGGGTGCTGCGATTCAAGGTGCGGTACTAGCAGGTGACGTTAAAGACGTTCTACTACTAGACGTAACGCCTCTAACGCTTGGTATCGAAACTATGGGTGGCGTAGCTACTCCAGTAATCGAGAAGAACACGACTATCCCAACTAAGAAGTCTCAGATCTTCTCTACTGCAGACGACAACCAAAACGCTGTAACAATTCACGTTGTACAGGGTGAGCGTAAGCAAGCGGCACAGAACAAATCTCTAGGTCGTTTCGACTTGGCTGAGATCCCACCAGCACCACGCGGTGTGCCTCAGATCGAAGTAACTTTCGACCTTGATGCCAACGGTATCCTTAACGTGTCTGCGCAGGATAAAGCGACTGGTAAACAGCAGTCTATCGTAATCAAAGCCTCTTCTGGTCTGAGCGATGACGAGATCGAGCAGATGGTAAGCGATGCAGAAGCTCACGCTGAAGAAGATAAGAAGTTTGAAGAGCTGACTACTGCGCGTAACCAGGGTGACGCGATGGTTCACTCTGCTAAGAAGACAATGGAAGAAGCGGGCGACAAAGCGACTGACGAAGAGAAAGCAGCTGTTGAAGCAGCAACTGCTGAGCTTGAAGAAGCGCTTAAAGGCGACGACAAAGACGCTATCGAAGCTAAAACTGCTGCACTTACTGAAGCGATCTCTGGTGTTGCTCAGAAGATGTACGCAGAAGCTGCACAGCAAGCTGAAGCTGAGCAAGGTGCAGGCGGTGCTGAACAGCAACAAGCTGGCGGTAACGATGATGCAGTAGACGCTGAGTTCGAAGAAGTTAAAGACGACAAAAAATAAGTCGCCTTTTAGCTGAATCGGGCTAAATAAGCGTAGAACTTTGCAGTGTTTAACGATGCTGCAAAGTCGAATTACTCGGCACCGCGGGCTCTATGCCCGCGTTGTCATATCCGGCTTAAAGCCGAAAACAGTGTTGTGACTGTATAGTGTAGTGACCATGTCAAAACGAGATTATTACGAAGTATTGGGTGTATCTAAGGATTCATCTGATCGCGATATCAAGAAAGCTTTCCGCCGTATGGCAATGAAATATCATCCGGACCGTAACCCGGACGATAAGGAAGCAGAAGATAAGTTCAAAGAAGTAAACGAAGCTTACGAAGTGTTATCTGACGCTCAGAAGAAAGCTGCGTACGATCAATACGGTCATGCCGGTGTTGATCCGAACATGCGTGGTGGTCACGGTGGCGGCTTCGACGGTAACTTCTCTGATATCTTTGGCGATGTATTTGGCGATATTTTCGGTGGCGGCGGTGGTCGCGGTGGCCGTAGCTCGGTACAACGTGGCGCTGACTTACGCTACAACATGGAAATGACGCTGGAAGAAGCGGTTCGTGGTGTAGAAAAGAGCATCAAAGTTCCTACGCTTGTAGAGTGTGAAACTTGTGATGGCAGTGGTGCTAAGCCTGGTACTTCTGCAAAAGTGTGCGGCACTTGTGGCGGTCAAGGCCAGGTTCGTATGCAGCAGGGCTTCTTCTCGGTGCAACAGACCTGTCCAACCTGTCATGGTGAAGGCAAGATCATTACTGATCCTTGTACTGACTGTCACGGTCATGGCCGTAAAGAGAAGACTAAGACGCTTAACGTTAAGATCCCAGCGGGCGTTGATACAGGCGATCGTATCCGTCTAGCGGGTGAAGGCGAAGCGGGTACTCACGGTGGTCCAGCAGGCGATCTATATGTACAAGTTCATGTTAAAGATCACCCGATCTTTGAGCGTGACGGTAAACATTTATACTGTGAAGTGCCGATCAGCTTTGTTGATGCAGCATTGGGCGGTGAGCTAGAAGTTCCAACTCTTGATGGTCGTGTTAAGTTGAAAGTACCATCCGAAACACAGACAGGAAAAATGTTCCGTCTACGTGGCAAGGGTGTAGCGCCGGTTCGCGGTGGATCTACGGGAGACCTTCTGGTTAAAGTGGTTGTGGAAACGCCGGTTAAGTTGAGCAGCCGTCAGAAAGAGCTATTGCGTGAGTTCCAAGACGAGATGGAGCAAGGTACGCATAAACACAGCCCGAAGAAGCACGGCTTCTTTGATTCTGTGAAAAAGTTTTTTGAAGATATGACCTAATTTTAAGGGGCATTTATTGCCCCTTAAATTTTTATAAGAATGGGGATGGCATGAGCCAGAATCCAGAATGCCCAACTTGGCTTTGGGATGAAATTACGGCAGAAGCCGAACGTGAAGTAGTTGACGAGCCTGTATTGGCGGGGTTTTATCACGCCAATATTTTAGGTCATCAGAGTTTGTGTTCTGCTTTGGCTTATCTGTTGAGCCGCAAGTTGCATGATGATGCAGTGCCAGCAGTAACTTTTCGTCTAGTGATCGAAGAAGTATTTCGTGAAGCGCCAGAGATCTTACAGGCTGTGTGTGCAGATATAGCTGCGGTTCGTACCCGAGACCCTGCAATCGATAAATATGCGACTGTATTGCTGTACCTTAAGGGGTTTCATGCAATTCAGGCGTATCGTGTGGCTCACTATATGTGGAATAAAGGCCGTAAGAGCATGGCGCTTTATATCCAGAGCAGAGTTAGTTGTGTGTTGCAGGTTGATATTCATCCTGCGGCTAAAATCGGTCATGGCGTAATGTTTGATCACGCAACAGGTATTGTTGTGGGTGAAACCAGCGTGATCGAGAATGATGTTTCTATCCTGCAATCTGTAACCTTAGGCGGTACAGGTAAAGATTGTGGTGATCGTCATCCGAAAATTCGTGAAGGCGTTATGATTGCGGCAGGTGCCAAGATCTTCGGTAACATCGAAGTGGGCGCAGGTGCCAAAGTAGGTGGTGGAAGTGTTGTGTTGGATGATGTGCCAAGGCATACAACAGTTGTAGGCGTACCTGCCCGTGCTGTTGGTCATCCTCAATGCGATAAACCGGCACTGGATATGGACCAGAATATCCTTCACGACAAAAACAAATAAGAGCGGAAACTTACATGATTAAAGTAGCAGTTACTGGCGCAGCCGGTCGTATGGGTAAAGCAAATATCGAAGCGCTACAGATGGCTGAAGGCATTGAATTAGGTGCAGCTATTGTTGAGCCTGATAGTTCTTTGATCGGCGCAGATGCCGGTGAAGTTGCAGGTGTTGGTAAGCTAGGCGTTAAGATTGTTGGTTCTTTGCATGAAGCGGTTGCTGATTTTGACGTGCTAATCGACTTTACAGCACCAGAAGTCACGCTTGAGAATGTTCGTTTCTGTACTACTCACGGTAAGCAAGTTGTTATCGGTACGACGGGTCTTACTGATGAGCAGAAAGAAGTGCTAGAGAAAGCCGCTGAGAGTGTTGCCATTGTATTTGCACCAAACATGAGTGTTGGTGTGAACTTGTGCTTCAAACTGCTTGAGATCGCAGCTAAAGCTTTAGGTAACGATGATTACGATATCGAAGTGATCGAAGCTCACCACCGTCACAAAGTGGATTCGCCTTCAGGAACTGCACTACGTATGGGTGAAGTGGTTGCTGATGCCTTAGGTCGTGATCTTAAAGAGTGCGCTGTTTATGGCCGTGAAGGTCAGGTAGGCGCGCGTCCTCGTGGTGAGATCGGTTTTGAAACGATCCGTGCTGGTGATGTCGTAGGCGATCACACTGTGCTATTTGGTACAGAAGGTGAGCGTATCGAGATCACGCATAAAGCGAGTAACCGTCTAACTTTCGCTAAAGGCGCTGTTCGTGCTTGTAAGTGGTTGGAAGGTAAAGAGAATGGCCTATACGATATGCAGGATATTCTTGGTCTGAAATAGTTTTAGATCTACTTTAAAAAGCCGCTGTTTATCAGCGGCTTTTTTAATCGCACACAACGGTATTGCGACCAGCCTCTTTCGCTTTATACAACATCTCATCTGCTCGGCTGATCATCTGGCTGAAGTTATCATCATCCCTTTCGATCAAACCTATACTCACTGTGACAGGTAATATTTGATCAGCGAATACAAATTCAGTGTCATGCACTAAGGTGCAGAAATGCTGCATCAAAATATCTGCTTGTTCTAAATTTAAACCGCTTAACAAAACACAAAACTCTTCACCGCCAATACGGGCATGTAAGAAGCGATTAAAGGAACGATTCAGCAAGGTGGCTATCTGTGTCAGTACAGCATCGCCAGCGTCATGACCATAGTTGTCATTTATCTGTTTAAAGAAGTCCAGATCCATCATGGCTAAGCAGGCTTGGTTTTGTGATTGTGTTAATAACTTTTCAGACTGTTCGAATAGATAACGGCGGTTGTGTAGACCTGTGAGAAAGTCGCGGTTAGCCGCATCTTTGATTTGAGCAATGAGTTCCATCTGCTCGATGTTATGCATCACTCGGCAATGCAACTCTTCATAGTTAAACGGCTTAGTTAGAAAATCGTTTGCACCGCTTTTAATAAATTTGGCCGATAGGGAGGGGCTGTCGGCAGCCGATATGCCGATAATCTTCAGTTCCGAGGTTTCGTATTCGCGTCGAATGGCTTGTACCAACTCAATGCCGTTCATATTCGGCATCTCGTAGTCAGTTAGAATCAGTTTAATTTCCGGGTCTTGCTGCAACTTAGCTAAGCCCTCTTGGCCATTGCTAGCTTCAATAACTTGATATAGGTGCTTTTCTAGTTGTTTACGAATCAGTAAACGATAGGAGGAGGAGTCTTCGACTAATAGGACTTTTATCGTTCGGTTTTTAAGTAAACGGTGAATTAATTGAACGGCATATTCGTAGGAGAAGCGGCTCTCTTTGATGATGTAATCCACCACGCCCTGTTGAAGTAAAGATTCACGCTTATCGTCGTCATAACTGCCGGTAAGAACAATTGTCGGAATGTTTTGCGCGAGAATGAGATCGACAATTTCGCCATTGGGCGCGTCGGGAAGGTTTAGATCAACAAGTGCTGCAAAAATATCTTCGTAGAGATCTATCTTTTCCTGAGCTTGAAGAAGGCTTTCACAGAAGATGATTTCCACAGGCAGATCAGCGGATTGAAAAAGTCTTTGTAGTACGCGACTAACTAACTGGCTATCTTCAACGACAAGAACTTTCATATCTAAACTCAAAATAGATGCGATTAATGTCTGGGTTAGCACACCTTTTCATAGTGTCATTTATGATTGCTTAATTGAAGGCAAAAACCACCCCAAATCTCGAAGCTTGTCTAGTAGTTTAGGCTAATATTAAAGGAGTAAGGGAGGGGGAGTGAATGGCGATTTCTCAATCTGCTTTTCTCATGAGGACGGATTTAACTGAGCTGTTTGAGCTTTTGCTTAAGCAAGGCTTTAGGTTGCATGGTCCGCAAGTTCGCGATGGTGCGATTGTTTTTGATGATCTCCAATCTGTTAGTGATCTGCCGCAAGGGTGGGAAGATCAACAGGTGCCGGGGAGGTATCGACTCAAGCACAGTGGTTCTCCACGCCAGTTTAATTGGGCAAATGGGCCTTCAGCACTAAAACCGCTGTTATATCCAGCTCGAGAAGTCATCTGGCAAGCAAAGCGTAGTGGTGATGGTCGATTGCAATTTTTAGTGCCTGAACAAGCGCAAGAAAAAGTTGCGGTCATAGGAGTAAAGGCCTGTGATCTTGCCGCGTTGAAACTGCAGGATCAGCATTTTCTAGAAGGTGATTTTGTTGATCCCGGTTACCAAGCAAAGCGGCGAAGGCTGTTTTTAATTGCTGTTAATTGCAATGTTTCGGCAGAAACCTGTTTCTGCGCTTCTACCGGTGACGGCCCTGAGGTTAAGCAAGGATATGACATCCTGCTAACTGAATTGGACGACGGTTTTCTTATTCAATCGGGCTCGGATAAAGGTTCGGCTATCATCGATCAGTTGCCGCTACACGAAGTGACTGAAGCGATGACCGATATGGCCAAGGAACAGATTCAAACGGCTGCTAATCAACAAACCCGATCCCTCAACCTTATTGCTAAAGATGATCTGCAAAGCCGAAGAGATCATCTGCAATGGGATGATGTTGCCGAGCGCTGCCTTGCTTGTGGTAACTGCACTATGGTTTGCCCCACCTGTTTCTGTCATCGACAGCATGAAGAGCCACAGCTTAATGGTGCTGAGAGCGAGCACGTCAGAGAGTGGGATAGCTGTTTTGGAGAATCTCATGGCCAGCTTGCTGGATTTCAAGTTCGACAAACTGTTAAGCAGCGCTATCAGCAATGGATGACCCATAAGCTAGATACTTGGCAGACCCAATATGGCCGCTCAGGTTGTACTGGCTGCGGGCGCTGTATGACTTGGTGCCCTGCAGAGATAGATTTTGTAGCAGAAGCAAACCTGATAACAGGAGACAAAGAATGAGTGTTTTCTGTCAGAAACCTTTGGTTGCAACTGTTACTGAGGTGATTGCTGAATCTAAGACGATCTTTACGCTTCGTTTGCAGTTGGCTGACCTCGCAGAGCGAGAGGCCTATGAGTTTAAGCCGGGGCAGTTCAATATGCTTTACCTTTTCGGTGTGGGTGAGGTGCCTATCTCGATCGTTTCTGATCCTAAGGATGAAGGCGTAATTGATCACACTATCAGGATCGTAGGGCGTGTTACTGAAGGCTTAGCGAAATTAAAACAGGGAGATCAAATCGGTCTAAGAGGTCCATTTGGTCGAGGTTGGCCTCTGCCGGACGCCAAAAATAAGGACCTTCTGATCGTTACCGGTGGATTGGGTTGTGCGCCGGTCGTAGCAGCAATCAATTATGCGCTGAAAAGGCGAGATCATTATCGACGCTTGAGTATTGTTCAAGGCGTTAAGCACAGCAATGATCTTATCTGGAGTGAGCGCTACGATCTATGGCGTCAGTTTGAGAATGTAGAGGTGTTTCTTGCTGCGGATGAATCAGGACCGGCGTGGCCATTCCATAAAGGGCGTATCACCGAACTAATTGATCAAGTGACGGTTGATCCCAGTAATGCATTGGCGATGATTTGTGGGCCTGAGGGGATGATGCATGCTGCAGCGGAAAAGCTTATTGGTTTAGGGATAGATCCAGCTCAGATCTATCTTAGCTTAGAGCGCAATATGCAGTGTGCCATGGGGCATTGTGGCCATTGCCAGTTTGGGGCTGATTTTATCTGCAAGGATGGTCCAGTATTTTCTTACCCTGCTGTACGTGATCGTTTAGGTATGGAGGGCGTGTGATGAACTCTAAACCGAGTATTGCTGTGCATAAGTTTAGTTCCTGTGATGGTTGCCAGCTCGCTCTTCTTAATATGGGTGAGGCGCTGGTGACTTTAGCTACTCGCGTTGAGATTAAGCACTTTGCGGAAGCTGGTGTTTTGGATGAAAACGCAGAGGTCGATATTGCCTTTATCGAAGGCAGTATTGTGACTCAACATGATACTCAGCGAATCCAACAGATACGTAAGAACAGTCGTTATCTTATTACCATGGGAGCCTGCGCCACTTCTGGTGGGATTCAAGCATTAAAGAACTTAGCGGATGCACCAGAAACTTGGCCGGGGGCTATTTATCCACAGCCTGAATTTATCGACAGTTTGGATAGATCAGAGCCGATCAAAGATCACGTTAAAGTTGATTTTGAACTCTGGGGTTGCCCGATCAATAGTCGCCAAATCTCAACGGCGATCAGCTTAATGCTTGAAGACGTGATGCCTCAGGATGAGCGCGAAAAGCTCTGTGTTGAGTGTAAACGCTCAGGTCAGGTCTGCACTTTAGTCACTGCTGGAGAGCCCTGTATGGGGCCAGTAACAAGATTGGGGTGCGGAGCTTTGTGTCCTAAATTTGGTCGGGCATGCTATGGCTGCTATGGCGATGCAGAGTTGTCTCATCATGCAGCGTTGGCACGTCGTTTATCAGGTTTAGGCCTTGTTGATGAAGAAGTTAGTCGACGCTTTCAATTGATTCATCCTGACCCCAGTCCTTTCCCTAAAGGTGGTAATGGAGAGCTGAATGACTAAGCGAAAGATTCAGATTGATGTGCCCTCACTTGCCCGTGTTGAGGGTGAGGGGGCACTCCATCTCAAGATTGAGCAAGGTAGATTGCAGCAACTGCAGTTCAAAATTTATGAGCCGCCACGATTTTTTGAGAAGTTTCTAGAAGGGCGGCACTTTTCCGAAGTTCCAGACATTGTGGCGCGTATCTGTGGGATCTGTCCTGTGGCGTATCAAGTCAGTGCAGTGAATGCGTTGGAATCTCTGTTTCAGGTTCAGCTAACTCCATGGATCAAGGATATGCGGCGTTTGCTCTATTTAGGCGAGTGGCTGCAAAGTCATGGTCTGCATATCCATTTGCTAGCGTTGCCAGATTATTTTGGCCATAACTCGGCGTTGGAGCTCGCAGGGGAATACCCCGATGAAGTTCGAAGAGGTTTTGCTATTCAAGATGCGGGTAACCGAATCATGCGCTTCTTGGGTGGGCGTTCTGTGCATCCTGTCGGCATTAAAGTGGGTGGTTTTCATAAAGCGCCTTCAATATCCGAAGCCCTCGAACTCAAGCAGAGCCTGCAGGAAATATTGCCTCAAGCCGTTGCGATGGTTGAATGGTTAGCGGAGGTTGAGATTCCTGATCATCGACAGGCTTTTAATTCAGTCTCGCTAACAGCGAATGGCTATCCGCTTGGAGAAGGTCGTCTCGTTAGTAGCTCAGGATTGAATATCACTGAGGACGACTATGAAACCTACTTTGCTGAGAGCCAGTCGCCACACTCGACGGCGCTGTGGAGTCATCTCAATGGCCAGGACTATCTGGTAGGCCCTCTGGCAAGGATCAATCTGAATCATCAACAGCTACCTGATTTTCTACAAAAGCTACTTTGTAAATTGGGTAACCCTTTTCCAAGTCAAAATATGTTCCACAGCATGTTGGCGCGTGGTGTGGAGATCTGTTTTGCTTTGGATGAAGCGATTAAGTTGTTGGAAGCGTATGAGTCACCTGAAAAAAGTGCGGTTGAGGTTAGTCCACGAGCAGGCACTGGATACGGTTGGAGTGAAGCGCCTCGAGGTATGCTCTGGCACCGATATACAGTCAATGAGGCTGGCTTAATTACAGAAGCGAAAATTGTCCCGCCAACGAGCCAAAACCAAGCACGTATCGAGCAAGATCTGCTTTATTCCCTGAGTGAATTTGGCTTGGATCAACCCGATGATCTTTTGCGCTTACATAGCGAAAAAGTGATTCGTAATTATGACCCTTGTATCTCCTGCGCAACTCACTTTCTAAAGTTAACTACGGAGCGTAAGCCTTGAAGTTAGCAATTTTTGGTTTGGGCTCTTCCCATGGGGATGATCAAATCGGTTGGGTGCTGGTGGATGCCCTGCAAGGTTTACTCCCTGAATCTGTGGTCTGCGAGAAATTAACCAGCCCTGCCCACTCTTTAGTGACGCTATTGCCTCAGTTTGATCAGGTTATTGTGATTGATGCCTGTGAAATGGAGCAAAAATCGGGTGAGTACAGGTATATTGAGGATGGGTCTGGGTTTTTGCATATGCAAAATGCGCCAGTTAGTAGTCATACTTTGGGTATCTCAGAGAGTTGGCAGTTGTTGCTTAAACTCGAACAACCTTTGCCGCAGATCAGTTTGTTTCTGGTTCAGCTAGGTCAAACTGAGACTATGGCGCCTATATCGGATTGTATATCTGAGCAGATACCTAATATGGTTGAACAGTTAAATAAAACGGTAAAACTTCGGTGTATAAACTAAGTTTCTTTGTTCCCGATGAAAATTTGGAACAAGTTAAAGCAGCTGTGTTCGCTACAGGTGCAGGACGAATTGGTAACTACGATTGTTGCTGTTGGCAGGTGCTGGGTCAGGGGCAGTTTCGCCCTTTGGAAGGTAGTGATCCGCATATAGGGCAGCAAGGTAATGTAGAGACGGTTGATGAGTGGAAAGTTGAACTGGTTTGTAGCGATGAGCTGATACGTCAGGCCGTTGATGCAATGAAATCGTCTCACCCTTACGAAGAGCCAGCCTACGATGTTTGGCGCTTAGAAGAATTTTAAAGTTGTAACCGAATGACAGGGAGGTAGAAGTGACGCAGTTATTGGTACGTTACTCTCGTATTCTGGAGATTGTTGGTGACATAGTTAAAGTACATGTACCGTTAACAGATGGCGCTTCGTCTATCTGTTTTGGTGATCTAGCTTTAATCGAAAATGACAGACTTGACGGTGCTGAAGCCAATTTGGCCCAAGTCATTTTGCTCGATCGTGAAGAAGTCTCGCTTCAGGTCTTCACAGGCACTAAAGGCCTCTCAACTCATTCGGTGGTTCGCTTCCTTGGTCGTTCCATGGAAGTCACTTTTTCTCCTAATATTCTTGGACGCTCTTTCTCAGGAACGGGTCGAGCTATCGACAACGGGCCGATGCTCACAGAAGAGCCCAAAATTGAGATCGATGGGCCCACGGTCAATCCGGCTAGACGTGTTTTAGCCTCGCATATGATTCGCACCGACGTGCCGATGATTGATGTATTTAATTGTCTAGTTGAGAGTCAAAAAATCCCTGTTTTCTCCGTGGCTGGCGAGCCTTATAACCAGCTGCTAGCGCAGATTGGCACCCATGCGGATGCCGATGTAGTGGTCTTTGGTGGTATAGGTCTGGTGTTCGATGATTACCACTTCTTCAGGCAGGCATTTGAAGAGGCCGGTGTGTTAGCGCGAACGGTGATGTTTGTTCATCAGGGATCTGACCCTACCGTAGAAGGCTTGTTGGTTCCGGATATGGCGTTAGCGGTGGCCGAACGCTTTGCCGTTGAAGAGGGCAAGCGGGTACTGGTACTGCTCACTGATATGACCGCTTACGCCGACGCGCTTAAAGAGGTGGGCATCTCTATGGAGCATGTACCCTCAAATCGAGGCTACATCGGGGATCTCTATTCACAATTAGCGCGCCGATATGAAAAAGCCTGCGATTACAAAGGTGCAGGTTCTGTAACCATTTTGTCGGTTACAACAATGCCGGGTGACGATGTGACTCACCCTGTACCTGATAACACCGGCTATATCACCGAAGGTCAGTTCTATCTGCACGATGGGGTTATTGATCCGTTCGGTTCCCTATCGCGCTTAAAGCAGCACGTGATCGGTAAAGTCACCCGAGAAGATCATAGTCAGATTATGAACACTATGGTGCGCTTGTATGCGGAATCCCAAGATGCAGCGCAGAAACAAGCGATGTCGTTTGAGCTCAGTGAGTATGATGAGCGCTTACTTAAATTTGGTGAGCTGTTCCGAGATCGGTTTATGGATATACATGTCACTATGCCGTTAGAGCAAGCATTAGATCAGTGCTGGCTGACACTGGCTGAATGTTTCGAGCCGCAAGAATTGTTGATGAAGCAGGCGTTGGTGGATAAATATTTTCCAGCGCAAAATTTAGCTAAGGCTTAGGGATGAATTGTGGCGAAGCTAGCACTCAATAAGACCACATTAAATCGCGAGGGCGGACGCTTAAAAGCGTTTCGTCAGTTCGTGCCCGCCTTAGATTTAAAGCGAAAACAGCTTCTCGCTGCGAGACAAGAAACCCAGCAGCTTCTACAAGCTAACCAGCTAAAGCTACAAGATCTCTACCTTTGTGTATCTGAGAAACTGCCAATGCTGGCGGGTGCGGAGATCGAGCTTAGCCAGTTGCTACAGGTCCAAAAGGTTGAAGTGAAGTACAGCAATTTAGTCGGACTAGAGCTGCCTGAACTAGCTGAGTTTAAGGTTGAGCTATCTGAATACTCTCGTTTGGTCTTGCCTCATTGGGTCGATACAGTTTTGTTACTGCAGGAGCAAGCGTTACGGCTGGAAGTAGAGATCAGGATCTACCAACAACGCCTACAGATATTGGAAACTGGACTGCAGAAAACGACCCAGCGCTTAAATTTATTCGATAAGGTTTTGATTCCTCAGACTGAAAAAAATATCCGCAAGATCCGTATCGCTTTATCTGATGCAGAACGGGCGGGTGTTGTACGTGCCAAGATTGCGAAGAACAAACGTCGGAGGCTGCAGTTATGAGTATTCAGTCTCTTAAGAAAGCGACCTTAGTTGGCTTAACGGAGGAAAAGGCATCTATTCTCGATGCTTTGCAAGCCTTGGGGGTAATGCATGTTATTCCTTTGGTCGCGCCTAAAAAATCTCAAGTGAAGCTAGAGCATCAAGTGAGCCCTGAACAGCTCCATGGCGTGTTGCACTATCTTCTGAACTCTAAGCAAAAGCGCAAGCAGGTAGTCAGTGAACGTCATTTTGATCTGCTGGAGGTTACAGACAAAGTTGATCAAAACCGTAGTTTGCGGCTTAAGCTGGTGGAACGGCATGATTTTTTGCGCAAACGTATAAAGGATCTCAAGCCTTGGGGTAGTTTTATCTTGCCCGAGGAAGGTGAGTTATACGGCCGCCGTTTGTGGTTTTATCTTGTACCTAACTACAAGATGAAAGAGGTAGAGAAAACGGAGCTGCCTTGGCAAAGGGTTCATCGAGATAATCGCTATAGCTATATCACGGTTATTTCAGAAACAGAGCCGCCGTTAAACGCTATGCCAGTCACCCGCACTCATACAGGTGCTATTCCGCTCGAACAGTTGCAACGTGAGTTGGAAGATATCGAGGTCGAGCTAGAAACGGTTGAGGCCGAACGCGAGGCGCTTACACGGTGGATCTATCTTCTGCAGCGATCCATTGCGGGTACCGAGGATGATGCTCAGCTAGCTGAAGTATCAGATCAGACTTTAGATCGTGATGAAATTTTTGCTATTCAGGGCTGGGTCGCTGAGGACAGCATAGAGTCGTTACAGTGCTTTGCTGATCAGCAAAGTATGGTGTTACAGCTCGAAGCTCCTAAGCCTGATGAGCTGCCTCCGACACTTTTACAGAATCCAACCTCTGTTGCTGGTGGTGAAGAGGTGGTGCATTTCTTCCAGATGCCTGGCTACCGCAGTTGGGACCCTTCGCGCGTGGTGTTATTTTCCTTTGTGAGCTTCTTTTCGTTGATCATGTCCGATGCAGGCTACTCGCTGTTGTTGGCTGCGATTTTGCTGTTTTACTGGCGAGATATGGGGCGCTCAGAAACGGGGCTGCGTTTGCGTGCTATGGGTGCAGCGCTTTCTGTAGCAGGGTTTGTTTGGGGTGTGTTGGTGGGGAGCTACTTCGGTGCCCAAGCCCCCTTTGCGTGGCTGCAGGGTTTCAAACTGATGGATCTAAATGACTTTGACAGCATGATGTTGCTCTCAATATCCGTAGGGGCTGTACACCTTATTTTAGCTAACCTGATGATGGCTTGGGTCAGACGGGGCAGTACTCGAAGGTATGCGGCATTAGGTTGGGCAGGTTCGGTTTCTGTGGCGCTATGGGGATGGATTGTTGGTTTTGAGGTTTTTCATTGGCTGTTATTGGCGGTTTGTCTGTCACTAGTGCTTCTTTTCTCTAGTGAAAAGTCAGAATGGAGTGTGGGTCGGCTCTTCGATGGTGTTTTGGCCCTTGCAGGGATAACCAAAATATTTGGTGATGTTCTGAGCTATCTGCGTCTGTTTGCTTTGGGGTTGGCCAGTGCTTCGTTGGCGATGACCTTTAATCAACTCGCGGTAGATGTCGCAGCTGCGCTGCCTGCGATTGGCTTGTTATTTAAAGTGCTTATCTTACTTGTAGGCCATCTTCTTAATTTCGTACTTACCGTGATCAGTGGTGTGATTCACGGTTTGCGTCTGAATTTAATCGAATTTTATAACTGGAGTCTGGCGGATGAGGGCTATGCCTTTCAGCCGTTTGCTAAACGGGAGGTTTCACCTTGGATAACCTGATTATTGCTTTGGGTTGGGCTGGTCTATACGGCCCAATGGCGTTAGGTGCAATCGGTAGCATGATTGGTTGTGCGCAGGCGGGGCAAGCTGCCTGTGGTGCATTGTTAGAAACCGAAATAGGTCATGGTCGTTATATTGGGGTGGCTGCAATGCCGTCGTCGCAATCTATATACGGCATCGTGGTTATGTTTGCGTTGAATCGAGAAATTACGATCGATAACGCACCGGGCTTAGCTGCCATTGGTTTGTTGTGTGGTTTAGCGCTTCTATTTAGCGCAGCATGGCAGGGGCGTTGTTGCGCTTCCGCAATCAATGTTTCCAAAATCCGTCCTGAGATCTTTGGCATGTCGTTAGCTCCGGCTGCGATTGTAGAGGGCTTTGCAGTATTTGCCTTTATCTTTGCACTGGTAATTAGTGCAGGCGTGCCTTTATAAGGGGGAGATTGCTGATGAGTAATGAACATAAAACTCATGCGTCTTCAGGCGTTGAAGAGCTGATCGAGAAGTTACGTCAGCAGGGTGTTGAAAAAGGTCAGCATGAAGCTGAAGCCTTGGTTGAGGAAGCAGAACATCGTGCGGATTGGTTGCTATCGCAAGCGAAGCAAGAAGCGGAGCAGATCGTCAGTAAGGCACGCAAAGAAGCGGAAAAACTTCAGCAATCTGGTGAAGATGCGTTAAAGATCGCAGCGCGTGATATGCATCTGGAAGTTCGAGAAACCCTATCTCATTCTTTTACCGATCAAGTGGAGCGTTTGGTTGCGCAGCAGATGGATAATGCTGAATTTATGCGTAGCTTAATTCTGTCGCTGGTGGCTAAGGCAAGCCACGATCATGGCATCGCTGATGCTGAGGAAATAGAGCTGCTTCTGCCGGATGATTACATCGGCTTGGATGAGTTGCGCCGTAATCCTAAAGAGTACCGCGAAGGCAAGTTGAGCCAGTTTGTGCAATCACTTGCAGCTGAACAGATGCGAGATGGAGTTAGTTTTGATCTTCACCAAGGCAAAGGGATTCGTGTTCGTTTGCAAGGGGAGGAAGTGGAAGTGGATCTCAGTAGTGAAGCTATCTCTAAGCTGTTGTTAAAGCATCTTCAGCCTCGCTTCAGAGCGATCATTGAGGGAGTGATTCGCTAGTGTCCGACTATTACACCTTAATCACAGCGCTCCCTTGGCTACCTGATCTAGAGCAGTGTAAGCAGATGCCGCTATCGCGTATAGCATTGGATCAGCGTTTAACCATGCTGACCGATGCTGATAGACAGCAGCTAGCTTTGATTGAGCATCTTTATTATCCCGATGAGAAGGTGTTACGAGGATCGACGGATAGAGAGGTTGTGCAGCAGTGGACCGATCAACTTAATCAGGTGAATAGCGAAGCCCTGCGTCAGCGTATTCTTTTCCATTTGGAGCTGCGAACGTTGATGGCTGCACTTCGTAGTCGTTCAGCGGGTATGGAAAACTCAGCGTTGTTTTATGGCGTAGGTCGATGGTTGCCACGTATTCGAAAACATTGGTTTGAACCCGGATTTGGCTTAGAGGAAGTGTGTCCAGAGCTACAGCCTTTGCAGCGTGTTTTAGCGAAAGAGGATGCATTACTGGTGGAGCAAACCTTAAATCAGTGGTTGTGGCAGGACCTAGCGTTTTGTGAGAAACAACATAGGTTTAACTTCGAGGCGCTAGCATGTTTTGTGTTGCGTTGGGTCATTGCCGAACGCCATCTGAATTATGAGGCAGAAGCTGCCTTGACCGAATTTAAGCGGGCAAATTTACAGTTATTGGAAATTACAGGCCTAGAGCAACAGTTAGCTCAGGGGGAGGTCTAGTGGATCAAAAGATTACAGCTCAGGTAGTTGCAGTACGAGATGACATTGTCACCATCGAACTGGGTAAAAGTGACGAGGGTGTGTTTTATCCGATTCTGAAAAATGAGGTGGTATATATCTGCCCTGTTCGGACCGCTATGGATGGACGGCAGGAGTATTTGCAGGCGGAAGTGCTTCGGGTGCGTCATGGAGAGGCAGATGTTCAGGTATTTGAAAATACCCGCGGTGTAGCTGTTGGGGACCCTGTTAGGCAAAGTGGCGATATGCTTTCGGTAGCTCTTGGGCCTGGTTTGTTGGGGCAGGTTTTCGATGGTTTGCAGAACCCTCTAGAGATCATTGCATCGCAGAATGGCTTCTTTCTTCCTCGAGGGTTAGAAGTTGAAGGGATTGATCAACAACAGCACTGGGCTTTCCAGCCCAGTATTAAAGTTGGCGATCGTGTTAAAGCCGGTGATCTGATTGGCAATGTTCAAGAGGGGCGATTTAAACATCGGATAATGGCACCGTTTAACCTCTACGGTGAGGCAGAGATCAGCTGGATTCAGGAGGGGAGTTTCACGGTCACAACGCCAGTGGCACGTCTCCGTCTTGAGCACGGAGATGAGATTGAGGTCACTATGCAGCAGAAGTGGCCAGTGCGTGTGCCGGTGAGTGAGCCTTTACTTAGGTCGGGGAAAAGTAAACGGCATTATCCACAAGAACCGCTGCTTACTTCTATTCGGCTTATCGATACTTTTTTTCCTGTTGCTCGTGGTGGAACCGCATGTATTCCGGGACCGTTCGGTGCAGGTAAAACAGTGTTGCAAGGTTTGATATCTCGTTTTTCTGATGTCGATATCGTAGTGATTGTGGCCTGTGGTGAACGCGCCGGGGAGGTGGTGGAAACGATCACTGAGTTTCCAAATATGCCAGATCCGAAAGGTGGGACCTTAATGGATCGTACTGTGATTATCTGCAATACCTCATCCATGCCGGTGGCAGCGCGTGAAGCATCGATCTACACCGGGATCACCATCTCTGAATACTATCGTCAGATGGGTTATAACGTGCTGCTGATTGCCGACTCTACTTCGCGTTGGGCTCAGGCGATGCGAGAAACCTCGGGGCGTTTAGAGGAGATTCCGGGAGAGGAAGCTTTTCCAGCCTACTTGGATTCTGCTGTGCGGGCGCTTTATGAGCGTGCGGGTTTGATTGAAAACAATGCCGGAGAAATGGGGAGTCTTACTCTGATTGGCACTGTCTCTCCTGCTGGAGGTAATTTTGAAGAGCCGGTTACCCAATCAACCTTGCGTACAGTGAAGACCTTTTTAGGTTTGAGTGCCGAACGCGCATATAAGCGTGCCTATCCTGCTGTAGATCCGTTGATTTCATGGTCGCGCTATTTAGACCAACTTGCCGATTGGTATGCCGAGCATTTAGGCGAAGAGTGGGTGTCTCAGGTGAAAGAGATGAAGCAGTTGCTCGATCAAGGTGAGGCGGTGCAGCAGATGATGCAGGTAACCGGCGAAGAGGGTGTTACCCTGCAGGATTATATTCTCTATCACAAATCTATCTGTTTAGATCAGGTTTATTTGCAGCAGGATGCTTTTGATGATGTCGATATATCGGCTCCCATCGAGCGCCAGCAGGCGTTGTTTACTCTATTAAGAACAGTACTGACATCGACGCATGACTTTAAGGATAAATCTGAGGTTAGGGATTTTTTTGTAACCCTCACAGGACTATTCAGAAACCTGAATTATAGCCGCACCGATAGCCCCGATTACCGACGCTATTTGGATGAGATAAATGCCAAGATAACGCTGCGTTAATCCACATCTGTACTGGTCCAAATTTAAGTCCCTGTTCTTTGTAGGGTGCTATAAATTATGGTAGTTTGACCTAGATCAAATTTTTGACCGGATGAATGGTCTGTTTGTTGACAAATTATGTTACAGTTTTATGTCGGTTCTTTTTGTTTGTATTGGGCCAATTATTAGATGTGCGCAGCCAATCGGCTTTATCGCGATGGAAAAGTAGATGCGGTTTCTATCCATCGTTTCAATTATAGAGTTCTGTCTCTATGACACCGACTAATGTAGGTGCTCTGCCGCGTTACCTTCTTTGGGGCTCAGTTGCCATAGCAGTAATGCTATTAGCAGCCGTTGCTACGCATTTTTTATACAAAAACCAACGAGATAGTGAACATCGCCTAGCTTCCTTAGAAAAGGAGTTTATGGACAAAGGGCGAGAGCATCTGATCACTGAGATTGATGGTGCAAAAGACTATATCCAGTATATGGTGGCTCAGGCAGAAGCCATTCTGAAGCAAAAATCTCGTGAAGAAGTCCTTAAAGCGCATACCATCGCGCAAACCATCTACGATCGTGAATCTCCGCTAAGACCAGAAACGGAAGTTAAAGCGCTTATTCGAGAGAGTTTGCGTGATCTACGTTTTTTTAATGGTCGTGGTTATATCTTTATCGACGACGACCAAGGTATCTGCATTCTATTGCCGACTTCCCCCGGAGTTGAGGGGCAGTCTCTGTATGATAATCAGGACGATACCGGGCATTTCATCATGCGTGGTTTGTTGGATGCGGTTGAGAATCCTGAAAAGGAAGGGTTCTCTCGATATCGTTGGTATCCACCGCACGACCAAACTCAGATGACTGAAAAGATCGCGTTTGTGAAAGCGTTTGAGCCCTATCGCTGGATTATTGGTGCGGGCGATTATCTTTACCAAATAGAGAATGATCTGAAAGAACAGGCGTTAAAGCGTTTGGAGACGATCCGTTTCGGCGAAAATGGCTATTTGGCTGTGTTTGATACAGAGGGCAATCTGCTCTCGACTGCGGGTGTCAGCTCTCTGACAGGGGACAACCCCAACACCAAAATAAGTAAGAAAGAGCGCAAGGTGCTCGATCTTATCTATGAAACGGCTAAAAGCGGTGGTGGTTTCATCGAATATGAGTGGTATTACCCTAACGGCGAAGGACCACATCCCAAAATATCGTTAGTAGAAACTGTGCCGGATTTAGGCTGGGTCTTGGTTGGTGGTTTCTATCCTGATGATATTAAAAAATTGATGCAAAAGCAGAAAGAGATGGTTGAAAAGACCATGCGTGAGGATCGTGCTCAGATCTATGCATTTCTGTTTTTAGCAACCTGTGCCACCCTATCGCTGACGTTTGTTTTTTCTGGTTGGTTGAACCGTCAATTTGGTAAATATCAGAGCGAGATTGAAAATAAACAAAATGCTCTTCTTTTAGCTTCACGAGTGTTCGATAACGCCAGTGAAGGCATTATGGTAACGGATGCTGATTGCCGTCTGCTAGCTGTGAATGATGCCTTTGTCGAAATCACAGGGTATTCCGCTGATGAGGTGGTGGGGCGAAACCCGCGCTTGCTGCAATCGGGCCAGCACAGTGCTGATTTCTACAAGGATATGTGGGATGAAATTAATGCCAAAGGTGCTTGGGGTGGTGATATTTGGAACCGCCGTAAGAATGGCGAAATTTTCCCGCAATGGCTCTCTATTCGTGCATCGCACAATGAACAAGGTGAAGTTCAGAATTATATCGCTGCCATTACTGACCTGACGGAGCGTAAAGAAGTAGAAGATAAACTACGTTATCTATCTGACTACGATTCTTTGACCAACCTGCCTAATCGACGTCTGCTTGGCTATAAGGTTGATCAAACCATCTCCCTTAGTTGTAGGGCGACCAAGCAGCGCTTTGCGCTTCTGTATATCGACTTAGATAACTTCAAAAATATCAATGACAGTCTTGGTCACCGCTTTGGTGATGAGATTCTGCAGATGGTCGCTGAGCGCATCCAGCATGAGGTACGTGAAGAAGATACAGTGAGCCGCTTAGGTGGCGATGAGTTCAGTGTTCTTTTGCCTAATTTGAAGCATTTAGAGCAGGCCGCTAACTTATGTGAGCGTATTATTCACCGAGTCTCTGAACCGTTGCAAAGTGATAGTCATTTGATGATTACACCAAGTATCGGTATCTCAGTTTTCCCTGATGATGGTGATGATTTCGATCAGTTGCTGCGTAACGCTGATGCCGCTGTGCACTTTGCTAAGAATCAGGGGCGCAATAACTATCAGTTCTACACTGCTGAAATGAATCGACGTGCTTCAGAGCGTCTGCAGGTTGAGATTGCACTGCGTAAGGCGATTGAGCATCAAGAGTTTGAGCTTTATTACCAACCGCAAGTGAACCTATCCGATGGATCTTTAGCAGGTTGCGAGGCGTTGATTCGTTGGCAGCATCCAAATCTTGGTTTGGTGCCACCGAATAACTTTATTCCTCTGGCTGAAGAAACCGGCTTGATCCTGCCAATCGGGGGATGGGTGTTACAGCAGGCTTGTCAGCAAGCGGCTGAGTGGGGTAAACAATCTGATCAGCCGTTTACCATGTCTGTGAACGTTTCTGTCCGTCAATTTAGACCTGAATTGGTGGAAGAAGTGAAGGAAGCATTAATGCAGTCGGGGATTGAGTCTGCTTCATTGGTGCTAGAAATCACAGAAAGTACTTTGATGCATGATCAGGATAAAACTTTGCAGTTGTTACACGACCTCAAAGCGCTAGGTGTACAGCTGTCATTGGATGATTTCGGTACGGGATACTCCAGTATGGCGTATCTGAAACGTTTTAATCTAGATCAGCTGAAGATTGACCGTGCCTTTATTGATGATCTGCCAGGTAACCCTGATGATGCTGCAATTAGTGCTGCAATTATCGATGTGGCGAGTCACTTTGGCTTGATTACAGTTGCGGAAGGTATTGAAACAGCCGAGCAGGCTGAGTTCCTCGCTCAGGCAGGCTGTATGGAAGGGCAAGGTTACTACTACGAGAAGCCGATCCCTGCCGATGCAGTAACTGAGCGTTATTTTAGTTAGAAATTAGGTCGTGTTAAACCGCTTCTTTGGGCTGCTGCATAGAGCGGTTTACAACATTTTCACGTAAAGGAAAGTGGTTGTTTTTACGATCGGCAAAGTAATAAGTTAGTGCCTTCTTGATGGTTGGGAAGGCAAGCTCATCCCAAGGGATCTCTTCTTCACTAAACAGTTCAACTTCCAATGATTCTGAACTGATCGAATACTCCGGTTTGTCCATATAAGCTAGATAGAGCATCTGTACCTGATTTACATGCACGATCGAAGTGATTGTATAGAGGTGACTAATCTTAACTTCAGCATTTGCCTCTTCACGAGTCTCTCTCATAGCGCCTTCTAAAGTGGACTCATTGTTCTCCATAAAACCAGCAGGCAAGGTCCAAAAGCCTTTGCGAGGCTCAATGGCACGTCTGCACAGTAGGACTTTATCTTGGTAGATCGGCACGCAACCGGTAATGACCTTTGGGTTTGAGTAATGGATAGTGTTGCAGTTGTTACAGATATGCCTAGGAAGGTGATCCCCTTCAGGAACGCTGAAAGTAAGTGTGCCGGCGCAGTTTGGGCAGTAGTTCATTCAATTAACCTAGGTTAGTCCGTCTATCTAAAGGCAAGAAATGCATGAGTAGCCTAGATTATCACCATGAGGTTAAAAAGCGAGAGCCAAGTTTCTCTTGGCTGTTCACTCAATAGCTCTGTTACTATTAAGCTATAAAATAATTTTTAATCTAAGCAGAGCTTCATTTTTAAAAGATACGCTTATGCTCACAATTATCCGCGAGCGCTTAGTGGGGTTTGAACCACGCAGCTTGCCAGACACATCGCCTAAAGCCAGTGTTTTGATCGCTTTGACCGATCATGACGATCCTCATGTTGTGTTGACCAAACGCTCGGCAACCCTGTCATCTCATAGTGGCGAAATAGCATTCCCAGGCGGTAAATATGATGATACTGATACGGATCTGCTTTTTACCGCCTTGCGTGAGGCTGAAGAAGAGATTGGTTTAGCGCCTGAGCATGTTGATGTAATTGGGCAATTGGGGCAGGTGAGATCTAAACATGGCTTGCAGGTGACCCCCTGGGTAGGCGTGATTCCGTCAGATATTGAATTTACTGCAAATTCCGCTGAACTCGATGAGATATTTACTGTGCCGTTGAGTTTTTTTCTTGCGGATAATCGTTATGCAACGGATGAGATACGTTTTAAAAATCAAAGTATCTATGTTCCAGCATGGGAGTTTAATGGTCATATAATTTGGGGTTTAACTGCCTACGTGTTGGCAGAGTTATTAAATGAAGGCTGTGGGGCTAACATTCCAATGAAGCCTCGGCCCGAACATAAGGTTCGTCATTTCACCAGTGGGTCTTGAGGGGGACTATGTTGTATTCGTTAGGTGAGCAAGCTGTTTCGTTAGTGGGTGAAGAGCACTTTGTTGCGGATAACGCGACTGTTATCGGCAATGTAGAGCTGCATGATCGTGCTTCTATCTGGTTTAACGTTGTTATCCGTGGCGATAACGATCCGATAGTTATTGGCGAAGGAAGTAATATTCAGGATGGTTCGGTGTTGCATACCGATAGTGGCTTCCCGATGAGCATAGGATGTGATGTGACTGTTGGGCATATGGCGATGCTTCATGGCTGTGAAGTGGGTGATGGCTCGCTTATCGGTATCGGTGCCGTTATCTTAAACGGAGCCAAAATTGGTAAAGGTTGCTTGATCGGTGCTAAAACATTGGTACCGGAGGGGATGGAAATACCGGATAACTCGCTTGTAGTGGGCTCGCCTGCTGTTATCAAACGTACGTTGAGTGACGAGCAGGTGGAAGGCATTCGGCAGAATGCGCTTCACTACGTCGAAAATATGCGTCGATTTAAGAAAGAATTAACCGTTCAGAAGTAGAAGTATGACCGAGCAAGAGAACAAACCTGTGCCAAACCCTTGTGTAGGTGTTTGTGCGCTTGATGAAAATGACTTATGTATCGCCTGTCAGCGAAGTGGTATCGAGATTGCTGAATGGGGTGTTTATTCAAATGACGAAAAGCGCGCTGTTTGGGAAAAGATTAAGTTGCGTGAGCAAGGTCAGTTGCCGGAGTAATTCCACATGAAGGTTATGATTGATATCTGCATCGTCCCTTTAGGTGTCGGTGTCTCAGTATCTGAATATGTGGCGGCTTGCCAGAAGGTTTTTGACGAGGCAGGTCTAAGTCACCAGATGCATGCGTATGGCACTAATGTGGAAGGTGACTGGGATGAGGTGATGTTGGCGGTGAAACAATGTCATGAAGTTGTACATGAGATGGGCGCGCCGAGAATAACGACTTCAATGCGCTTAGGTACGCGTACAGATAGAGAGCAAACGATGCAGGATAAGGTTGATAGCGTTCAATCCAAACTTAGTTAGACGCTCGGATAAATGACTCCCTTTAGTAAAACAGTTACCAAGGGAGTCGGTCTTCTGAACTCTATTCTTCTACCGGTTTAGGTAGGGCGATAATGCGAGCGGTTTTAATCACATTGTCGCTGACTTGTAGTGTTTCTATGCGGTAGTGTTCCAACTGCAGGCAAACGTTAGCATCAGGAATTGATTCCAATGTTTCTGTAATCAGGCCGTTCATAGTTTTCGGGCCATCAGTTGGTAGTTCCCAATCCAGAGCTTTGTTTACATCACGGATATAAGCCGTGCCATCAACAAAGTAGCTTCCGTCTTCCTGTAAAAAGATATCTTGATCTGCTTCTTTGTTGTTCGACGACAATTCACCCACAATCTCTTCTAGGATGTCTTCCAGCGTCACAATGCCTTGTACGTCACCATACTCATCAACAACCATACCGATACGGCGGTTTTGAGATTGGAAATGCAGTAGTTGCGTCTGCAAAGGGGTGCTTTCCGGAATAAAGTAAGGCTCTCTGATTACTTGAAGGATCGCCGCCTTAGTTACTGTGCCACTGTGGAAAACCTGCGCTAGGTTGCGCATGTGCAGTAGGCCAACAACCTTGTTCAGCTCACCTTGATAGACTGGTAGGCGAGTATGCTCGGTACGGCTTAACTGCGCGATAATCGTATCAAGGTCATCATCTAGATCGATGCCCAGCACCTCGTTACGTGGCACCATGACATCATTAACAGTTACTTCTGATAGTTCTAAAACACCAAGTAGCATGTTCTGGTTGTTTTGCGGAAGTAGTGCGCCTGCCTCGTGTACCAGCGTGCGCAGCTCTTCAGTGCTGAGGTGATGATTGTTATCACCGGTTACATTTACACCAAAAAGCTTAAGGAAGTTGTTAGTAATACCGTTGATGATCCATACAAGCGGATAGATCAGTTTTAATAGCGGCGCCAGAACTAAAGAAGCAGGAAAAGCTATCTTCTCAGGATGAATTGCAGCCATCGTCTTTGGAGATACTTCTGCAAAGATAAGGATCAATACAGTCAAGCCAAAGGTGGCAACCATAATACCGGCGTCACCCCATAGGCGAACACAGATGACAGTGGCAATAGCCGAAGCAAGGATGTTTACAAAGTTGTTGCCGATCAGAATAACGCCAATCAGACGGTCTGGTCGTGCAAGGAGTTTGCTGACGCGAATAGCGGCGCTGTGCTTTTTCTTAACTAAGTGTTTTAGGCGATATCGGTTGAGCGACATCATGCCTGTTTCGGAACTAGAGAAAAAAGCGGAACAGAGAATCAGGAAGCCAAGGACTCCCAAAAGAAAACTTATCGATGCGTCTTCCAAGACGGTATGCCTATATTAGTAATGGAGGGATATTTTTAAATGTGGCTCTTAGAGTGTCAAGCCATACTCTCGAATAATGCGTGCTTTTATCTGGATATCAGATAAACCATTCCATTACGGCTTTACTGCCAAAGAAACCGATCGCCAGAATCACAAAGCTTGTGATCGTCCAGCGGATGGCTGCATTGATTCTCCAGCCAAAGCTATTTCGGCCAAATAACAAGATGGCATAGAGTCCCCAAGCGATCAGGGAAAGTACAGTTTTATGCACTAGATGCTGAGCAAAGAGGTCTTCAAAGAATATAAATCCAGTGATGAGTGCTGCAGTAAGTAGTGTTAATCCTGTCCAAAGCATCTCAAACAATAGACGTTCCATTGTTTGTAATGGTGGTAGTGAGGACACTAATCCGCGCGTGTGGTGATGCTTAAGTGCTGAAACTTGGCGTGAAAGCAAAATAGCTTGGATCGTAGCTATAGTGAAAATACTGTAAGCCAAGATAGACAACAGAATATGGAGGATTAATCCTGCATCGTAGGCTTTGCCATCGCCTACGCCTGCCACCCAAGTAGCTAATACCGTCATGGCTGCCATTGGGAATACGGCAATAAATAGGTTGTCTATGCTCTGGCGTAAGCTGCTGAGTAATACTAAACCCGCTACCAGCCAAGAAATCAGTGAACCAACACTAAATAGGCTGAGGTTAATACCGCCCGGTTGGTGTAAAACTAAAAAAATCGCAGCTGTGTGCGCTACCAGCCCCGCAAGACCTAAGAACTGATTGATAGAGCGAGATTGTTTGCGATCTCCGCGCATTATTTGCCATTGTAAAAAACCTGCGGTTGAGTAAAGCAGAACGGCAATTAATGTAGAAATGGATAACATCTTCGTCTCTTCTGTCCAGTGTTCCTGGAGAACAGTGTTTACAGGGTGGAGTGTAAATCGAGCCTTAGTTTGTCACAGATAGAAGAAGGATAAAAGAAGAGGGGCTGCTAAGGATGCTTGGAGTGCGTTATAATACTGCGATTATTAATCCAAGTTTATCGATTTCCTCTATTTAATGGGCCTTTAAAGGCTGTCTGTGAAGAGGAAGTGTGGGGCAGGACATGTTTGAGAATTTAACAGAACGACTTACGCATACGCTACGTTCAGTCACGGGTCAGGCGAAACTGACAGAAGACAATATTAAGGGCACATTGCGTGAAGTGCGTATGGCGCTGCTTGAAGCAGACGTGGCGCTGCCTGTTGTTAAAGAGTTCGTAAACAGCGTTAAAGAGCGCGCGGTAGGTACCGAAGTAACTAAGAGTCTGACGCCGGGTCAGGTCTTCGTGAAGATCGTCAATGAAGAGATGGTCAAGGTTATGGGTGAGGCTAATGAGCAGCTGAACCTAGCAGCTAAGCCTCCTGCTGTTGTGATGATGGCGGGTCTTCAAGGTGCAGGTAAAACTACCTCTGTCGCTAAACTTGGTCGCCACCTGCGTGAGCGTGAAAAGAAAAAGGTTTTGGTTGTTTCTGCTGACGTCTATCGTCCAGCCGCGATCAAACAGCTAGAAACCCTCGCGGGTGAAGTACAGGTTGATTTCTTCCCATCAACGGCTGAACAAGATCCAGTTGATATCGCGAATGCTGCAATTGCCCATGCACGTATCCAGCACCATGATGTTGTTCTTCTTGATACTGCAGGTCGTTTGCACGTCGATGAGGATATGATGGGTGAAATTAAACGTTTGCATGAAGCGGTTAATCCTATCGAAACTCTGTTCGTTGTCGATGCGATGACAGGTCAGGATGCTGCTAATACTGCCAAAGCGTTTAATGAAGTATTGCCGCTGACCGGTGTGGTTCTGACTAAAACGGATGGTGATGCCCGTGGTGGTGCGGCACTTTCTGTTCGTCAGATCACCGGTAAGCCAATTAAGTTCTTGGGTGTAGGTGAAAAAGTTGACGCTTTAGAGCCATTCCATCCGGATCGTATCGCTTCCCGTATCTTAGGTATGGGTGACGTTCTTTCTCTTATCGAAGAAGCTGAGCAGAAGATCGATAAGCAGAAAGCAGAGAAATTCGCTAAGAAGATCAAAAAAGGTAAAGGTTTTGATCTAGAAGATTTCCGTGAACAGATCTCTCAGATGAAGAATATGGGCGGAATGATGGGCATGTTGGATAAACTGCCGGGTATGGGGCAGTTGGCGCAAGCGGCTGATGCTGCAAATGCCGAGAAAGGCATGCACCAGATGGAAGCGATCATTAATTCTATGACGCCGATGGAGCGTCGTAAGCCTGATATCATTTCTGGTTCCCGCAAAAAGCGTATTGCGATGGGTTCGGGTACGCAGGTGCAAGATGTTAACCGCCTGCTTAAACAGCATAAACAGATGTCGAAAATGATGAAAAAGTTCAGCGGCAAAGGCGGTATGGCGAAAATGATGCGTGGTATGAAAGGTATGCTTCCACCAGGAATGGGCGGTGGCCCAGGTGGTATGGGCGGCATGGGTGGTCCTGGCGGCTTCCCGCGTATGTAATAATTGCGCATTTATTAAACGAAATGGCTTTATTAGGGCTGCAAATTCGCGTAGAATTGCCGCCCTGATTTTTCCGGTCCGATCTGCGTTAAAACCAGATTGGTTCATCAAACAGTGGGCGATATCAAAACCCACTCAATAAAAGGGTCTAACGCATGGTAATAATTCGTTTGTCTCGTGGTGGCGCTAAGAAGCGTCCTTTCTATCACATCTCAGTAGCGGACTCGCGTAATGCGCGTGACAGCCGTTTTATTGAGCGTGTTGGTTTCTTTAACCCAACTGCACGTGGTCAAGAAGAAGGTCTTCGTATCGATCTTGATCGTGTTGAATACTGGCAGAGCAAAGGCGCACAGCTTTCTGAGCGCGTAGCTAAGTTAGTAAAAGAAGCTAAAGCAGCTAAGTAATTTTTAGGTTTTTGATCAGGATTGAAAATGAGCAGTAATCCAAATAATGAACAACTCATTGTCGGAAAAATTACTGCAGTCTATGGGATCAAAGGTTGGGTAAAAGTTTACTCGCATACTGATCCAATGGAGAATGTTTTCAATTACAAGCCGTGGCTATTAAAAATTGGTGGTGTATTAAAGCCTGTAGAGGTTGAAGCCAGCAAGCGTCATGGTAAAGGTCTGATTGCAAAACTGGCCGGTGTTGATGATCGCGACGTCGCCGCTAAATATTGTGGTTTAGATATTGCGGTTGAAGCAAGCCAGCTTCCAGTTTTGGAAGAGGGTGAGTACTACTGGAGCCAGTTACAAAACCTATTAGTTTATACCGAGTCTGACCAATTGTTAGGCAAGGTGATCCGCCTGATGGAAACCGGTGCAAATGATGTATTGGTTGTGAAAGGTACAGCAGACAGCATTGATCAAAAAGAGCGTCTGTTGCCTTATCTTCCTGATCAGGTGATTAAAAAGATTGACTTGGAAACAGGTGCTATGTGGGTCGATTGGGACCCAGAGTTCTGAACCATGTGGTTCGGGGTGGTGACACTCTTTCCTGAAATGTTTGATGCAATTCGTTGCTACGGCGTAACAGGTAAAGCGGTGAAAAATGGTTTGATACAGATGCAGTGTTGGAGTCCTAGAGACTTTGCACACGATAAGCATAAAACTGTAGATGACCGACCTTATGGTGGTGGCCCGGGAATGTTGATGAAAGTTCAGCCTCTTAGGGATGCTATCCATGCAGCCAAAGCTGCTGCGGGTGGAGAAGCTAAAGTAATTTATCTCTCACCGCAGGGCCGTCGCATGGATCATAAGGGTGTACAGGAACTGGCTTCGCGTGAGAGGTTGATTCTGGTAGCAGGGCGTTATGAAGGTATTGATGAACGCCTGATAGAAACTGAAATTGATGAAGAGTGGTCGTTAGGGGATTTTGTCCTCAGTGGTGGTGAATTGCCAGCCATGACTATGATTGATGCAGTTTCACGTTTAGTGCCTGGGGTCTTAGGGCATCAGGATTCAGCTACAGAAGATTCGTTTCATGATGGATTGCTAGACTGTCCTCACTATACTCGACCAGAACAGTTCGACGATATGCAAGTGCCTGAAGTGTTGTTGAGTGGCAACCATAAAGAGATCAGACGTTGGCGTCTGAAGCAGCAATTAGGAAGAACCTGGCAACGCCGGCCTGATTTGCTAGAAGATCTTGAGTTGGACGCTGAACAAAAGTCATTGTTAACCGATTTTATCCGGGAGACCCAAGGGTCCGAAGGTTGAATGTTTAGGAGCAAGCGATGAGCGGCAAGAACCTAATTATTCAGCAGCTTGAAGCTGAACAAATGAACAAAGAAGTACCAGAATTCGCACCAGGTGATACTGTTGTAGTTCAGGTAAAAGTAGTTGAAGGTAACCGTACACGTCTACAGGCGTTCGAAGGCGTAGTGCTGGGCAAACGTAACCGTGGTGTGAACTCTGCTTTCACTGTACGTAAGATCTCTCACGGTGTGGGCGTTGAGCGTACTTTCCAGACTTTCAGCACTACTGTAGATAGCATTGAAGTTAAACGTCGTGGTGATGTTCGCCAGGCTAAACTTTACTACCTACGTGAGCGTAGCGGTAAGTCTGCACGTATCAAAGAGAAGTTGGGTTAATTCATCTTCCTCTCTTAAAAAAAGCGGCTTTATGCCGCTTTTTTTGTTTTTGTTTTTTGGTTATTCGTTGAGAAGCGTCAAGCGAATAGATAAAGGGTTGGACAGATTCGCCAATTCCCACCCATAATAACAACTATCATTAGGGTTCCGTGCATATAGGGAGAGCTTTCGGGGCTAAGGTTTATGCAAGTTAACGTGATTAAAAAAATTGCCGCTGTGCTATTGGTGATTCTTGCACCGATTGCGCTTTTCGCCGCTGTGTACGGTTTTGTTTGGTGGAAGGTCTCTACTGCAGCGGAAAGCTTCGCAAAGGACATCGCTCCTTTTGCAAAAATGACCTATCAAGATATTCATATCGACCTTGTAGAAGCTCAAGTGGGTCTTAAAGGTATCTCATTTGTCCCAACAGGTTCTGAGGGTGAAATAGGGGTTCAATCTGCTGTGCTGAAGGCGCCGTCATGGGGCTTTGTGCTCGATTTAGAGGAAAAACTCTCTAAGGGAGAGTTGCCTGATGCATTTAATGTCGATCTCAAGGGCCTCAATATCAACCTGAATAGCGGCTATATGCAGGATTGGGGACGGATTGCCCTAGAGGCGCAACGCGAAGCTGGTCAAAGCTATGACGCCCTAGCTTGCGGAGGTTTGGAATTTATAGGTCTGCCAGAGATTCGCAAAATGGGCTATGGCAATCTTAATTCTGATGTCTCCTTCCAATACCATTTTGATCCTCTCGATAAAGAGCTGAATTTTGATCTGCAAAGTAGGACTAAACAGGTCGCAAATATGAGCATGTCGTTGGTTCTGAAAGTCGCGAGTGAAACATTAAATATGCAGTCAATCGTGTTTGCTCAGCCGCAGCTTAAGCATATCGAGGCGCGATATTTCGATCGTGGTTATAACAAAAAGCGTAATAAATTCTGTGCGAATTTAAATAAAGAACCGGTTAAGAGCTATCGTGAACGTTATAAGGGATTGCTTTCAAAGCGTTTGGCTTATGAAGGTTGGAAAATTCCTGATGAGTTGTTTAATGCGTTTGAAGGTCTAAATAATCCAGGAAGCTCTTTATACCTGCGTGTGGATGTACCTAAGGGATTTGGTCTACAGTCTATGGCGATGATTCAAACACCAAGCGATTTGGTGCGCGAGTTAAACCCTTACGTCGAGTTTAGTAAAAAGTATGTTGCTTTAGATGGGCTGGAATGGTCAGAGCCGGACCCAGAAGGGGAGCGCCTGCTTCGAGAGTTGATGCAAAGCCAAGAGCCGCCTGAGCTTGTTCTGGGTGAAGAGATCGAAAAGGTTGTCGAGCCCGAAGAAAAGCCTAAAGCTCCTATATATCAACGACCTAAACCGGAAAAAGCCGTAGAGAAGTCATTCAAAAAAATTGAAGTTGAAAAGTTAGGTGGCCATATAGGGAAACCAGTGATTCTTTACACCTATTTTGGAAGGAAAGTAGAGGGGCGTTTGGTTGCTGTGACAGATGCAGTGGTTACTGTAGAACATCGTTTGGTAAGTGGGCGCGGAACTGCGACTTACCCTGTGGCTTACGATAAAATTCAAAGTGCGCAGTTATATCATTAGTACGTTAGTCTGACGTTTGGAGTATAAGTGGTAGCAAAACGTGAGGCTGAGACTGTGCATCCCAAGGATGCGCAGTTAATTGATACCTATCTAGATGCGATTTGGATGGAGAAGGGGTTAAGTGATAATACCTTAGCGTCTTACCGACGTGATCTAACTCAGTTTGCCATTTGGCTACGTCCCAATGCAGTTCGTTTACTTACCTGTACAAAGGCCGATATACAGGCTTACCTTGGGTGGCGAGTAAAAGAACGGTTAAGGCCGAGCTCAACTTCCAGAATGTTATCCTGCTTGCGAGGCTTGTACCGATATCTCCTTCGAGAAGGGGAGATAGAGGAAGACCCTGTGCTATTAATTCAAAGCCCGAAAAAAGGTCGTAGTCTGCCAAAAACCTTAACTGAGACCGATGTCGAAGCTTTGCTAGAGGCGCCAGAGCTAAATGATCCAGTGCAGTTTAGAGATCGCGCGATGCTGGAGGTTCTATATGCAACTGGATTGCGTGTTTCTGAATTGGTCTCTCTGAAAGTCCATGAAATGAATCTTAATCAGGGGGTGATTCGCGTCATGGGTAAAGGCGGTAAAGAGCGCCTTGTGCCCTTAGGTGATGAGGCTATTAGTTGGGTGAAGCGCTACGATGCACAAGTACGCCCTCTTTTAATGGGTGAAGAGGTTGGTGATGTAGTGTTTCCAAGTAGACGTGGTCAGCAGATGACGCGGCAAACTTTTTGGCATCGAGTCAAACGCCATGCCTTAACCGCAGGTATTGATAAACCATTATCACCACACGTTTTGAGACACGCTTTTGCAACTCATTTAATCAATCATGGTGCTGATCTACGTGTAGTTCAGATGTTGTTGGGCCACAGTGATCTATCAACCACGCAGATCTATACCCATGTAGCACAGCAGCGACTGCAATCCTTACATCAACAGCATCACCCTCGAGGTTAATCTGCTAGACTGTGGAACTTTTCGTGAGATCGAGAGTCTCTTCTTGGTATCGGAATAAGTCTGAGCTTTATTAGATTTGGAAATTTTATGAAAAACTTATTTAAAACGTTTGCTTGTCTTTGGGCGTGTGTAGCGACATCAGTAATGGCGGCAGAAGCTGAAGGGCTTATTGAGCAGAACCTTAAGAAAGTAGATGCTCGTATCGTCGTGAAAGAGATTGGCGATGCGCCTTTAACTGGATTGCGTGAGGTCGAGTTAAACAGTGGTGAAGTTTTGTATGCTGATGAAAAGGGCGAATATTTTCTTATTGGTAAGCTCTATCGCTTCACCGACAAAGAAGGCTTTGTTGATCTGACTGAACGTAAGAAAAGTGCACAGCGCAAAGTTCAGATGGCTAATCTAGATGAAGAAAAGTTAGTTGTTTATAAGCCTAAGGGTGAAGTAAAAGCGACTGTGAATATCTTTACAGATGTAGATTGTCCATATTGCCGTAAACTGCATGCAGAGATTCCTGCTCTCAATGAGCAAGGCGTTCAAGTTAATTACTTGGCTTACCCTCGTAATGGAACAGGTACCGGTACTTTTAAAAGCATGGTATCAATTTGGTGTGCTGAAGGTGCTGAAGGCCGTCGCCAAGCTATGGATCAAGCTAAATCAGGCATTCGCCCAGCAGTTAAGACTTGTGATAACCCTGTATTAGATCAGCTGCAGTTGGGTCAGTCTGTTGGTGTGACAGGTACGCCTGCAATTATTTTTGAAGATGGTCGTTTGTACCCAGGTTATGCACCAGCGCAGCAGTTGGTTAACCTGTTAGATCTTGAAAAATAACCCACTGCGGTTACTGAGATGGAGGCTATATGGCCTCCTTTTTTATTTGTTGGGTCATAATGGGCTCAGAGATAGAGCTATTGCCTTGTTTTGGCTATAATACCCGCCTTATTTTTTGTAGATTGCGGTAATTGCCTGAAAAAAAGAGGCTATCGCGGTTTTTTTTAGTTCAACAGCATGCGAGGTGCAGGTTTGAAACCGGTTAAAGTTGGTATCTGCGGACTAGGTACAGTCGGTGGTGGCACATTTAATGTGCTGAAGCGCAATGCGGAAGAGATTGCTCGTCGAGCAGGCCGCAAGATTATTGTTGAAGAGGTTGGTGCTCGCGACACAAACCCAGATTGCGATACCAAAGGCACTCAGATTACCAACGATATTTTTGCTGTAGCTAAAAATCCAGAAATCGATGTTGTCGTTGAACTGATCGGTGGCTATGACGTTGCTAAAGAGCTGGTTTTGACAGCAATTGAGCACGGTAAGCACGTTGTAACTGCAAACAAAGCACTGATTGCGGTTCACGGTAACGAGATCTTTGAAGCGGCTCAGAAGAAGAACGTAATGGTTGCGTTCGAAGCGTCTGTTGCGGGTGGTATTCCGATCATCAAAGCGATCCGTGAAGGCCTTTCTGCAAACAAGATCAACTGGTTGGCGGGTATCATCAACGGTACTGGTAACTTCATCATGACTGAAATGCGTGACAAAGGTCGTGCATTTGAAGATGTGTTGGCAGAAGCACAAGAGCTTGGTTACGCAGAAGCGGATCCAACGTTCGATGTCGAAGGTGTCGATGCTGCTCACAAACTAACCATTCTTGCGTCTTTGGCGTTTGGTGTACCGCTACAGTTTGAAAAAGCATTCACTGAAGGCATCAGCAAAATTACACGTGAAGACGTGCAGTATGCTGAAGAACTAGGCTACCGCATCAAGCATCTAGGTATCACTCGCCGCACTGACAATGGTGTTGAGCTGCGTGTTCACCCAACACTGATCCCTGAGTCAGCGCTAATCGCTAACGTAAACGGCGTGATGAATGCTGTTCTAGTTGACGGCGATGCAGTCGGTCAAACTATGTACTACGGAGCAGGCGCGGGTGCTGAACCTACAGCCTCTGCTGTAGTTGCTGATATCGTTGATGTTGTCCGTACGCTAACCGCTGATCGTGACAACCGTGTACCGCACTTGGCTTTCCAGCCAACTGAGTTATCTGATGCGCCGATTCTGCCAATCGAGCAAACAGAATCTGCTTACTACCTGCGCATGAACGCACAGGAGAAACCAGGTGTGCTAGCTAAGATCTCTAGCATCCTAGGTGCGCAAGATATCAATATCGAAGCGATTATCCAGAAAGAAACTACTGAAGATCAGGTGCCAGTTATCATCCTGACTCAGTCTGTTCTTGAGCAGAAAGTGAATGATGCAATCGCTCAGATCGAAGCATTAGATGAAATCAATGGTTCGGTTACACGTATCCGTGCTGAGCACTTTGATAGTTAAGGAGTAAACCCCGTGAAATATATCTCTACCCGGGGACAGGCTCCGGCAATGAACTTTGAAGAGGTTTTGCTGGCTGGTTTGGCAAGTGATGGTGGTCTATACGTACCAGAAACACTGCCAACATTTAGCAAAGAAGAGATCGCTTCTTGGGCTGGTTTGCCGTACAACGAGCTTGCTTACAATGTAATTAAGCCATTCGTTGATGATTGCATCGACGATGCTGATCTTAAAAAGATGATTGATGAAACCTATGCCGGTTTCAATCACATCGCTGTAGCACCGTTGAAAGAGCTAGGTACTAACGAGTGGGTTCTGGAACTGTTCCATGGCCCGACACTAGCGTTTAAAGACTTCGCACTGCAGTTGCTAGGCCGTTTGATGGACTATGCACTGGAGAAACGTGGCGAACACTTAGTGATCATGGGAGCAACTTCCGGTGACACAGGTTCTGCTGCGATTGAAGGCTGCTGCCACAGCAAGCACCTAGATATCTTTATTCTGCATCCGCATAACCGCGTATCAGAAGTTCAGCGTCGTCAGATGACGACGATCATTAAAGACAATGTCTTTAATATCGCGCTGGAAGGTAACTTTGATGATTGCCAACAGATGGTTAAAGACAGCTTTGCTAATCAGGACTTCCTGAAAGGCATGAAGCTGGGTGCAGTAAACTCGATCAACTGGGCGCGTATCATGGCTCAGATCGTTTACTACTTCTCTGCTTCTTTGGCTGTGGGTGGTCCTCACCGTGAAGTAAGCTTCTCTGTACCTACAGGTAACTTTGGCGATATCTTCGCAGGTTACTTGGCGAAGCAGATGGGCTTGCCGGTTAAGCAGCTAGTTGTTGCAACTAACAAAAATGACATTCTGCACCGTGTTATCTCCGGTAACGACATGTCTAAAGGTGAGTTGGTTCACACGCTATCTCCATCTATGGACATCATGGTGTCTTCTAACTTCGAACGTATGCTGTTTGATGTATACGGTCGTAACGGTGAAGAGATCAGTGATCTAATGGCACGTTTCTCGAAAGAGTCTGTTGAACTAGATCCCGCTCGTTGGGAAAAAGTTCGCGAACTATTCGATAGCTATGCAGTCGATGATGAGACAACTTGTGATGTGATCAAGCAGGTATTCGAAGAGACAGAATATCTTCTAGACCCACATACAGCGATTGGTGTTAAAGCGGGTCGTGAATGTAACCGTGATCAATCAGTGCCAATGATTACTCTATCAACAGCACATCCGGTTAAATTCCCTGAGCCAGTGGTTAAAGCGGGTTTGGATGCACCGCAACTGCCTGCGCATATGGCTGATCTGTTCGAACGTGAAGAGAAGCTAGAAGTGTTAGATAATGATCTGAATACTGTCCAGCAGTATGTTGCGAGTCATGTACACACTGAGTAACTATTAATCAGATATGATATTCTCAAAACCCGACGTTAACGTCGGGTTTTTTGTGTCTGACAAAAAAATAAAAATACAGGGGCCTATAGACATGGCTGATCAGTTTTTTCTTCTCTCAAAGATCTTATGGTTTGTCGCGCAACCGGATCATCTTTTACTGCTAATGCTGCTGTTTGGCCTGTTCTTATGGCGCAGGGCGTTGGGTGTTTTTCTAGTCTGGACTTCTGTTTTGGCCATGCTAACAATTAGCGTATACCCAGTGGCTAATTATCTTTTAGAACCGTTAGAACAGCGCTTTCCACAACCTGTATTATCCGAAATTAAAGAGCCTATCGCTGGGATTATTGTGCTGGGAGGTGGTGAAAATGCGGAGATGTCCTCCCATACACAATGGCCTGAGTTTAATCAGGCTGCAGACCGTTTAATGGCGTTACCGGGCTTAATGCTGCGTTATCCAGATGCCAAAGTTGTTTTTACCGGCGGCTCTGGGTCCATTCTAGCGCCTGAATTTAGAGGCGGAGATGTGGCTGAACAATGGTTGCATCAACAGGGTATGGGATCGCGTGTAACGATCGAGCGGGATTCGCGAAATACTTTTCAAAATGCCATCTATACCAAGGATTTGATCGCGAATGCTGAGGGTCAGGTCGAAGGTAAGTGGCTATTAGTGACATCAGCCTTCCATATGGCGCGTTCGGTTGGCGTGTATCGTAAAGCGGGGATTGATGTTATCCCTTTCCCTGTTGATTATCGCGTCGGTACAATGCGTTTTGACCCCGGCCTGAACAAGAATATGAATGGCTTTAACACTGCTGTAAGGGAGTGGATAGGGCTATTGGCATACCACTACTCTGAGAAAACAGACGTCTTGTTCCCTGCACCTGTTAGCACCATTGAATTAGAGAACTAATGAAGCAGTTAAATATTTCACCTAGACCGCAGGTCGATACATCTGTACCTGTGTTTCAGCAGGTAAATCCAGTTTTAGCCCGTATCTATGCATCACGTGGAGTGCATGATTTGCAAGGGCTTGGGCGAACCTTGAATGAGCTTTTGCCCGATAGTGGCTTGGCAGGTATTGATGGGGCGGTTAACCGTTTAGTTAGGGCATTAGAGCACCGCGAAAAAATCTTAATTATTGGTGATTTTGACTGTGATGGTGCGACCAGTACTTCGGTTGCTGTTTTAGCGCTACGAATGATGGGTGTGTCAGAGGTAGGCTATCTGGTGCCTAACCGCTTTGAATATGGCTATGGCCTAAGCCCTGAGATTGTAGCGGAAGCACTCAAACAATCCCCTGATCTGTTGATAACCGTCGATAATGGTATTTCGAGTATCGAGGGCGTTGCAGCGGCCAATGCTGCGGGTTTAGATGTCATCGTTACGGATCACCATTTGGCAGGGAGAGAGCTTCCAGCAGCTTGTGCCATCGTTAACCCAAATCAGCCTGATTGCCATTTTACCGCTAAATCTACCTGCGGTGTCGGTGTGATCTTTTATGTGATGATTGCACTGCGCCGAACGCTACAACAAAAAGATTGGTTTAACTTAAATGGGCTGCCGAGCCCTAATTTAGGTTCGCTCTTAGACCTTGTGGCTTTAGGAACGGTCGCGGATGTTGTGCCTTTAGAGCAAAACAACCGTGTGCTAGTTCATCAAGGTATACAACGTATCAAAGCAGGGCGCTGCAGGCCGGGTCTGAAGGCATTAATCGAGCTATCAGGTCGTCAGCAGCATAAAGTGGCTTCATCTGATCTTGGCTTTGCTATTGCGCCACGCTTAAATGCAGCTGGCCGTCTGGAGGATATGTCGATCGGCATCGAGTGTTTGCTGACCGAATCGGAACAGAAAGCCAAAGAGTTAGCCGCTACGCTGAATGATCTTAATCAGGAGCGTAAGGGGATAGAGCAGGAGATGCAGCAACAAGCGCTCGATCTGCTCGATAAGCTGCAACTGGACTCAGCGCAGCTTCCTTATGGCCTATCTCTGTATGAGCCTGAGTGGCACCAAGGGGTGATCGGTATTCTGGCTTCTCGGATTAAAGATCGAACGCACCGCCCAGTGATTGCCTTTGCTCAAGGCGATGAAAGCGAGTTAAAAGGCTCTGCACGATCAATTCCAGGTTTTCATGTACGAGATGGTTTAGATGCGATTGCTGCGCGATACCCATCGCTTTTGCGTAAGTTTGGTGGTCATGCCATGGCTGCTGGATTAACTATCAAAGCTACAGATCTAGAGCTGTTTCAAAACGCTTTTGATGAAGAAGTTAGACGTCAATTAAGTGAGTCAGACCTCCAGCAAGAGGTGTTAACCGATGGTGAGCTTACCTCTGCAGATATGACGATCGAGTTAGCAGAGCTGTTACGTGATGCCGGTCCTTGGGGGCATCAGTTCCCTGAACCGCTGTTTGATGGTCAATTTACCTTGATCCAGCAACGAGTGGTTGGTCAAAGGCATCTGAAAATGGTGTTGATGGAGCCGATTTCTGGTTTAGCTGTGGATGCGATTCAGTTTAACGCTGATATGGAACTATGGCCGGATCAGGATATCACTCAAGTCAGAGCCGTGTATCGTTTGGATGTAAATGAGTTCCGCGGTAAACGATCGGTACAAATGCTGGTGGATCATCTGCTGCCTGAGTAGTATCTTTGCCGTCTCTATTTTCTGATTCTTAAATGGAAGCAGCTAAATTGCTGCTTTCCTATCTACACTGAAGTGAATAATTGATGTCTGATCTACTGCCTTACTACGTTGGTGCGCATGTGAGCGCCAGTGGAGGTGTGCAAAACGCCCCGCTTAATGCTAAAGAAATTGAAGCGAATGCATTTGCTCTCTTTACTAAAAATCAGCGGCGTTGGGTGGCAAAGCCTTTAGATTCCAAGACGATCGCGTCATTTAAGAAAAACTGCGCTGCGCTAAATTTTAAGCCGGAGCAGATTCTACCTCATGATTCCTATCTCATTAACTTGGGCCATCCTGAAGAGGAAGCGTTGCAGAAGTCTCGTGATGCTTTCTTAGATGAGATGCAGCGCTGTGAGCAGTTGGGCTTGGTTTATCTTAATTTTCATCCGGGTAGTCATCTGCGCAAGATCAGTGAAGAGGAGTGTATTGCTAAGATTGCTGAGTCGCTTAACTGGGCAATTGCGCAAACTGAATCCGTTGTGGCGGTCATTGAAAATACAGCGGGCCAAGGAAGCAACCTTGGTTTTAGCTTTGAGCAGTTGGCCGCCATTATTGATCAAGTAGAAGATAAGAGCCGCGTAGGTGTGTGTATTGATACTTGTCACATGTTTGCGGCTGGCTACGATATTCGTACTCAAGAGAGTTGTGCTGAGGTATTCGAAGATTTCGCCAAGATCGTCGGTTTTGAATACCTTAAAGGTATGCACCTGAATGACTCTAAAGGTGGTTTAGACTCGCGTTTGGATCGCCATCACAGTCTAGGTCAGGGAGAGATCGGTTTAGAGGTCTTTAAATTCATTATGCGTGATGATCGTTTCCGAGGGATACCGTTAGTGCTGGAAACGATTGATGAGACGATCTGGGCAGAAGAGATTCAGATGCTGAGACAGTTTACATTAGGCGAGCTTGATTAGGCTTGTCTAATATTTGGGCAGTTATCCACCCATATAAATAGTAGATTTTTTGCTTCTGTCACTTAAGTGTCATCCTTTATCGCTAGCCTGTGCGTCTAAGAGTAATGCGTCACAGGTGAGTAGTATGTTGCTTGCAACAAATGAAGTGGATGCTGAGTCACGTCGTAAGTATCTTTTCGATATTTTAGAATCAGAATCACTTTATCCACATTTTCAGCCGATTGTTGATTTAAAAAACAATGTTGTTATTGGTCATGAAGCCTTAATTAGAGGACCTGCGGGTACGGTTATGGCTTCGCCTGGCGCGTTGTTCCAGACGGCAATTGAAAACAATTTGTTACATACACTTGAGTTGTTATCTCGACGCAAATCCCTTGAAGCATTTGCAGAGTTGAACCCTGGTGGGCAGCTCTTTCTTAATATCAGTGCTTCTTTGTTAGGGACGCCAGAGCACACCGAAGGCTTTACAGCTGAGCTGCTACAAGAGCTGGGTATCTCTATTTCGGATATTGTTATTGAGTTATCCGAGCAGCATCCTTTTGATCAGCAGGGCCTGACTCATGCTGCCGTTGAGCACTACCGAAATATGGGGTTCCAAGTAGCGGTAGATGATTTGGGAACAGGTTACTCTGGCTTGAAATTGTGGTCGGAGCTAAAACCTGAATACGTCAAAATTGATCGCCATTTTATCTCCGATATTGATAGTGATCCGGTGAAACGTGAATTTGTACGATCGATCTATAACATCAGTAATACCATGGGCTGCAAAGTCATTGCTGAAGGGATTGAACGTCAAGAAGAAGTCAAAACGATCAAAGAGCTGGGGATCAATATTGGCCAAGGTTTTTACCTTGGTTATCCAAGCCCAGAGCCGCAAACAGTAGAGCCTCCAGTTGTTGATGTCTACGAATCTGCAAATGCCCCTCGAGTTGAGAACTGTGAGACGGCTCACTCTCTATTGCGCAACGCCCCAACCGTTTCGATTCAAGATACAGTGCTATCGGTGAGTGACCTATTTAGGACGCACCCCGAAGTAAGCTCTCTACCGGTTGTGCATGAAGGCGTACCCCAAGGTGTAGTGAGAAGGTCCAGTTTGTTTGAGCTTTTCTCTACCCAATATGGTCGAGCGCTTTATGGTACGAAACCGGTCGAGCGGATCTTGTCCCATGACGTTCTTATTGTGGATGCCGGGATGAGCTTGGATGAGGTCTCTCGGCTTATCACAGAGAATGAGCAGAATGAGATCCAGCAGGATTTGGTTATTACCCAGAACGATCTCTATGTTGGTATGGGTAATGTGCGAGATCTGTTGAAGCGCTTAACCGAACTCAAAGTACAAAATGCGCAATACGCCAACCCGCTGACGCTTTTGCCGGGTAATGTCCCGATCAATAACGAAGTGGATGCGTTGCTTAATCAATCGGCAGACTTTCATGTCGCTTATTTTGATCTGAATAACTTTAAACCCTTTAACGATTGCTACGGCTATTCCAAAGGGGATCAGGTGATTCGCTTGTTGGGCGAATTACTGGTGCAACATGCCTCTTATGATTCAAATTTCATCGGCCATGTTGGGGGCGATGACTTTGTGGTGATCTATCGCTCTCCTGATTGGCAGTTGAGTTGTGAGCGGATCATTCGCGAGTTCGATAAAGCTGTAAAAGGCTTCTACTGCGATGCGGATCTCAAAGCGGGTGGAATCTGGGCGAGTGATCGTCAGGATAATCGCACCTTTTTCTCATTTTTGGGCTTAGCTGTCGGTGTTGTTCACCCTGATCCTTGCTGTTGTAACAGCTTTCATGAGGTGGCGGAGCTTGCGGCAATGGCCAAAAAAGAAGCTAAAAAGTCTATCGAGAGCGCAATGTTTGTATCCCGTCGGCGTTGTATTACTACATCGGTAGCCGATAGCTTAAGGTGCTTTGCGTAAGCTTAAATTTCTATCTTAGCCCTGTTACTCAGGGCTAACATCTCCTTCTTCATTTCTAAATGTCTTGATCAATTGGCTTGATGAGCTGGTTAATTGATATAGTGAGTTATTCGCTAGTCAATGACAGGAACAGCACATGTCTGAGAAATGGCAACCAAGTTTTGGTCAAAAAGATTTCAACATCGATAAACAAGAAACCCTGTACGATGGTTTCTTTCAAATGCACAAACTCTATCTGCGGCATAAAACTTTTGCTGGTAGTGAAATAGAGATCCAGCGTGAGCTGTTTTACCGAGATGATGCTGTATGTGCGCTGCTCTATGATGCGGTTAAGCAATCAGTTGTTTTGATTGAGCAGTTTCGTGTGGGAGCATTTGATAGCCCAGATGGGCCTTGGTTGTTGGAGCTGGTGGCAGGTATCGTCGAGAAAGGTGAAACCACTGAAGATGTCGCTCGCCGTGAAGCAGTCGAAGAAGCTGGTGCGCAGTTAGGTGAGATTAAGCACATTACCCGTTTCTCACCGAGCACTGGAGCAACGCGAGAGTATATTGATCTACTTTGTGCTCAGGTGGATTCCAGTGGTGTCGAAGGCATCCATGGTTTGCCTGAAGAGGGCGAAGATATCAAAGTGCATGTTATTCCGGTGGAAGATGCCTTTGAATTAGTACAACAAGGTATAATTAATAATGCCCCTGCGATAATTGCGCTGCAGTGGCTACAGTTAAATAAGTCAGCGCTCGATCAGCGATGGCAGTGAGTATTAAAAAAAATCGGATAGGCAGATGAAGCGGAAATATATTCCAGATCTAACTCGGCAGATGGCGCATTGCGAGGCTAACTATGCTCGTATTATGAAGCTATTACCGGATCTGGATGACTGTGATGAACGCGAGTTTCAGGTGAGTTGGCCTGAGCATACTGCCTATCTGCGTCTGCAGGTTGATGAGCGATTCAAGTATACGACCACCTTGTTGATTAGCCATCGCTTTGAATCGAGTTCTCCATGGCTAGAAGCACCAGGGCTAGTGGTGCGTCTTTACCACGATGCTGGCATGGCTGAGGTAATCTGTATGCAGCGTCGTAAACAGCTCTCCGGTGTCTACCCCTACCCCAACAAAAATATGCACCTGCCTGATGAAAAAATTCAGCTGAATGAATATCTGGGCGAGTGGTTGAGCGAGTGCTTAAACCACGGCCACAGCATGGAACCCGTATTCAGTGGCTGAAACCATTACTCTGCTTCAAGTCAGTGATATGCATCTGCAACAAGAACCAGATATGTTGTTGAAAGGTGTGAATGTCGAACAACGCTTTCAACAAGTGCTAGCGGAGATCGAATCTCAATCTGCTGATGCCTTGTTACTCACTGGTGATCTGACACATCACGCACCTACGGCCTATGACCGGTTGGTTTCTTATGTCGATCAGCTTCCTTATCCTTCTTACTGGATTCCCGGTAATCATGATCTGGTAGAGGAGATGGCGCGTTTTACCGGTACAGAGTTAGCTGCGCGGGTAAAAACGTTAGGTGGTTGGAAACTGATCTTTCTAGATAGCAGTTCCAATCCCGACGGCAAAGGCAGTGGTTCGCTTTCTGAGACAGAATTGAGCTTTTTCAAAGCTGAATTAAGTAAGACAGCGCCTGATCAGCATGTACTATTAGTTCTGCATCACCATCCTGTGTCTGTAAAAAGCCGGTGGCAGGATGAGATCTGTTTAGGTAATGCTGATCAGTTTTGGCAAATTGTTGAACCTTATTCACAAGTGAAAGGCGTTATCTTTGGTCATGTGCATCAAAGCTGGGCGCTTCAGAGAGGAGGTATTCAGCTCTTTTCTGTACCTGCGACTGCTGCGCAGTTTAAAGCTCAGACAGATAGCTCTGCAGTAGAAGATGATCCTAAGCTAGCAGGGCCTGCTTATGGCTGCTATCAGCTCTATTCTTGTGGGAAAATTAGCCAACAAGTGATTAGATTACCCGCATAGCTTTACTGGCTATTGCGCCTTGCTTTCCCCTCCGGTAAGTTCTTTGCCAGAGGAAGAAAATGAATACACCGCTTTATATATACGTTCATGGCTTCAATAGCTCGCCGCAATCGATGAAGGCGAGGTTGTTTGTCGAATATCTGCAGGGTAAAGGTTTAGGCGATCAGGTGATGGTGCCAGAGCTATCCCACTGGCCTGCTGAAGCTATGGAGCAGTTACGCGCTCTTGTTGAGCAAAATCAGCAGCGACCAATCATCTTATTAGGAAGTTCGCTGGGTGGTTATTACAGTACATGGCTCACTGAACATTATGATCATGTGCGTACGGTTTTAATTAATCCATCGGTAAGACCGTTTGAACTGTTGCCTCAGTATCTTGGGCCTAATGTGAATCTGTATTCTGGTGAAGAGTACGAGCTTACCCAAGAACATTTGACGCAATTGTTGGCATTAAATTGCCAAGAGATCGAGCGGCCAGAAGCTTATCTGCTATTAACCCAAACGGCAGATGAAACACTGGATTACCGAGAAGCGGTCGAGAAATTTTCAGCATCGCCGCAGTTTGTTCAGCCTGGTGGCAGTCATGGTTTCGAGCAGTTTGAAAACCTGATTCCAGCCATTATGGCGTTTGCAGAAGGGCGAATTGATCTGCCCGAAGCACAACCGATTTAAATATCGTTAAACGTTGATTCATAGATAAAGTTTTGCGACAGGAAAGTATTTGATGTCCAAGCAATACAACGCTGGTTCCATAGAAGTTCTTAGTGGTCTAGACCCGGTTAGACGTCGTCCGGGGATGTACACGGAAACGGATCGTCCAAACCATTTGGCGCAAGAGGTCATCGATAATTCGGTGGATGAAGCGCTTGCCGGTCACGCTAAACAGATTGATGTGGTTCTGAATAAAGATCAGTCCTTAAGCGTGACCGATGATGGTCGAGGCATGCCTGTGGATATCCACCCAGAGCAGGGTGTTAGCGGGGTCGAGTTGATCCTGTGTAAACTGCATGCGGGTGGTAAGTTTAACAACGATAACTACAACTATTCCGGTGGTTTACACGGTGTTGGTGTATCGGTTGTAAATGCCTTATCTAAGTTGTTAGAAGTTCAGGTACGTCGCGACAGTCAGGTTTATCGTATTGGCTTTGCCGACGGCGAAAAAGTATCTGACCTAGAAGTCATTGATACTTGTGGTAAGCGCAACACCGGCACTACGGTGCGTTTCCTGCCTGATCCTCAATACTTTGATACCCATAAATTCAGTGTTTCACGTTTAAAGCATAATCTACGTGCTAAAGCAGTTCTTTGTCCTGGCTTAAAGGTGACCTTTACCGATCTGACGGGGGCCAAGCGTGAGAAGGAAGAGTGGTATTACGAAGATGGATTGGTTGATTACCTAAAAGGCACCACTCAGGTCTTTGAAGTGCTGCCAGCTGAACCATTCTCAGGTTCTCTACAGGGCGAGCTCGATGCAGTTGAATGGGCCGTACAGTGGCTGCCGGAAGGTGGCGAGATGACCTGTGAAAGTTATGTGAACCTGATCCCTACGGCCCAAGGTGGTACTCATGTAAACGGTCTGCGTACAGGTTTGCTTGAAGCGATGCGTGAGTTCTGTGAATTCCGTAACTTGCTACCTCGCGGAGTTAAGCTTACTGCGGATGATGTTTGGGATAAGTGTTGTTACGTCCTTTCTGCCAAAATGCAGGATCCGCAGTTCGCCGGTCAAACCAAAGAACGTTTATCTTCCCGCGAAATCGCAGCCTTTATCTCCGGTACGATTAAAGACGCTTTCTCCCTGTGGCTAAATCGCCATGTAGAAGAGGGTGAGCAACTTGCAGAGGTTGTTATCTCTAATGCTCAACGCCGTATGCGTTCCAATAAAAAGGTTGTGCGTAAAAAGGTGACGCAAGGGCCCGCACTGCCTGGTAAATTGGCTGACTGCTCCGGTGGCGATGCGATGCAATCAGAGCTGTTCCTGGTAGAGGGTGACTCTGCGGGTGGTTCTGCTAAACAAGCACGTGATCGTGAGTTTCAGGCGATCATGCCTCTGCGCGGTAAGATCCTAAACACTTGGGAAGTTGATCCAACTGAAGTTTTAGGTTCACAAGAGATCCATGATATCTCCGTGGCGATTGGTGTGGAGCCTGCTTCAGAAAACTTTGATGGTCTGCGTTACGGCAAAATCTGTATTCTGGCCGATGCGGACTCCGACGGTCTACATATCGCCACGCTGCTGTGTGCATTGTTCGTACGTCACTTCAAGCCGCTGGTAACTGCAGGTCACGTTTATGTAGCAATGCCACCGCTTTATCGAATCGATGTCGCGAAAGAGGTGTTCTACGCACTGGATGACGCTGAGAAGGATGGCATTATCGAGCGTATTAAAGCGGATCGTAAGAATGCCAAAATTGGTGTGCAGCGATTCAAAGGTCTGGGTGAGATGAACCCACTTCAGCTACGTGAGACAACCATGTCGCCGGATACTCGCCGTCTTGTACAGCTAACGGTAGAGCCGGGTGATGGCACAAACGAAGTGATGGATATGCTGTTAGCTAAGAAACGCTCAGGTGACCGTAAAGACTGGTTGCAGAGCAAAGGTAACTTGGCAGACGTTTAGACGTTGAAAGTAGCATGAATTTCTCTGTGATCAGTCACTGTAGGCAGAGAAACAGGATAGTTTTTACAGCTGGTTGCTAGGTTTGTGTTATAGCAGCGAGTTGAGCTTATTACGAGTGTAATGTGAATTATGACGGTACAAACAACCTTCGAAGATGGCACTGAACGCCTCGCGTTAAAAGATTTTACCGAGAAAGCGTATCTGGATTACTCCATGTACGTGATTTTGGATCGTGCGTTGCCGCATGTAGGTGACGGCATGAAGCCGGTTCAGCGTCGCATCATCTATGCGATGTCTGAACTTGGCCTAAAAGCGTCTGCAAAATACAAGAAGTCAGCACGTACTGTGGGTGATGTGTTAGGTAAATTCCACCCGCACGGTGATTCTGCTTGTTATGAAGCGATGGTATTGATGGCGCAGCCGTTCAGTTATCGCTATCCGTTGGTTGATGGTCAGGGTAACTGGGGTTCTCCAGATGACCCTAAATCCTTCGCAGCGATGCGTTATACCGAATCCCGTTTAGCCCGTTATGCCGAAGTTTTACTGTCTGAAATCAGCCAAGGTACAGTTGATTGGGTACCAAACTTCGATGGCACTATGCGTGAGCCGGCGATTCTGCCTGCGCGTTTACCAAATGTGTTGTTGAATGGCACAACGGGTATCGCTGTAGGTATGGCGACCGATATTCTGCCGCACAACCTCCGTGAAGTGGCTCAAGCTTGTGTTCACTTGCTAGATAACCCGCGTGCTGATCTGGACGAGATTACTGAGATCGTTCCTGGCCCCGATATGCCAACCGATGCGGAGATCATCACTTCCCGTCGAGAGCTGAAGAAGGTTTACGAAACGGGTCGTGGCTCGGTACGTATGCGTGCCGTGTACACGAAAGAGCAGGGCGAAATCGTTATCACGGCACTGCCGCATCAAGTTTCGGGCGCTAAAATTTTGGAACAGATCGCCGCTCAGATGCAGCAGAAAAAGCTGCCGATGGTGAGCGATCTGCGTGATGAATCCGATCACGAAAATCCAACACGCTTGGTGATTATCCCGCGCTCGAATCGTGTAGATGTCGAGCAGTTAATGGCCCACCTCTTTGCTTCTACTGATCTTGAACGCACTTATCGTGTGAATATGAATATGATCGGTGTGGACGGTAAGCCGCAAGTTAAAGACCTTCGCCAGATTTTGGTTGAATGGTTGAGCTGGCGTACTGAGATTGTGCGCAAGCGCTTAAACCACCGTTTGGCTAAGGTTTTGGATCGCCTACATATCCTCGAAGGTTTGATGGTCGCGTATCTCAATATTGATGAGGTGATTGCGATTATCCGTCATGAGGAAGATCCAAAAGCAGAGCTGGTTAAACGCTTTGGACTGACTGAAATTCAAGCCGATGCGATTTTAGACCTTAAACTTCGTCACTTGGCGAAACTGGAAGAGTTTAAGATCCAGTCTGAACAGAACGAGCTGGAAGAAGAGCGTAAGAAGCTGGAAGGTATTCTAGGTTCTGATTCTAAGATGCGTAAACTGATCAAAAAAGAGATCCAAGATGCAGCTGAAGAGTATGGTGATGACCGCCGCTCACCAATCGTAGAGCGTGAAGAAGCGCAGGCATTCAGTGAGAAAGATCTTCTGTCTTCGGATCCTGTAACCGTCGTGATCTCTAAGCAGGGCTGGATTCGTGCCGCAAAAGGTCATGACATTGATGCCGAGGGCCTCAATTACAAATCCGGCGATGCCTTTAAGTTAAGTTGTAAGGGCCGCACTAATCAGCCGACCCTCCTATTAGATACCACGGGTCGAAGTTTCACTATCGAGACCCATAATCTACCGTCAGCACGTGGACAAGGTGAGCCCGTAACTGGGCGTATCACGCTACCAAAAGGTTCCACGGTTGATGCCGCGATTGCAGGTAAGGATAACGATCAAGTCTTGATGGCGTCTGATGCGGGTTATGGCTTTATCGCGAAGATCTCTGATCTGACCAGCAAAACTAAAAACGGTAAGGCGGCATTAACCCTGCCTAAAAACGCTCAGATCTTACAGCCAATCACGATGAGTTCAGTCGAAGATTCTCTTTTGGCTGCAGTGACAAATGAAGGACGCTTACTGGTTTTCCCTGTGTCTGAACTACCACAACTGGCACGTGGTAAAGGTAATAAGATTATCAATATCCCATCTGCAAGAGCCTCTGCTCGAGAGGAATTGGTGGTTGCCTTAGCCGTGTTCTCTCCAGAAGATACTTTGCTGGTACATGCTGGCCGTCAACACTTGAAACTTAAGCCTGCTGATATTGAACACTATCGTGGTGAGCGAGGCCGACGAGGTAATAAGCTACCAAGAGGCTATCAACGTGTAGATAGCCTGGAAGTGAATAACAGTACGCAAGAACAACCTGAAGGCGAGGAATAAAGCCTACTTAACCTAGATGCTAGTAGCGGTAATCAGCTGTTAATTCAGCAAAATTCAGAGTAGCTTATTAGAATTGTGCTTCGAAGTAAGTCTAATAGGCTATATCTTGACCCTCTAAACAAACAGACTATTATATACACCTACATTTTTGGCGGTTTTTAGTCGGCCATATAGGTGCTGTACGTCATGGAAGGACGTTTATTACGTAAGCGATTTAGTCGTCGCATTACGATACTAGCTGTTTCTCTATCCATCGTTATTTTGCTGATGGGAGGGCTTCTTTTGTTCCTATCCTCGGGGGTAAGAGATGCTTGGGCTGCTTATAGTTATACCTCCGAGAGCCGTGCAACGGCCCTTTCTGAGTTACATCGTTCCATTGGATACGGTGGTTTTATCCACAATTTTAAAAACTATGTCCTACGACAAGAGCAAAGTTTGCTTGTGCGCTTACGTGGTGACATAGAAAAATCTACTCAAATTATTTCACTCTATTCGGCCTTAGATCTTAATAGTAAAGAGAGCCAAGCACTGTTAGTGATTCAACAGACGCTGCAGATGTACCGAGATAATCTTCATGTGGCGCAGATGGCGGTAGAAAGAGGAGCTCCGACTCAACAGATTGATAGACAAGTGCGTATTGATGATTCTCCTGCGTTGGCTGCGTTAGCATTACTTCAGCAAGAAAATAACCGTTTTCACGAAGCTGTCACTCGGGATATGAACAGGCAAATTACTAACCTAATTAATGCGCTTCTCATAGGTTTGTTAGCGATGCCTTTTGTGGTACTTGCTGCCTATCATTATCACGATGTTATGAATCGATTCGTCCAATTGATTGCAGAAAAGCGTGAGGTTGAAAAAGCGTTGGTTAATTCAACCGCTGAGGTAGAAGAAGCGCAGCAGCAAAGGCGTGCTATGGCTTACGAAGCGCATCATTGCGAATTGACCCGTGTCCCAAACCGCAAGGCTTTTATGACCACTGGGCACGAGATCATGCAGAATGCAGCCGCTTGCGAACAATGTTTAACAGTGCTGTTTGTCGATGTAGATGATTTTAAAATGATCAATGATACCTATGGTCACGAAATCGGCGATAAAGTGCTGGTGGAAGTGGCCTCTCGTCTCAGCATTGCGCTACGAGAAGGAGATTTTGTAGCACGCATAGGTGGTGATGAATTTGCCATGATTATCCAATGTAATGACACAGCAACCTGTGCTCCAGGACTTGCCGAACGCTTACTTGATGTGATGAATGAGAGCTATGCTCATATTGCTGAAGGCCTAGAGGTTAGCTGTTCGGTTGGGGGGGCAAACTGCCCTCAGGATGGGCAAGATCTTGAAACGCTGGTGCGTGTGGCTGATGAACGTATGTATCGCGTTAAGAAAAGCGGTAAGAATGGTGTGTTTCTGCAAGAGTCTTAATTAAATTCCTCCGCAGCTTCTTTCATGGGCATCGGCTTGTAGAAGTAATAACCCTGAAATACTTCACATCCCAGATCGTCAAGGATCTGCTTCTGCTCTAATGTTTCAACGCCTTCAGCCACGATGGTTATTCCCATCTTATGGGCTATATCGATGATGCCCTGGAGCAACAATCTGGCGTCTTGGTCTTCGACGATATCATCGACAAAGCTTTTATCGATTTTTAGCTCATCGATAGGTAGGTTTTTCAATAAGCTCAAAGATGAGTAACCTGTACCAAAGTCATCTAAAGATACAGATATCCCTTCCGCTTTAAATTGGTTTATCATCCCAAGGACGTAATCTAAATCCTGAATAAATAGGCTTTCGGTAATCTCGATTTTAAGCCTACTTTTATTGATTTGGGATTGATCAGCTTGCTCTGAAAAGTACTCAAAAAAGCCATCGGAGAAAAACTGCTTGATAGAAACGTTAATTGATATTGAGCAATCGCTTGAGGTTAATTTTCCAGCCTCATCTAAAGATTTACGAATGATATAGCGTCCAAGTTCTGGCATAAGGCCAGAATTTTCTGCGATGGGTATGAAGCGGTTGGGTGGAATAGGGCCAAATTCCTTACTATGCCAGCGCACCAGAGACTCTAGGCCGCTTAATAATCCTTCTGAAGAAACTTGAGGCTGAAAAACGACGTAAATTTCCTCATTCTTAATCGCGTCCCTAAGTTTGGTTTCCAGTGAGAGGTCATCTAGATAGCGCTTCTTTAGTTCCTCATGGAAAACTGTGTAGCAATTTTTATTATGTTTAGCTTCATACAAGGCAAAGTCCGAGAGCCTTTTAACCTCTTCAAATGAACTAGCATCGGTTGGGCAGTGAGATATACCAATACTGGCACTTAAAATTAAACGATTGCCACTCATTAGATAGGGCTTAGATATTTCTTCTAAAATATCTTCGGCTAAGCGCTCTGCTTCAAAGCTTGAGAGATTGAAGGCTACGACTACAAACTCGTCACCGCTGTATCTCGCAACAAGGCATTCTCTATCCTGAGTGTTTAGTTTGAGTCTTCTCGTGATTTCAATCAGAACCTGATCGCCATAATCGTGGCCGAAGTTATCATTGGCTGATTTAAAATTATCCATATCGACAAACAGTAGGTGGTAACTGTTTTGCTCTTCTAACTTTGAAAAGTAGTTGTCCAGAAAATAGCGGTTAGGCAGATTGGTTAAGAAGTCGTGTGTCGCTCTATAAGTTAACAGTTCTTCTTTCTTCTTCTCATTATTACTGATCACTCTAAAGAGCCAGTAAATAACGGCGTAAGCAAAAAAGAAGACCAAAGATAGATTGGTGGCAGCTTGGAAAAACTTCTGTCGAATAACTTGGGTGTCTCGTTCTACACCGACCCAAAGCTGAAACTCTTTGATATAGAAATTCGACATCATCGATTGAGAGTCATCGTTGAACTTACCGGTGACATGGGTCGTAACGATTTGCTTCTCTTTAATGGTTTCAAAGCTGATATTGTAGGCTTTTTCGACATAATCGATGCTTTCTTGGACTTTGCCTTCAGAAAACTGATGTTCATATACGGCTGGATTGTTGATGAGACGTTTAGGTGCTACTTGGAAATAACGATCCCGATCTCGATAGATAAACACACTGTAATTAGCACTATGCTCATTAGTGTTAGAAAAGAACGGCAGACCTTTCTCAATATTAATGGTGAGAGATACGATGAATAGCGGTTTGCCGTTGGCATCTCTAATTGTTTTACGAATCGGGATGATTAGAGCGTTTTCCCAGTAACTAAAATAGGTCCGTCCAATAACGGCTGCATTACTGTCTAAGGTGAGGTTAAATGATTCTTTTGCTTTTGGGTTTTTCAGCAGGTTAAGTGAAGATTCGCGTTTATCTTGAGAGAGAGAGTTTGTAACAACGATATTGCCATCAAGATCTATCTGAAAGAAGTTATGAGTCGTGTGAGAAGCAATATATAACTTATCTATCTCCTGAATCGATTTCTCTCGATCCAGATACTTATCTTCGTGTAACAGCTCCTGACCAAGAATATCTAACAGCGTTTCATATTGCCTGAGAGTGGCTTCAACTGAGTTAGAGGTGATGCGAGTCAGATTTTCTTGCTCTAATCTCACATCTTCCCGGATAGACTCGTGAGTCTTCGTAAGAATGAAAATAAACGCAGCAAAACCTGCCAAAAGGAAGACGTAAAACGCAAGCCAGATGTTATTTCTTATAAACAGCATAGAGCTTCACTCAATCTCAGAGAGTTTAAGCAATATGAGAATAAGACAGCAATACGGGGAAACGTGTGTTTATCATCGGAAGTACCTTTGCTAATTACATCATATAGCGTAGTCAAAGCTGAGCTCCTTGTAAGGAGGGCTAGCTTCCTTGCGACGATCGAAAGATTATCGGCGGGGCCAAAATCCAATTTTTAGTTCAGTTATACAGCTTTGCCTAACGTAAACTTCTCTTATTATATAATCAGTTTTGAATGTAATGGTCTCTATATTTGGTAGTAGATTCATGGCTCTTTGTAGGGAGCTCAATTGCACATAGAGTGCTTTGTGGCATATGTAATAACAATTTATAAATTCTGCATCGATTAAGGTTTGTGCACGCTTAATTGATGGTTTTATTCTTATTCAGGGTCTTTGCAAGAATATCGATAAAGCTTCTGATCTTGCTACTGGCTTGTCGTCCTTCCCTATGAACTATGTGTACAGGCATTGCTGGTGGTTCATAGTTCTCCAGAACAGTTTTAAGTTCGCCATGGTTTAGTTCATCTTCAACTTGGTACGACAAAGTATGGATAATGCCTAAATGCAGCTTTGCTGCATTGATCGCTGATTGATTGGTGGAAACCGTTAATCGTGGCTTTAAGCGTAAACTCTGTTGCTTTCCTTCGTAATCAAATTTCCAATCTTGCACCATGCTACTGCTATTGGTCATGATAGTTGAATGTTGCTTCAGATCTTCAGGGGATTGTGGAATACCTGCTTTTTCTAGGTATTGTGACGAAGCAAGCCAGTGCATACGCACCGTGCCAACCCGTTTTGCATACATGTTTGAGTCAGGAAGATGACCGATACGTATGCCGACATCAAACCCTTCCTCCATCAAGTTAACCACACGGTCTAGAAATACGGCATCTACCTCTGTTTCTGGGTAGTTATTCAGGTATTCAGCAATGCTAGGCATGACATATTTTTGTCCAAACAGAACAGGCGCTGTTACCGATAAATGACCTTTGGGTTCGCTATTGATACCTATTGCAGATTCGTTTGCTCTTTCTAGCTCTTGAAGAATTCTCTGTGCATCTTGGAGATAGCGCTGGCCCGCGTCAGTGGTTCGTACATGTCGAGTGGTTCTGGTTAGCAATTTAATACCGAGTTTTTCTTCCAGAGCAGAGACAGCTCGGGTGACAGCTGGAGGGGAGATATTCAATCGGTGACTAGCGGCAGCGAATCCTTGTTCTTCTGCAACAGCAACAAACACATTCATCAAATGAAACTGATCCACTTTTCTTATGCCCTCCGAGTTATATTATTCCATTTTTCGTAATAGTTATTTGCTTTTTCTGAGTATTCTTTAATTTATCGTTGCTTGTCAAACTAGTCCTACAACTTAACCAAACGGCCAAATACAGAGGCTGGTCATTAGTTTGAGGAATTAGATATGAGCCGCATTAACTTAGTAACAAACGAACAAGTAAATGAAGAGCAACAAGCACTGTATGCCGCGATTGAAGGGCAACTTGGGATGGTGCCAAACTTTCTTAAGGTATTTGCCAATTCTCCAGCGGCACTACGTGCATTCTTAGGCTTACATGGGATTGCAAATGAAGGAAGCCTAGATCTTCGTACTCGTGAACGTATTGCCCTAGGGCTTGCCGAACAGAATGCCTGTGAATATTGCGTATCAGCACATACTGCAATTGGTCGTAAAGCTGGCCTGTCTAGTTCAGAAATTGAAGCAAACCGTTCCGGCAGTAGTCAGGATGCCAAAGCGGCTGTTGCCGTGAAGTTCGCACGCTCCTTAGCAGAGAATAATGGTGCTGTTACTACCGCCGAACTGCTCGAAGTACGAAATGCCGGCTACAACGATGCAGAAATCGTCGAAATTATTACCCATGTTGGAATGAACGTTTTAACCAATATTTTGGGTAAAGCGAGTCGCGTAGAAATAGATTTCCCCAAAGTAGAGCTGCAGCAAACTTCATAAGTAGTCTGCCTTTGCGGGCCTTAAAGGCCCGTTCTTTTCTGCTAAATCCTAAAATAAGGGTATTTGACGATGGCACATAAATACGCACAAATCGCATTCACTGAGACTGTTCGCCAAGTTCAATCAGAGCAGAATAGTCGTGCTGGTTACGCTCGTATGGATGAGGGTGAGGATTATAATTATCTGCTGTCGGAATACGAAGCCGAGTTTATTGCCGAGCGTGATAGTTTTTACATGGCCAGTGTCGGTGAAACCGGTTGGCCCTATGTGCAGCATCGAGGTGGCCCTAAAGGCTTTATGCAGGTTTTAGATGCATCAACGCTAGGCTTCGCTGATTTTAGTGGCAATCGTCAATACGTCAGTACTGGTAATGTTCGTACCAACAATAGGGTATCTATCTTCTTTATGGATTATCCCAATAAGCGTCGTTTAAAGCTTATGGGAAGAGTCGAGCTGGTAAAGGATGATGATTGGGAAACACAGGCCAAACTTGAGGTAGCGGGGTATAGAGCCGAGATTGAGCGTGCCTTTATCATCAAAATAGAAGCATTCGACTGGAATTGCCCACAACATATCACTCCGCGCTTTACTGAAAGTGAAATGGAGCAGCTTATCGCACCTGTAATCGATGAGAATGTTCGCCTTAAGGCTCAGTCCGATCTGGTGGCCTCCGCATATCCGCAATCGTTAGGTGATGGCCCTATAACGTTAACGATTTCAGGTATTAGGCAACTGACCCCAAGAGTGCGCGCTTATGAGCTGCGACATCCGCAAGGTTTGGAACTGCCTCAATTTGAAGCTGGTGCGCATTTGCAAATACCTGTACAGCTAGAGGATGGTAGTTTAACCACGCGCCATTATTCGATCTGTTCTAACCCAGCACGACGAGATATATACGAAATTGCTGTGTTGCATGAAGAGCAGGGGCAGGGTGGGTCCGTTGCAGTACATCAATACTTCAATCTGGGTATGACGTTGAAGTGCCAGCCACCGCAAAATTATTTCAAGCTTCATGAAGATACACGTCCAACAATCCTCATCGCAGGGGGAATTGGCATTACTCCCATTAAGGCCATGGCGCAAAAGCTCCGCGATCAAGGCAGGAAATTTGAACTTCACTATGCTGGTCGTAGTCAACTTGAGATGGCGTTCTTTGATCGTTTACAGCGGGAGTTTGTTGGTAATGGTTTTTTTTATCGGGGAGATGCGAACGAGCGTATAGATCTACATCAGATTTTATCTGCCAAAGCACCTGATGCAGTGGTTTACGCGTGCGGTCCTCAGAAGTTACTCACAGGCTTGAAACAGCAGGCTCAGTTATTAGAGGTTGATCCACAACAGATCCAACTTGAACAGTTTGGTGCAAGCAAACAAGCGCATGATAGCTCTATATCACTAGAACTCGCACGAAGTGGCAAAGTAGTCGAAGTATCTGCAGAACAAACTTTGCTAGACGCTATTATTGGAAGTGGAATTGATATTCCCAATAGCTGTAAAAGTGGCGTGTGTAAAAGCTGTGCGGTCACTGTGCTTGATGGAGAGCCTGATCATAGAGATCAATGCCTCACCCAGAACGAACAGCAAGTTCAAAAACAGATTTGCCCCTGTGTATCACGTAGCTTCGGTGATTCACTGGTGCTAGATATATAAAAAGAGTAGTAAGTCAGATGGTCACACGAATCAATGCAGATTTTGAACAACGCGTAATTATTCGTCCCGAAGATTACCATTGGGTTGATTCACCCATGGCGGGTGTAGAGCGCATGATGCTGGACCGTATTGGTGATGAATCGGCACGGGCGACCTCGATTGTCCGCTATGCACCTTTTAGTGAGTTCTCACCGCATATTCACAGCGGTGGGGAAGAGTTCTTCGTGCTTGAGGGTGTGTTTTCTGACGAACACCAAGATTATCCCCAAGGGAGTTATGTTCGTAACCCTATTGGTACCTCTCACACCCCGAGGGTCGGCAAAGAGGGTGCGATCATCTTTGTAAAGCTGCAGCAGTTTAACGAAACCGATAAAGAACAAAAGGCGATTGATACTACTAAGGAGCCTTGGCTCCAAGGCTTGGTCGATGGTTTAACCGTTATGCCGTTGCATGAATTTGAGGGCGAGCATGTCGCCTTGGTGAAGTGGGCGCCGAATACGCAGTTTAATCCCCATCGTCATTTTGGCGGCGAAGAGATACTGGTACTTGAAGGCACGTTCTACGATGAGCATGGTATCTACCCAAAAGGTTCTTGGTTGCGTAGTCCTCATTTGAGTGAGCATCATCCTTATACCAAGGACGATGGCGCATTAATCTATGTGAAAACGGGACACCTGTAACAACACTGCCAACAAGTATTTCTGTCGAACAAAAATTTATTGCTAAAAAATACAAAACGCTATTGCGAATCATTATCATTATTGATAATCTAGATCCCGCTCATAAGTGATAGGCAATGGACGACCTCACCATTAACATTGCTGAACAGTTCTACCTGCTCGCTCTCAGGCAGGTAGAACTTCTCCCACCTTAAGCACCAATAGAATCAGCAACACTGCTGTAGTCACAAAGAGCATAAACAGCTAAGTCTTTTCTTACTGGAGGAGAGGAAGTTATGCACTCAATCAAAGATCGTGAATCGTACAAAACACTTCTGCACCTTGCGGAAAAGCTGTCCAACAGTAGCTCATCCAATAGTGATTGGTTGGCGAAGCAGCACAAAGATATCTACGACTTTTTAAAACACGCTGAAGAAAGATAGAAGGAGAGGCTTATGGGTTCTGTGATTAATCCCTCAATTTTTAAAGCTGTGTACGACAAGATTGTGACTGAAGGTCAGCAATCGAGTAGTGGTTTCTTTCTTCGTGGTGTCTATGCGGCGGGCCAAGGCAAAAAGCATTTAGAGCTGAAGGATTGTTTTTCACTTATCCGCGTCGTGAATGGCGAAGTGGTCGCGACCGAGTTCTCGAACAATACTCAGCGTGTCAGGTTTCTGAATAAAGTTCGCAAGCTCTATTGTGGCGAACAAGTCTCGCAGTAGTCTCTTTCTTCCTATTAAAAAGGTCGATAAAACAGATCTCCTCCTTGTGGTCCTTATACAAAAGCCTTGTATCTAAGCCAGTTTTTACTGCATCAAAAAAGATAACTTATCGTTTTTTTAACCAAAATACTAAAACTGTTTCTGATACATTGTATTTTTAAGCACAAGGATGAGAGTCTCGCAATGACCAATAAAACTAAAAACCTTTCGGACGACCTAGACAGCCTTCGAGACGAAGCTAATGAAGAGGTTCAGGTTATTGAAGTTAGTATTGAAGAAATACGAGCGATGGGAGGCATTTCTCATTTAGGGCTGGATAAAGCAGTAGAAGAAGATCTTACTCGCCAGTTAATAGAAGATGGCATATTTCAAACTCACTGAGTGTCCTTAACTTTTGTGTCCCTTTTTGGCGCTATGCCACGTAAAAAAGCGCAGCAGTGAGTAAATTTCCTACAAGTACCTCAGACCCCTTGTCTTTTTACCGGACTCCTTTACTCAAAAGGTGGTGCTTTATTGCTCTAAAGACCAGTATTTACTTTTGTCTTAAAGCGTTACCCTAGCCCCGCTCAAAAATGTGTGCATTGCAGCATTTTTAGCATAGGCATGAATACACGCCATGCTAGTAGCTGGTTGGACTTAACGTTGGTCTACTCGAATTTGGTCATTTTTTGACGCTCTTTCTCGTGACGATGGGTCAAGCCCTGCAAGTTGCTAGGCAGAAATTGCATAAGAATTGTCAATTCTTATGTGATTTCGGCGGGTATTTTGAAACCCGTAACCTGATCCAGACACAACAATTTTAAAATCGGATTCTGACCATGAACCTGTCGATGTTTTTTCCACAGATCAACAGCGCAAGCTTACGCTTTGTGTTGGCTGTTGTTGGTCTCTTACTGCTTCCTCTTACTGCTTTTGCAGAAACAGGCGGAGCGACCGCTAACGTTCCGGAACTGAGCGCTTCTTTCTATGGCTATCTAAGTATCGCCATCTTTATTTTGGCTTACTCACTGGTTCCGTTGGAAAACAATATTCATCTGCTTAAAAGTAAGCCGGTTCTGGTGGCTGCGGGTCTGATCTGGATTCTAGTAGCGCTAGCATTTAAGGAAATTGGTGCCACAGAGCAGGCACACCATGCGATTAAACATGCGATTATCGAATACGCAGAGCTATTCCTGTTCTTACTAGTAGCGATGACCTACATTAATGCACTGGAAGATCGTAACGTATTCCAAGCGCTGCGTGCTTACCTAGTATCCCGTGGTTACTCTTTGCGTAAGGTTTTCTGGGTTACAGGTGGACTTTCCTTTGTAATCTCTCCAATCGCCGACAACCTAACTACAGCACTTCTGATGGGTGCGGTTGTAATGGCTGTAGGTGGTTCGAATATCCGTTTTGTATCGATTGCATGTATCAACGTAGTCGTTGCGGCAAACGCGGGTGGTGCATTCTCCCCATTCGGCGATATCACAACACTGATGGTTTGGCAGAAGGGTAAAGTAGAGTTTCTAGAGTTCCTACCGCTGTTTATCCCATCGCTAGTTAACTGGTTTGTGCCTGCCATTATCATGAACTTCGCGATTCCTAATGAGATCCCAGAAGCGTCTCAGGAAAAGTCCTTCATGAAACGTGGTGCTAAAGTGATGATGGTGCTATTCCTAGCGACTATCGTAACTGCAGTAAGCTTCCACAGCTTCCTACACCTACCACCTGCGGCTGGCATGATGTTTGGTCTAGGTTACCTAGGTCTGTACTCGTTCTACCTGAAGAGGGTTGAAGGTAGAACGGTAATGGCTGACTCAATCTTTGGTGGTCGTAGTGATGCACATCAGAACCCATTGAGCGTTCTACAGGCATACGGTAAGGATATTGGCGAGCATCTAAATGATCAGCCATATCCAGCGTTTATGATCGATAAAGAGAAAAACGTTACCCATTGGAATACTGCACTAGAAGAGCTAACGGGTATCAAAGCTGAAGAGATGATCGGCACGAAAAACCACTGGAAAGGCTTCTATAAAGAGCAGCGTCCAACCTTGGCTGATGCTGTCCTAGAAGACGAATCAGGTGCAGGCGTACGTCAGCATTATCAAAACAAGTATCGTGATAACCCAATGGGCGGTAAGTCTTACGATGCCGCTAACTACTTCGACAATATCGGTAACTCCGGCGCATACCTAATGTTCAGTGCTGCACCGGTTGTTGATGAAAACGGTGAAACAGTGGGTGCTGTAGAGCTGTTTGAAGATATGACTGAGAAACGTGAAGAAGTTAAAGAATTCGACGTGATGGAGCGTGTATCACGTGCCGAATGGGATACTTTACTGTTCTTCTACGGCGTAATCTTGTGTGTAGCTGGCTTGAGCCAGTTTGGTTACATGGCGATCGTTTCTGAGCTTATGTACAACGACCTTGGCCCAACATGGGCGAATGGTTTGGTAGGTGTGCTCTCTGCGATTGTAGATAACATTCCGGTGATGTTTGCGGTATTAACCATGGACCCTGCGATGTCGCTAGGCCAGTGGCAGCTTGTAACCCTAACAGCGGGTGTGGGCGGTAGTATGCTTGCAATTGGTTCTGCTGCAGGTGTTGCACTACTAGGTACAGCGCGTGGCGTATATACCTTCGCATCTCACCTTAAATGGACGCCAGCGATTGCCCTCGGTTATGTGGCAAGTATCGGCGTACACTTACTGATTAACGGTGTTTGATTGCACTCAGTGACTAGTAGCTAGATCGCTTCGCTGCTAGTGGCTAGAAAAAGAAAGGCCTGCTCAATGAGCAGGCCTTTTTTGTTTGGCTTCTTCCTCTTTCATTAAAAAGAAGGCACCATCCCGCTTTCTACCGCTTTCTACCGCTTTCTACCGCTTTCTACCGCTTTCTACCGCTTTCTACCGCTTTCTACCGCTTTCTACCGCTTTCTACCGCTTTCTACCGCTTTCTACTGATCTGTAACTATGCATATTCTATTGGCTGTGCCTTGGAGGTTAAGAGGGGATAGGTAGGATGGTAGGTCATTATCAACTTACCTATCGGAAAGCAGAGATCACGTGGCACACTCAACAGGTACAAGCAGTAAAGAAAATTTAATTGGCAGTCTGTGGATGATCGCTGCCATGGCTGCGTTTGCGATTGAAGATGCGCTAGTTAAGGATGCCGCGCAAACCCTACCGGTCGGGCAGGTGTTAGCTTTGTTTGGTCTGGGTGGTATGTTCCTATTTGCTGGCATGCTTAAATTTAACCGTGAGCCTCTATTTATCAAAGATGTCGTTTCTTTGCCTATGCGTATTCGTATCGTCTTTGAGGTGATAGGGCGGCTGTTTTACGTACTCGCGATTGCCTTTATCCCGCTATCTACAGCTACCGTTATCCTACAAGCCACTCCGCTTGTAGTTGTGACGGGCGCTGTGCTTTTTCTAGGGGAAAAAGTAAGCCCTGTGAGGTGGTTAGCCATATTTGTTGGGTTATTGGGCGTTATCTTAATCGTACAGCCAGGTGCTGATGGCTTTTCTCAGCTCTCTTTGTTGGCGGTCATCGGGATGATCGGTTTTGCCGGTAGAGATCTCGCAAGCCGTATGGCGCCACCAACTATAGGCACCGCAAGGTTAGGCTTTTATGGCTTTCTATCCGTCCTGATCTCTGGGCTTATCTATTCAAGCTGGGCAGGCGAGGTTTATCGTTTGCCAACGCAGTTCGAACTGGTGTCGATTGTGATAGCTACGGTAGCCGGTGTCATGGCCTATTCCTGTTTAATGAAAGCGATGCGCACAGGCGAAGTATCGGCGGTAACGCCGTTTAGATATACCCGTTTACTGTTTGGCTGCTCCTTGGGACTGCTGTTCTTTGGCGAAGAGTTCACCACGTCCATGTTGATTGGTTCGGCGTTGATTGTGTCTTCTGGGCTGTTTATTGGGTGGAGGTCTAAAAAGACGGTTCAGAGCGAAGTGGTTGTTCGGGAGGGATAATAGAAGTTAGTAGCTAGAACGCTGCGCTGTTAGTGGTTAGAAAAAGAAAAGGCCCGCTCAATGAGCGGGCCTTTTCTTTAAGAATTCGATGGTACCAGCGGCCGGACTCGAACCGGCACGCCCGTGAAGGCAAGGGATTTTGAATCCCTCATGTCTACCAATTTCATCACGCTGGCACTTAAGAGAGGCGTATTATAGGAATCTGAACGCTTGCGTCAATCGATACATTGGAAAAACTGAAAAAAAATCTCTTTTCCGGTACAATGCGCGCCCTTAAGTCCCTTTGATGTTGATATAGAAGAATTCCCTGAATGCAGGTTAAAGATTTTCATTTTGAGCTTCCTGAGGAACTCATTGCGAGTTTTCCTCTAGAGCAGCGTAGCGCTAGTCGTTTGTTATCTGTGAATGGCGATTCTGGTGAACTCAATCACGGTCAGTTTACCGATGTGCTTGAGTTGATCCAGCCGGGTGATCTGATGATCTTCAATGACACCCGTGTTATCCCAGCTCGTTTATTTGGTACTAAAGAGTCTGGTGGTAAAGTTGAGGTTTTAGTTGAGCGTGTTTTAGACGATAAGCGTGCCTTAACCCATGTACGTTCCAGCCGTTCGCCTAAACCGGGTACTAAGCTGATTCTTGAAGGTGGTATTGAAGCCGAGATGGTGGCTCGTCACGAGAACCTATTCGAGCTTAAGTTTCTGATTGAAGGCGGTTTGGTGCAGGCGCTTGAGCAGCATGGCCATATGCCGCTACCACCGTATATGAAACGTGAAGATCAGTTAGAGGATCGTGAACGTTATCAAACGGTTTACAACAAAAAGCCGGGTGCGGTAGCTGCACCTACAGCAGGTCTGCATTTTGATGATGCCCTGCTGGCTAAGTTGGATGAGAAAGGTGTTAAGCGTGCGTTTGTTACGTTGCACGTAGGCGCGGGTACCTTCCAGCCGGTCAAAGTCGATAATATCGATGAGCATGTGATGCACTCCGAGTATATCGAGGTGAGCGAAGAGGTTTGTGAGCTTGTGAAGCAAACGCGTGCCGAAGGCGGTCGTGTAATTGCGGTAGGGACAACCAGTGTGCGCAGCTTGGAGAGCGCGAGCCGTAATGGCGAAATCGAGCCGTTATTTGGTGATAGCGATATCTTTATCTTCCCAGGTTACGAATTCAAGTCTGTGGATGCGATGATCACCAACTTCCATCTGCCAGAATCCACTCTGTTGATGCTTGTGAGCGCGTTCTCCGGCTACGACAACATGATGAAGGCCTATAAAGAGGCGGTTGAGCAGAAATACCGTTTCTTTAGTTATGGCGATGCCATGTATTTAACACGTAAAAGTGGTCAGTGATTTAACTGCGTAAATTAGAGGTAAGAGTTAAATGAGCAGAGAATGTTTTATGCAGTTTGATAAGCTGGCTGAAGACGGCAAAGCCCGTCGCGGTCGCTTGCAGTTCCCACGTGGTACGGTTGAAACGCCAGCGTTTATGCCGGTAGGTACTTACGGCACAGTTAAAGGTATGACACCGCGCGATATCGAAGCGACAGGCGCCCAGATTATTTTGGGTAATACCTTTCACTTGATGCTGCGCCCAGGTACCGAGATTGTTAAGCAACATGGCGACCTGCATGACTTTATGCAGTGGAAAGGCCCGATCCTAACTGACTCCGGCGGTTTCCAAGTATTCAGCTTGGGCAAAATGCGTAAGATCACCGAAGAGGGTGTGACCTTCCAGTCCCCTGTTAACGGCAGCAAAGTGTTTATGGGCCCAGAAGAATCGATGCAGGTTCAGCGTGAGTTGGGTTCTGACATCGTAATGATCTTCGATGAATGTACGCCATACCCAGCGACAGAAACCGAAGCGGCTGAGTCTATGCGCTTGTCTATGCGTTGGGCTAAGCGGTCTAAGGATGCACACGGCGATAACCCAGCAGCGCTGTTTGGTATCGTTCAGGGCGGTATGTACCCGCACCTACGTGATGAATCGATGAAAGGTTTGGAAGAGATCGGTTTTGATGGCTATGCCATTGGCGGTCTGTCGGTAGGTGAGCCTAAAGATGAGATGGTGAAAGTGCTGGATCATCTTGCTTACAAAATGCCGGCCGAGAAACCACGTTACTTGATGGGCGTAGGTAAACCAGAAGATATCGTTGAAGCGGTTCGCCGTGGTGTTGATATGTTCGACTGTGTAATGCCTACTCGTAACGCGCGAAACGGCTTCCTATTTACTGATACGGGTGTGGTTAAGATCCGTAATGCGGTAAATAAAACCGATACGCGTCCGCTTGATGAGAACTGTGATTGCTACACTTGCCAGAACTTTAGCCGTGCATATTTGCACCACTTGGATAAGTGTAAAGAGATCTTAGGCGCGCAGTTAAATACCATTCATAACCTGCATTATTATCAGCAGCTAATGGCTGGATTGCGTCAAGCTATCGAACAGGGTAAATTGAGCGACTTTGTGGACGAATTTTATCGTAAGCGTGGCCTTGAAACGCCCGCAATTGACTCCATATAAGTTGTTAGTGCTTTTATAACGACAAGAATTTTTACATTATTTTTAGGAGTAGCTAAATGAGCTTCTTTATCTCCCCAGCTTATGCTGAAGGTGCTGCCGGTGCCCCAATGGATTCTGGTATGTTCAACATGATCTTCTTGGTTGGCTTTGGTCTGATCTTCTACTTCTTCATGTGGCGTCCACAGGCTAAACGCGCTAAAGAGCACAAAGAGCTTCTAGGTGGCCTTAGCAAAGGTGATGAAGTGATCACTGCAGGTGGTATTCTGGGTAAAGTAGTTAACCTAAACGACGACTACATTGTTCTAGAAGTGAGCGAAGGTACTGAACTGACTTTCCAAAAAACTCACGTATCAGCAGCTCTGCCAAAAGGCACTCTTAAGAGCATCTAAGCTAATTCACAGACGCCACTACATCTAGTAGTGGCGTTTCTGTTTCTATCAGGGAATAGGGCGCTATGCTCAATCGATACCCCCTCTGGAAAAATCTCCTTATTTTGTTTGTGTTAGTGTTCGGTGGTTTATACGCTGCACCTAACTTGTATCCCGATGATTATGCGATTCAGCTAACTGGTACACGTGATGTATTTGAAGTGGATCAGCCGCTAATCGAAAAAGTTACTGCTGCGCTGGAGCGTGAAGGTGTATCTGTTAAGGAAACCGAGCTTGAGAGAAAAGCCGGCCTTATCCGTTTCCCTGATGGCGATTCCCAGCTTAAAGCGAAAGATATTATTACCCGTGTAGTGGGTGATGATTACATCGTAGCGCTTAACTTGGCGCCTACAACGCCAGAGTGGCTTTCTTCTATGGGCGCAGGCCCTATGAAGCTTGGTCTTGACCTACGTGGTGGTGTTCACTTCTTGCTTGAAGTTGATCTGCCAAAAGCGGTGACTCAGAAGCTAGAAAACTATGCGTCTGAGATCAAAGGTCGTCTGCGTGAAGAGAAGCTTCGTTACCGTAAGCTAGAAACCCGTGAAAACGGTGCCTTGGCAATTAAATTTACCAAGCTAGAGTCTCGTGATGCAGCGGTTAACCTTCTACGTCAGGAATATACTGAGTTCTTAGTCACTGCAGATGATCGCGATGGTGATTTTTATGTTGAAGTAAATCTGACTGAACAAGCTGTTCGTGATATCGAAACTTATGCGATCAAGCAGAACCTGACAACACTTCGTAACCGTGTAAACGAACTGGGTGTAGCTGAGCCGCTAGTTCAGCGTCAAGGTCGTAACCGTATCGTAGTTCAGCTACCGGGTATCCAAGATACTGCGGCAGCGAAGAAAATTATCGGTAAGACAGCAACGCTTGAATTCCGTTTGGAAGCTAAACCTGGTGCGAGCTCTGCACGTACTGAAGTTTACGAGTTCCGTAGTGAGTTAGGCCGTAAAGCTACCTTAGAGAAAGATGTCATCATCAAAGGTGATAACGTATCTAACGCACAAGCTTCTTTTGATGAAAACGGTCAGCCGCAGGTAAACATCTCGCTTGATTCTAAAGGTGGTGAGCTAATGGCTCGTACCACTAAGAACGCTGTACAGCGCCGCATGGCCGTACTGTTTGTTGAAGATAAAGAGCGTACTGTGACTAAGACGGTTGATGGTGTTCAGGTAACGGAAAAAGTACGTTACACCGAGAAGAACATTATCTCTCTTGCGACAATTCAGGCGGTATTGGGTAACTCTTTCCGAATCACAGGTTTGGACGGAGCAGGCGAATCTTCTGAGCTAGCGCTATTGCTACGTGCCGGTGCACTAGCTGCGCCAATCTACTTTGTAGAGGAGCGTACAGTAGGTCCGAGCTTGGGTGCGCAGAACATCGAAACCGGTGTGATGTCGGTTCAGATCGGTCTAGCCTTAGTATTGCTGTTCATGATTCTGTACTACCGCGTGTTTGGTCTACTGGCGAATATCGCTCTGACCTTGAACCTGATGCTATTGGTTGCAGTGATGTCGATGCTTTCGGCAACGCTAACGCTTCCGGGTATTGCCGGTATCGTATTGACGGTTGGTATGGCCGTGGATGCGAACGTACTGATCTTCTCGCGTATCAAAGAAGAGCTTAAAAATGGTCTGCCACCGCAATCAGCGATTAACGCTGGTTTCAAAGGCGCGACTACAACCATCTTTGATGCCAACATCACAACGCTTCTTGCGGCAGTTATTCTGTTTGCGATGGGTACGGGGCCAGTTAAAGGCTTCGCGATCACGCTATCTGTAGGTATTTTGACCTCTATGTTCACGGCGATTCTTGTAACGCGTGCACTGGTTAACTTAACTTACGGCGGCCGCCAAGTTAGCAAACTATCAATCTGAGGAAGCTGTGATGTCTACACAAAAGATATATAACTTCATGGGCTTCCGTAAGATCGCTGCAGCTTGCTCTGTGATCTTACTGATAGTCTCTATTGGTGCTTTAGCTGTTAACGGTTTGAAGTTCGGTTTGGACTTTACCGGCGGTAGTTTGGTTGAGATTGGCTACGAACAGCCAGCCGATCTAAACAAGATCCGTGGTCAGTTAAAAGATGTAGGTTTTGAAGATGCTGTAGTGCAAACCTTTGGTTCGCCAACCGATATTCTTATCCGTTTAGGTCAGGATCATGACCCTCAGCTGGGTGATAAAGTTCTTTCTGCATTGCAGGCGGGCGAATCACAACAGCTTAACTTGCGCCGTAACGAGTTCGTAGGTGCGCAGGTAGGTGAAGAGCTACGTGAGCAAGGTGGTCTTGGCATGCTGTTAGCATTGTTCATGATCATGGTTTACGTAGCGTTCCGTTTCCAGATTAAGTTCTCTGTAGGTGCAGTAGCGGCCTTGGCACATGACGTATTGATCGTGCTTGGTTTCTTTGCCCTGTTTAAGTTGGACTTTGACCTAACGGTACTGGCAGCAGTATTGGCGGTAATCGGTTACTCGTTGAACGATACCATCGTAGTGTCTGACCGTATTCGTGAAAACTTCCGTAAAGTGCGTAAAGGTACGCCGTTAGAGGTAATGAACATCTCTTTGACGCAAACCTTGGGCCGTACCTTGGTGACCTCTTTAACCACATTGTTGGTATTGTTGGCGCTAAGTATTTTCGGTGGTGAAATGATTCACGGATTCGCGACAGCATTGTTGGTGGGTGTATTTATTGGTACATACTCCTCCATCTATGTGGCGGCTAACGTCCTGATTGCGATGAACATCTGTAAAGAGGATCTTCTCCCTCCTGAGGAGAAAGAGACCGAGGTCGATGATCGTCCTTAAGTTTGACAAGAGCCGGCATTTGCCGGCTCTTTTCGTTTAAAATGCCTGTAAATCATCGCTTTAAGCGGTGCTATTCTAAAAGAAAGCCTTCGGCGTGTTATGCTAGTTAGATAAATGCCCTAGCCATTTCGTTTTTGAGAGCTCTATGAGTAAAGATTGGACTAAAAATGACCCTAAAGCCGCAGCGGAAGCGGAGAAGTATTCCAACCCGGTACCCAGTCGCGATTACATTCTGCAGTACATGCAGGAGTGGGGCGCGCCGATTGGGCATGCACAGCTGTGCGAAGGTTTAGGTGTCTGGGATCCAGAGAGTCGTGATGCGGTCTTCTTCCGATTGAAGGCGATGTGTCGTGATGGTCAGTTGATGAGTAATCGCCGCAATGAATTTGCGTTGATGGATAAGATGTCGCTGATCAAAGGCCGTGTTATTGGTCATCGAGATGGTTATGGCTTTGTTAAGCCAGAAGAGGGTGGCGATGATCTCAAGCTAAGCCCTCGCCAAATGCGCCAAGTATTCGATGGCGATCGAGTTTTAGTGCAAGAGACCAACGTCGATTTTAAAGGTCGTCGTGAAGGTAAGATTGTTGATGTACTGGAGCGTAATACCCGTAAATTGGTAGGGCGTTTTAGTGGTCGGGATGGTTTTGGTTATCTTCGTCCTGAAAATCAGCGTATCACCCAGGAGATCATGATTGTTCCTGATCCTGAGGCTGAAACACCGTTAACGTACAAAGATGGTCAGTTGGTTGTTGCTGAGCTGATCAATCAGCCAAGCAAGCGTCAATTGCCACAAGCAAAAGTGACCGAAGTGCTAGGTGATCATATGGCACCGGGCATGGAGATCACGGTTGCGATCCATAACTATGAGATCCCGCACGAGTGGCCAGAAGCGGTTCGCCAAGAGATCGGTGAGCTGACTGCTGAAGTTGAAGAGAGTGCCAAGGCTAATCGTGTTGATCTGCGTGATCTTCCACTGGTTACTATTGATGGCGAAGACGCTAAAGACTTTGATGATGCTGTTTATGCTGAGCGCAAAAAGTCTGGTGGCTGGCGTTTGTGGGTCGCGATTGCGGATGTATCTTGGTATGTGCGACCTGATTCTGAACTAGACAAAGAAGCTTATCAGCGTGCGAACTCAACTTACTTCCCTGAGTTTGTTGTACCGATGCTGCCAGAGCTGCTATCAAACGGCTTGTGCTCGTTAAACCCTAAGGTAGATCGCTTGGCGATGGTCTGTGAGATGACGATCAGTGAGTCAGGCAATCTATCCGGTTATCAGTTCTATGAGGCGGTAATCAGCTCTCATGCGCGTCTAACCTACACTAAGGTTGGCAAGATGCTGATGCAGCCAGAAGAGGAAGAATCAAAAGCATTGCGTGCGGAGTATGCCGATGTGGTTCCTCATCTAGAAGATTTGTATGGTCTGTACTTTGCTCTGCGCAAAGCCCGTGAAATCCGTGGTGCGATCGATTTCGATACTACTGAAACACGGATGATCTTTGGCGAAGATCGTAAGATCGACCAGATCGTTCCGGTTTATCGTAACGATGCGCATAAGCTAATCGAAGAGTGCATGTTGTGTGCGAACGTTGCGACGGCGCGCTTCCTGAACAAGCTGAAAGTGCCAGCGATCTATCGTGTTCACGAAGGCCCTAAAGAGCAGAAACTGCAGAACCTACGTGCTTATTTGGGTGAGCTAGGTCTTAACCTTGGCGGTGGCGATACACCTGAGCCGATTCATTACCAAGAGCTGGCAGAGATCATCGAAGAGCGTCCGGATCGTCATCTGATTCAGACCATGATGCTACGTTCCATGCAGCAAGCGGTTTACAGCCCTGAAAACCAAGGTCACTTTGGTTTGGCGTACCCTGCGTACACGCACTTTACCTCGCCAATTCGTCGTTACCCAGATCTATTGGTGCATCGCTTAATTCGTGCCCGTATCCATTCTGAAAGTCAGGATAAAGCGATTAAACGTCCTGATGACTTTGCTCAAAATGCAGATTTCGCATGCAGCTACAGTATGGAGCAGCTGCTGCAATTGGGCGAGCACTGTTCTATGACAGAGCGCCGTTCAGATGATGCGACTCGTGATGTTGTGGCATGGCTTAAGTGTGAATACATGCAGGAGCATGTGGGTGACGAATACGAAGGCGTGATTGCTGCTGTTACCGGCTTTGGTGTCTTTGTTGAGCTTGATGAGCTGTTTGTTGAAGGTCTTGTGCATATCACTGGTTTGCCGGGTGATTACTACGTATTTGATCAAGCTAAGCAGCGCTTAGTGGGTGAACGTACTCGTAAAGTGTTCAAACTGGGTGATCGTTTACGCGTTAAAGTCGCGCGTGTGGATCTGGATGAGCGTAAGATCGATTTTGAACTGATCGATCATCAGCCAGTTAAGAAAAAGAAAACCACGCGTCAGCTGTTAGCTGAAGGTAAGATCGGCGGTCCGTCTTCTAAAGGCGATAAAAAGCTGCCAGGCCATAAACACGAGTGGGGTCATCGTCCTGCTAAGGATGAAGAGCGTAGTAAGCCGAAGAAAGGTTCTAAGCGTGATGCTCTGCGTAAATCGCGTAAAAAGCCTGCGCCAAGCGGTGAAGGTGGTCCGAAGAAACGTATAGCGGCTAAAGCTCAGCCTTCTCGCGGTAAGGAGTTATCTTCTGCAGAACGCGAATTGATGGAATTTGCTGGCCCAAGCGGGGGCAAGAGCAAGAAGTCTAAAAAGCGTAAGACTACGGCTAAGCCTAAGTTGAAAGGCAAACAGAAAGGTTTAAAAGTGAAAAAGCCGAAGCGTAAATAGGCTGCTTTCACGGGACACATGAGTCTTTGTAAAAAGGCGCTGTAGTTATCTACAGTGCCTTTTTTAGTGGCTTGGCTTTGTGTGCTTAACCTATATGTTTCGCGTAGCTATCGCGATCTATATCCAGTACTTCGACGGTAATCGAAAGGTCTTCCAAATCGAGCGTTTTAAGCTCATTTAGCACTGCTTGAGTCAGTTGGGTTTTCTGCTCGGTATTACGACCACTTAAGATCCGCGATGAAACGTGGATAAAGCCATTAAGCCCTGCGCCATTCATATGCTGCTGGTAAGCATGTGCGCGGACCTTTATGTCTTTTTCAGCAAAGAGGTTAGCTGCAACTGCACCTTGGAACACCTTTTCCATAACAGCCGTAATTTCTACCTTATCTTCAATCTGCTTGGAGTATTCGATGATTAAGTGTGGCAAGGGATAGCTCCTTTTAAGCCGTCTTGATTAAGACTTTTTAAAGATCTTGGTTAACAGGTGATTCGCTTGTTTCTGTAGCAGTGTTTGATGCTTAGGTGTGACTTTAAGCAGCAATACTTTGTCTTCATCTTCGCGTCTAATGTCGGCTTCTTGCAGCATTGCCTCTTTCAGTAAAGGAGCTTCGGTTAGCGCGGTATGGCTGATCAGATCGTTGCTACTAGTCGTGCGCGTGAGGAAGTGAGCTTCCTCTTTCACCAGATCGTGTTTGTCATGATGGCCGCGAGCGAGGGACATCTGCAGACTCAGTACCGGCTGGAAACCACGAATGCGAGAGTGATTAAAGCCTTTGTATAGCAGGTTGAATAGCTGGCCGGCGCACAGAGCGTTAATACCGTGGCTATCCTTTTCGTCCCTTAATTCAAAGCGCAGCAGAATGTCTTTATTAGGCAATTGCTCGCAGGCACCGTTATAGATGCGTGCGACCTGTTTCGCCAAGTGATGGTATACATTCAGCAGTGTTGCTTTCTCGTCAGGCTCCATATTATCGCTGCTGGCAGTATTGGCATCGATATAGAGCAGATAGATGGCATCTTGTGGCGTAAGAATTAGTTCGAGTTCATGTTCAAAGCTATAAAGGTCCAGCTGCTCTTCATGGCGCTCATTCATGCTCTTCAGCAGAGGGTTTTCGCGCATAGGAGTATGCGTTTCTTGCGTGCCTACCGGTTCTTCTTCTAGTACGAGAGTCTCGACGGTATTTGCGACGGTTTCAGAATCGTCAAGCTGCTGTGGTTGATGCTCAAATTTAGGCATCTGCTGCTGAGTACTTGGTGCCGGTTTGAGAAGATCGACCAATTCGTGGGTGTGTAGCAGATCAGAAGCCTTTTGGTTTGGTGCTTGTGGTTCGGAAATGGCTTCGGGCGAGGCTTTAGGCCCCGTTTCAGGCCGAGTTTCGGTAATGTCTTGAACTAGGTTTTCTGTCTCTAAAGATGGCCTAATAACGGGCGCTGTTTCACTAGATGTTTGCGTGCTTTCGGCTGAGCGCTGTACTTGGGTTTCATAGTCACTTGTTTCGGCTGTTGCGGAGCCGATAGTGACAGTGTCTTCGGTAATTTCTTGAGGTGTGCTTTCAGCAGGCGTCTGAGTAGCCAGCGTATCGGAGAACGAAGGCTCAAACTTTTCTTCTTCATCTGCGCTGCTCTCAGAGATGAATTTATCTGATCGGGTAAAGAACCAACTGGTTGTCAGCAGCAAAATCGCGGTGAAGATAGCGATGATCAATAAAGGCCAGAGCTGGCTGCGGAGTAATTGCTCGACAGGGCCGCTGTCCAACCAGATCGTTACTGTGCCGATGGTCTTTTCTTGTTGAATTAGCTGTTGTTGCAGAGTTTGCTGGCTGGACTTTCCTGCGCGGGCGAGGGTGAAGCCATTGGCATCTTGTACATGCAGGCCGCCAACATACTCAAGTTGGGTTAATTCGCTGAGTAAGTAGTTAAGGCTGACGCGATCATCCGAGAGAAGCAGTGGTCGGATCAGGAGTTTGCTCTGTTTAGCGATGTTCTGCCCGATGATTTGTGTCTCATGCACCGCCTGTCGGCTGGTAGCTAAGTGCATGTAGAGAATGCTGACGATAAAACCCACCAATAGCACTATGCCTAAGGATAGCGTCAGATTCCTTCTGAAATTAGGCTTTGATTTGGCGTTGTTAGTCACGGTCAGTGTTAGCTCAAAAACGGATGCAGGGGCAAATAATAACAGGTCATTCTACCGAGGGTGAATATGATTTGCATTAGAGGTATAACCCAAGTGCCCCTGACGCTATAATAAAGGGCTTATCGATAGGAAGGACAGCAATGAACGTACAAGAATATATGATTCAGCTAGGTGAAAATGCCCGTGCAGCGGCGCGCCTAGTCGCTAAAGCAGACACTAACCTAAAAAATCAGGCGTTGTTGGCAATGGCTGATGCTATCGATAGTAGCCGACCGGCACTGCGTGAAGCGAATGCAAAAGACTTAGACAATGGTCGTTCAAACGGTTTGGACGATGCCATGTTAGATCGCCTTGAGCTAACAGATGCTCGTATCGATACTATGATCGAGGGTCTACGTCAGGTTGCAGCTTTACCAGATCCAGTAGGCGCGATCACTGATCTTAAATACCTACCGAGTGGTATCCAGGTAGGTAAAATGCGTGTGCCGCTAGGCGTGATCGGTATTATTTATGAGTCTCGTCCAAACGTAACCGTTGAAGCAGCGAGTCTGTGTCTAAAATCCGGTAATGCGACGATTCTTCGTGGTGGCTCTGAAGCGATTCATTCCAACCAAGCGGTAGCCGAGTGCATCCGTAAGGGTTTGAGTGCAGCGGGCTTACCAGAAAATGCAGTACAAGTTGTTGAAACGACTGACCGTGAAGCGGTGGGTCAGATGATTACAATGCCAGAATACGTGGATGTGATTGTTCCACGTGGTGGTAAAGGCTTGATCGAGCGTATCAGCCGCGATGCGAAAGTGACGGTAATTAAGCACTTGGACGGCATCTGCCATGTTTATATTGATGAACAGGCGGATAAAGGCAAAGCAGTGAACGTTGCTTTAAATGCTAAAACACACCGTTACGGCACTTGTAACACTATGGAAACGCTATTGGTGCATGCCAATATTGCAGCTGAAGTACTGCCAGAGCTAGCGGAGCGCTATCAGGCTGTAGGTGTTGAACTGCGTGGTTGTGAGCGTACTAAGGCTTTGTTGCCATTCGTTAATGATGCGACAGAAGAAGATTGGGTAACCGAATACCTAGCACCAGTTTTGGCAATCAAGTTGGTGGACGATATGGATGAAGCGATTCGTCATATCAACCGTTACGGTTCACACCATACAGATTCGATCATTACTGAAAACTACACTAAGTCACGCGCTTTCTTGCGTGAAGTAGATTCTAGTTCGGTAATGGTTAATGCCTCAACCCGTTTTGCGGATGGCTTTGAGTACGGTCTAGGTGCTGAAATCGGCATCTCTACTGATAAGATCCACGCGCGCGGGCCGGTAGGTTTGGATGGATTGACCTCCGAGAAGTACGTTGTACTAGGTGATGGTCACATCCGTCAGTAATTTAGATTATGAAAGCGAACGCTTTTGCTTTTATGGGTGGGACCTTTGATCCCATCCATAATGGCCATCTGAGAACGGCTCTGGAATTACAGCATTGGTTAGGTGTGGATCAGCTATGTTTGATCCCCTCTAAAACCCCCGTGCACAGAGTGACTCCAGGTCGAACCTCTGAACAACGTTTAGAGATGGTGAAGTTGGCGGTAGCCGATGAGCCAAGTTTATGTGCTGATGATCGAGAAATCAGTTCTGAACAGCCTTCTTATTCACTCCTGACATTGCAGGGATTACGTTCTGAATTAGGTGATCAATGCCCAATCTTTATGATTATGGGTATGGATTCTTATATGACGTTACCCAGCTGGTATGAATGGGATAAGTTTACCGATTACTGCCATATCGTTGTAGTAAAACGGCCCGGTTACGATCTGCCTACAGAGGGTGAGATCAAAGAATTTACAGATGAGCATAAAGCTCAAAACTTGGAACAGACGATGGCGCTCCCGGCGGGCAAAGTGCTGTTTCATGAGCTGACTCCCTTAGGGATATCAGCAACGCAGATCCGCGAAACCATAGCGCAGGGCTTGTCGCCTCGTTATCTGTTTCCTGATGGGGTCTGGCAATATATTCAAGATAACCGTTTATACGGTTTAACTAACTGAAGTGAAATAATGCAAGCTGAAAAAGTTTTAGAACTAGTGCACACAGCACTAGAAGATATGAAGGCCAAAGAAGTTGTCGATCTAGATGTTCGAGGTCGCTCTAGCGTAACGGATTACATGGTTATCGCGAGCGGTACATCTAAGCGTCATGTTGGATCTATCGGCGAAGAAGTGGTTGTTAAGCTGAAAGATGCAGGTGTGATGCCGTTAGGTTCTGAAGGTCAGGGCGTAAGCGACTGGATTCTTGTGGATCTTGGCGATGTGGTTGTTCATGTAATGATGCCAGATGCGCGGGACTTCTATGATCTAGAACGCCTGTGGGGCGTTGACGCAGAAGCGTAGAACTTTTTATGAAAATCCGGATCATAGCTGTGGGTGGCAAGATGCCTTCGTGGGTAAACGAGGGTTATCAGGAATATACCAAGCGCCTACCTGCAGATTTTCAGATTGAGATGATCGAAATTCCGTTAGGGCATCGAGGTAAGGGCAGTGATGTTGCTCGTGCTAAGAAGCAGGAAGGAGATCAGATGTTGGCTGCGATACCTAAAGGCGACCGAATTATCGCTTTGGAAGTGTTAGGTAAAAACTGGTCAACAGAAAAACTGGCGTCACAAGTAGAAGACTGGCGTATGGATGGCCGTAATATCAGTCTACTCATTGGAGGCCCGGATGGTCTGGATAGCCGTTGCTCTACAATGGCAGATCAGAAATGGTCGTTGTCTGCACTGACGTTACCGCATCCGCTTGTGCGGGTGATGTTAGCAGAACAACTTTATCGTGCCTGGACGGTCATTCAGGGACATCCTTACCACAAGTAGAAGAACGCTAGGAATATGGCAGCAGAGCGCCTCAAGGATCACTCGAAAGAAAGCCGAACATTTAAGTTTCGTGCGGCTTTGGCGTTTTTTATCGTGGTCATTATGCTCGGGATTCTACTTGGGCGTATCTATTATCTTCAGGTTATTGAGCACGACCGTTATGTGGCGATGTCGGAAGACAACCGTGTTCAACTTCAGCCAGTACCGCCGACGCGAGGTTTAATCTACGACCGCAACGGGGTGTTGTTAGCGGATAACCGACCTAGTTACAGTGTCACGCTTCTTAAAGAAGAGGTGAAAGACATTGATAAAACCCTAGTCGATCTGCAAGCACTGATCCCCATTACCGATCGTGAAGTTGAGCGTTTCAAAAAACGTCTAAAACAGCGTCGCCGCCCCTTCCAATCGGTGCCTGTGCGCTTCCGTTTAACGGAAGAAGAGATCGCGAAAATATCGGTTAATTACCATCGCTTACCGGGTGTGCGAGTCGAAGCCGAGCTAATCCGTTACTACCCCTATGGTGAGTCTTTAGTTCACGCCATGGGTTATGTTGGTCGGATCAATGAGAAAGAGCTGAAACGAGTTGATCAGGATAACTACGCGGCAACCCACTATATCGGCAAGCTCGGTATAGAAAAATTCTATGAAGATCAGTTGCATGGTGAGGTGGGTTTCCAAAAAGTAGAAACCAATGCTCGTGGTCGAGTGATGCGTATTCTGGAGCGGACGGATCCTAAACCGGGTAAAGATCTAGTACTTCATCTGGATCTAAGGCTGCAACAGATCACTGAAAAACTATTGGAAGGTCGACGCGCGTCGGTTGTGGCGATGGACCCGAAAACCGGTGGTATCCTAACCTTAGTTTCTACCCCTGCTTACGATCCGAACCTGTTCGTGACGGGTATCTCATCGAAGGATTATTCGGCATTAAGGGAATCGAGAGATCTGCCGTTGTTTAACCGCGCCATCCGCGGTGGTTATCCTCCCGGCTCGACCATTAAGCAGATTGTTGCTTTAGCCGCGATCGATACAGGTGTAGTAAAACCATCCTATAGAGTCTTTGATCCAGGTTTTTACCAAATCACCCGTGGTGGGCGTCAATATAGGGATTGGAAAAGAACGGGCCATGGTTGGGTCGATATGTATGATTCTCTGGCACAATCTTGTGACGTTTGGTATTACGATGTTGCCCATAAAATGGGTGTAGATCCGATGTCCGATTACTTGGGTAAGTTTGGTTTTGGCCAAGTAACGAGTTTAGACCTTCCAGAGGCAATCGGAGCGATCTTGCCTTCGCGTGAGTGGAAGAAGCGTGCACGTAAAACACCTTGGTATACCGGTGACTCGCTTAATATGAGTATTGGTCAGGGTTTCTTCGTTGCAACGCCATTGCAGTTAGCCACCGCTACGGCGGTTGTTGCCAATCGTGGTACTTGGCACTCACCACGAATGTTGCAAGGCATTAAAGAAGCTAAAGAAGGTGAAGAGACAAGTTTATACATGCCAGATATAGCGGGGGTAAAACGTCCGTTACCTGATGTAGTGTTAAATAACGATAAGCATTGGGATGACATTATCAAAGGTATGCGTGAAGTTATGCATGGAAAGCGCGGTACAGCACGTAGCTCTGGTGCTAATTCAGCTTATGAAATTGCTGGTAAAACCGGTACAGCTCAGGTCGTCGGTATCAAACAGGATGAAGAGTACGATGCTGAAAAGCTGGCGGAAATTCACCGTGACCACGCCTTGTTTGTAGCATTTGCACCTATTGACGACCCGAAGATCGCGATCTCGGTGATTGTTGAAAACGGCGGCGGTGGTTCCAGTACAGCTGCACCAATAGCGCGTCAGGTCATGGATGCCTACCTTCTCGGTATAGATCCTTTTGCTGAAGAGAAAGAGCCGGAGGTTGCAGTACGATGATGGGGCGTGAGTTTGAGCGCTATATGCCAGAGGCGCATGATCATCTGCGTCAACGTCCAAGCTTGTGGAGTTACACTAACCTAGACGGTTGGCTGTTATTGCTTCTGCTTGCTCTGTGCGGTTTTGGTTTATTTATCCTTTACAGCGCTTCAGGCCAAGATATGGGTTATGTCACCCGTCAGGCCATCCGTATGGGTGTAGGTTTTTTTGTCATGATTGTCTTGGCACAGTTTACCCCGAGATTCCTTGGACGGTGGGCGCCCGCGCTTTACTTGATTGGGGTCGCTCTACTGGTGTGCGTAATTCTCTTTGGTGTCGGTGCTAAAGGGGCGCAGCGTTGGATCGCCTTACCTGGCTTCAGATTCCAGCCTTCGGAAATCATGAAGTTAGTTCTACCGCTGACTGTAGCTTTTTACTTGGCCCATAGGCCGCTTCCACCGCGTGTTAAGCATATATTTATCAGCCTTATGCTGGTGGGTATTCCAACCGTGCTGATTATGAAACAGCCGGATTTAGGTACTTCATTATTGATCGCCTCATCGGGTGTGTTTGTATTGCTTCTTTCAGGGATTCTGTGGCGCTATATCTTTGCTGCATTAGGTTTGGCAGCAGCTGCACTACCTGGGTTATGGATGGTGATGAAGGACTATCAGAAACAAAGGGTATTAACCTTCCTTGATCCAGAAAGTGACCCGCTGGGCTCTGGCTGGAACATTATTCAATCAAAAACAGCGATTGGATCGGGTGGTATTTCAGGTAAGGGTTGGTTAAGCGGGACTCAGTCACAGTTAGACTTCTTACCAGAGTCTCATACTGACTTTATCATCGCGGTTGTGGCTGAGGAGATGGGGTTAATCGGTGTTCTCATACTGTTAACCCTGTATCTGTTAATTATTGCGCGTGGCTTGGTGATAGCTGCTCGTGCGCCTGATAGTTTTGGTCGATTATTGGCCGGTAGTCTGATTTTAACTTTCTTTGTTTATGTTTTTGTAAATATAGGCATGGTAAGTGGTTTGCTGCCAGTGGTAGGTGTACCTTTGCCATTAGTGAGTTACGGTGGTACATCGATTGTGACCCTGATGGCAGGATTTGGCATTATTATGTCGGTGCATAGTTATCGCACCATGTTGTTAAAGTAGAAGTGTGTCGGCGTTATTTTTAATAGACCGATGTTTTGGGTGTTATTTATGTTGTACGTGTTTAAGGGAGCTTTTCAGGTATGAAGTCTAAATTTCTTGTATCAACGGCGGTCGCAGCGGGTGTTTTGCTGACAGGCTGTATAGCTGCGGAAAAACCAGCTGAGCCAACAGCGGTTAAATCTGAAACTGCAGCCAAAGAAGTAGCAGTGGTTAAGCAGGAAGCTAAAGCGGAAGTTAAAGCGGTTGAAAAGCCAAAAGCTACAACCACGAAACGTATGACTCAGGAAGAGGTGTTGGCGGCTGTACGCGGTGGCTCTTACGCGGATTATCCACGTGCACAGCAGTTTATCGAAGAGATGAAAGCCGAAGGCTTTAAAGAAGCTTACCTGCGTGATGTGTTAGGTAAAGCGGAACGTCAAACCTCTATTTTGAAAGCGATCTCCCGACCTGCAGAAGGCACCTTGAATTGGGGGCAGTACCGCAACATCTTCCTTAAAGAGAAGCGTATTAACCAAGGTGTTCAGTTTTGGCAGGAAAACCGTCAGGCGCTAATGGATGCGGAAAAAGCCTACGGTGTTCCGGCGGAAATTATTGTTTCGATTATCGGTGTTGAAACGCGCTACGGCCGTATCACTGGTAGTTATCGTGTATTAGATGCGCTCGCTACTTTGGGTTTTGATTACCCACGTCGCAGCGAATTCTTCCTTGGTCAGCTAAAAGAATACCTTTTGTTAGTACGTGAAGAGCAGGTGGAGATTACTTCGCTGAAAGGCTCTTATGCAGGTGCTATGGGTTATGGTCAGTTCATCCCGTCTAGCTATCGTAACTTTGCTATCGATTTTGATGAAGATGGTAAACGTGATATCTGGAAGAATAAACGTGATGCGATTGGCAGTGTAGCTAACTACTTTGCTGAGCATAAATGGAAGCCGGGTGAGCCTGTGATTAGCTCTGTGTCTTTCCAAAAGGAAAGAGAAGAGAGCTGGTATAGCGTTGGCCGTAAAGGTTTAATCCCTAAACACACGCTAGGCGAATGGCAAGCGCGTGGTGTTCAGCCGCAACTGGATCTAGATCCAGAGGGTAAAGCAATCTTGATGCGCTTAGTTATGGGTGAAGATGAGCAGTATTGGTTAGGCCTGCATAACTTCTATGTTATTACCCGTTATAACCATAGTAAGCTATACGCGATGGCTGTATATCGCCTAAGTGAGCAGATTAAAACTGCTTACGAGAAAGCGGAAGCAGGCCAAGTGGCTAAAAAATAATAAATTTAAGAGTAGGCTATGCTGCAAAAAATTGGTCTAGTTCTATTGGCAATTGCTTTGGTCGGCTGTTCTTCAACGAGCAACACGACTAATAGTGGCCGTTATTCAATGCGTCACGATAAAGCACCTGATCGTCCAGTAGATGTATCTCATGTAAAAGATGCGGTGCCAAAAGTAGAACCAAAGAGTCGTGGGGGCAATAAAAGCCCTTATACGGTATTTGGTAAACAGTATTGGGTGATGAATAGTTCGTTGGGTTACAGCGAAACAGGTACAGCATCTTGGTACGGTAAGAAGTTCCATGGCCATAAAACCTCTAATGGTGAGATTTATGACATGTATAAGATGTCTGCTGCGCATAAGTCTTTGCCTATCCCGACTTATCTAAAAGTCACTAACTTGGCGAATAATCGGCAGGTGATTGTTAGGGTGAATGATCGTGGGCCTTTCCACGGCAACCGCATTATTGATCTGTCTTATGCTGCGGCATCGAAGTTAGATATTCTGAAACACGGTACTGGCCAAGTTCGATTAGAAGCTATCGACCCGCGTGCATGGCAGAAATCTGGAGCAGTTGTAGCGGCTACTCCAGAGCCTGTTGCTAATATTGCAGGCCGTTATCTGCAAGTGGGTGCTTACTCCAATAGGGATTCAGCCGAATATGTGGAAAGTCAGCTACGACCACTACTGCCGGAACTTGCGGTATTGATTCGTCCAACGACGACTAATAACCGTACGTTGTACCGTGTCCAGATTGGGCCGTTGAAGCAGGATACTTCGTTGTCTGATTTAACCCAAAAAGTTGAGCAGATGGGGCATAAGAACCCTAGGCTGGTGGACTTCCCTTAAACGCTTGAGTAGAGTTATCCACGGCGTTTAAGTGGACTTTTTAAAACCTAAGAAAATGATGATCTGGCGGGTCTTCATTTCTAAAAATAGATTCTGGAAAACAATGTTTAATAAGGCTTCCCAGTACATAACCGTACTATTTCTGACACTGTTTGCATTTCAAGCGCATGCAGTAGCACGTCTAATACCTGCTGAACCTCAGATTGCAGCAACTGCGTATCTTGTTGTTGATGCCGATACCGGGAAGGTTATTGCGTCTAAAAATGCCGAGAAGGCGTTTGCACCAGCAAGCCTGACAAAAATGATGACGGCCTACATTCTTGAGTATGAGCTAAGCAAAGGGAATGTTGGTGTTGATGACCTTGTGTTGATCAGTGAAAAAGCGTGGCGTACCCAAGGTTCACGTATGTTTATCCGTGAAGGCACTCAGGTTCGCCTAGGCGACTTGATGAAAGGTATTATTATCCAGTCTGGTAACGACGCATCTGTTGCTGTTGCTGAACATATTGCGGGTAGTGAGGCTGCTTTTGCTGATTTAATGAATCAACATGCTGATCTTCTAGGATTACAAAATACCAATTTCCTTAATGCTACTGGCTTGCCAGCTGAAGGTCACAAGTCTTCTGCTGCGGATCTTGCCACGCTAGCTCGAGCAATCATCAATGATTTCCCTGAGCTGTATAGCATCTACTCTGAAAAGTATTTCACCTATAACAAAATACGCCAGCCAAACCGTAACAAGCTACTTTGGCGTGATAAAACTGTAGATGGCATGAAAACAGGTTATACCGATGAGGCTGGTTACTGCTTGGTTGCTTCGGCTAAACGTGACGGTATGCGCCTTATTTCGGTAGTACTGGGAACGAGTGATGAGGAAGCCCGTGCGCGTGAAACTCAGAAACTACTTTCTTATGCTTTCCGTTACTACCGCACACACAAGCTATATGAGAGCAATGTTGTACTGAATACAGCTAAAGTGTGGTCTGGTGTATCTGATCAGCTTCGTATGGGTATCGATGAGTCCCTTACTGTAACAATTCCTCGCGGTCAGGCAGATAAATTACAAGCGACAATGGATGTGGACAAAGTGATCACAGCGCCGATCGAGAAAGGTCAGGAGTTGGGTAAAGTCCGCGTTACTTTAGATGGTGAATTGGTAACTGAAGTACCATTAGTAGCGATGGAAGCCGTGCCAGAAGCAGGCTTATTAAAGCGTATCTGGCATGCCATCCTACTGTTCTTCTCTAGCTTAATTGGCTAAACGCATTTAGCGTAGCCCTTTAAAATTGCACGGATGCCCACATCTATATACGTAGATGTGGGCATTTGCGTTTAGGTGATATGAATACAGTCTATCTGAATGGCGAGTTCATCCCTGAAGAGGAAGCGAAAATATCGGTTTTTGACCGTGGCTTTCTGTTTGGGGACAGTGTTTATGAGGTGATTCCGTACTATCAGGGGATAGGGTTTCGTCTACAGGAGCATGTGGATCGTTTAGAGCATAGTTTGCGCGCAGTACGGATCAAAAGTGACTGCGATTGGGTTGCCATCATGAATCAGCTAGTTGAGCTGAATGGGGGCGGCAATCTATCGGTATATCTTCAGGTCACACGGGGAAGTGCTGGTAAACGTAGCCATGCTTACGATGATAGTTTAGAACCGACCATTTTTGCCTGTTGCTCGCCGATCAAAGATATCTGGCAAGCGGGCTGTGATGATGTGGTGCCTTTAAAAGCGATTGTTACAGAAGATCTACGCTGGCATCGCTGCGATATTAAATCGACCTGTTTGCTGCCAAATATACTTGTGTTACAGCAGGCCAAAGATGAAGGGGTGGATGAGGCGCTGTTTTCTCGCGATGATAGATTAACAGAGGGCTCAGCCTGTAATCTATTTTTGGTGAAACGTGGAGTTCTTTATACCCCTAAGCGCAGCTCAGAGATTTTAGGTGGCATCACACGAGAACTTATTCTCGAATTGTCAGACCAGTATGCGATCCAATATCAGGAGATTGATATTGATTATGATAAGTTATTGGCTGCGGATGAAGTTTGGGTGTCCAGTTCCACCCGAGGTATAGTGCCTATAATTGAGGTTGATGGCCATCAGATCGGTGATGGCCAGAAAGGTCCGGTTTGGCGGAAAATTTTTGAAAAGTTTTCTGAGTATCAACGCCAGTTGATGACCGGTAAGCCAACAGAGAATTAGAAAGAGTTTATGACAGACAAGCAGCAAGAACCGCCAAAGATCGAATTTCCATGTCCTGACTATCCAATTAAAGTCGTTGGGGTAAATAGTGAAGATTTCCGCGGTCACGTTATCGAAATTGTGCAGATTCATGTTCCGGATCTGGATATCTCTCAGGTAACTTTGCAGGATAGCCGTAAAGGCACATTCCAATCCGTGCGGTTTAAAATTACAGCGCAGAGTGTCGAGCAGCTTAAAGCTCTGCATGAAGCGTTAATCGCGTCTGATCGCGTAAAAATGGTGATCTGATGAACCCTGATCAGCTAATTGTCAGGGATTTAGGCTTACAGCCTTACGAACCAACATGGCAGCGGATGCAGAATTTTACTAATGAGCGCGATGACTCAGTAGTGGATGAAATTTGGTCGCTGCAACATGAGCCTGTGTTTACGCAGGGGCAAGCAGGTAAAGAGGAGCACTTGCTGGGTACGGGCGATATCCCGGTTGTTCAGGTGGATCGTGGCGGTCAAGTCACCTATCACGGCCCTGGGCAAGCAATTGTTTATCTACTGCTAAATTTGAAACGTAAAAAATTAGGTGTGCGTGAGCTGGTTTCAATTATGGAAGAATCTGTGGTTGAAACAGTCCAGTCCTATGGCATAGACGCTTACGCTAAGCCGGATGCGCCCGGCGTCTATGTAGATAACAGTAAAATTGCATCCTTAGGTCTTAGGGTTCGCCGAGGTTGCTCTTTCCATGGTTTGGCACTTAACCTTGCTATGGATTTAGAACCCTTTTTAAGAATAAACCCATGTGGCTATGCCGGTATGGCGATGACACAACTTGACGCGTTAACTTCTGACCTTGATCAGGTTGAGGCAACGCAGCGTCTTCTGGATATCCTTATTACCAAGCTAGGGTATAAAGAAGTCACTCGACAAACTACTCTGGATTAAGCCTAGATGTCATTAGATAACAATAACGAAGTAAAGAAGAAGCGGGTAGAGCAGGGCGTTAAATTGCGTGGCGCCGACAAAGTTGATCGAATACCAATTAAGGTAATTCCAACTGAGAAAGAAGATATGCCACGTAAGCCGGATTGGCTACGTGTGCGAATGGGATCCAGTGCAAAAGTGGACAGTATCAAACAGAAGCTACGTAAGCATAAGCTCGCGTCTGTTTGTGAAGAGGCAAGCTGCCCTAATTTAGGCGAATGCTTTAGCCATGGTACAGCGACCTTTATGATTATGGGTGATATCTGTACCCGTCGTTGTCCATTCTGTGACGTAGCTCACGGCCGTCCAAATGCTCTAGACGAGAATGAGCCTAGAGAGATGGCAGAAGCGATCGCGGATATGGAGTTGCGCTATGTCGTAGTCACTTCAGTAGACCGCGATGATCTCCGTGACGGCGGTGCTCAGCACTTTGCTAACTGTGTTAGTGAAACGCGTAAGCGTATTCCGTCTATCGAGATGGAGATCCTAGTACCTGATTTCCGTGGCCGTATGGATATCGCGATCGATATTCTTACAGAAACACCGCCTGATGTGTTTAACCACAATATGGAAACTGTTCCACGCTTATATAAAGCGGTACGTCCTGGTTCTGACTACGAATGGTCTCTACGCTTGTTGAAAAAGTACAAAGCTAAGAACCCAGAAGTACGTACCAAGTCTGGTTTGATGGTAGGCATTGGTGAAACCAATGAAGAGATCATCGAGGTAATGAAAGACCTACGTGCTCATGATGTGGATATGTTAACAATAGGTCAATATCTACAACCAAGCCGTTCACACCTTAAGGTAGAGCGCTTTGTGACGCCTGAGGAGTTTGATGAGTTTAGCCGCATTGCAAAAGAGCTTGGCTTCAAACATGCAGCTTGCGGACCTCTTGTTCGCTCCTCTTATCATGCCGATCTACAAGCGAAGGGTGAAAAGGTAGGTTAATGTCCCTCCTTTAACGTTAAGTTATCCACAAAGGCCGTTTTTAGAACGGCCTTTTTTATTGCTAGTGGCCTAAGGTCATCCCAGCGAAGGCAGGAATCTAGATTAGGTTTTGGTAGTTATAGCTGATATTGGTTCTTAGGTCCGCTGTTCTTATAGCTATTTGTTCTTATCCTTATAACTTAAAAATATATATATTAGAAATATCTAATATTAATGCTGCCTTAGGCGGTAAAGATTAAAACTAAGGTTAATTATGAGTACTAAAACCATCTCTGTGACTGCCACTATGAATGCGGGCTGGGCTATCCACGCGGATATCCGTGACCATAAAGTAACGATCGATCAACCGCAGGCGAGCGGTGGCACTAATGAAGGCCCTACACCACTTGAGTACTTCCTGTTCTCTTTAGCGGGTTGTATCGGCTCAATCGCACGAATTGCTGCGAATCAGGAAAAGATTGAGCTGCGTAGCATGCAGATCCAAGTCGATGGTGATCTGAATCCAATGGGGCTTATGGGCAAAGAAACTGAAGATCGTGTAGGCTTTCAGACGATTAGCGTTCAAGCAAAGATTGATGCTGATCTGAGTGAAACCGAGAAACAAGCGTTCTTAGATAGAGTTTGTGTACGTTGTCCGCTGCACGACAATATCAAGTTGGAAACTGAGGTTCTACATCAATATATCGGGTAGGTTTTTTGGAACGATAACAGTAATTGGCTAAGGGTGATTTTTCATCATTACATAATGTGTGTTGACTATAAAAGAGGGTTAAGACATTTTACTTGGCCCTTTTGAACTCTATTTTTGTAAAAAAGCTTTATCTAGTTCTTTATATAGATCTAAGGATTTATCTGATTCCGTTTTGATATTGTTGTAGAGACTGCTAGCTATAACTCTAATGGCATGTTTTTCATGAGAATTAAGTTCTGGGTAATTATGCTTTTTAAAGTTATCGATAATTCTCTGTCTTCGTGCTTCATATTTGTCAGGTTCCCCGCGATTATCGCAAACCTTAGCGAGATGCTGCTCCCAGTTGCAGTAAGATTTATCTTCTAAGCGTTCCCGTTTATTACATTGTTTGCAGCACGGAATTATATTTCCTGGATGGTGAAGTCCAAATTCAGCGCGATTGAACATTAATACATGTTCAATTTGGAGTTTGTCATTTTTCTCTCCGCAATATCCGCAGCAATTCCTAAAGTCTTCATCTCTAATTGAAAGCCATAGAGCCTTCCCCTTACCGCTACCGGTATTAAAGGAGTGGCCAAGATAATGCTCACCAACTTTTGTAAGAAAGGCTCTAACAGCCGTGTTAGCTGAATCGGATGCAGTGTTATATACGGCCATGAATTTTTAATCTCACAGGAGCATTATTTGGTGATGTGATATGTATTTCGCCTTAGCTTAATTTGAACTGTTTTTCTAACAATCTCAACACCAAAGAATTGTATGCAGTAGAGAGAACACGTTAAGCGATATGAGCTTCTATATGATTTAACTCTTACTATCTGACTCGTTATACTTCCCTTATGATCAAATTCCTAACGCCTCTTATCTTATTCGTGCTATCTGGCTGTGCTCAAAATGTGCAGCCAATAAGCAAACCTACCCAGCTTGATCAAATCACTGTAACTAACCTATCCAATCAAACTTTAACCAGTGTTCGGATCGAAGTTTTATCCACAAGGAGCAAAATTGTTTGTCAGCAGGTGGCTCCAAATGGTTTTTGCGCGTTTCGATTTAAAGCGCGACCTTTACGCGGAGAGACTGCGCTGATCGATTGGCAGATTGGTGATCAGCAGTGGTATGAGTCTATCAGTGCTGAGGATGTGAAAATTTCGCAGGGTTGGCACCAAGTAAAGTTAAACCTGACGCTAACTGCTGATGGTCAGGCTAAAATAATAGCTGTTGAGTCAAATTAAACGCCTTTATCGGGGATGTAATGTTACATAAAACGATGTTTTCCACCCCTGTGGTTCAGCCTTGTTTGCGCTGGTTCTCTCGAACTGTTCTGAAACTGTTGGGCTGGAAGGTTGTGGGTAATATCCCCAAAGAGTTAAAGCAGTGTGTTGTGATTGGTGCTCCCCATACTACAAACTGGGATATGCCGTTTAGCTTGATGGTCGCTTTCTCACTCGATGTTCCTCTCTATTGGGTGGGAAAAGACAGTATCTTTAAATTTCCTTTTGGCGGTTTGATGCGATGGATGGGAGGAATTCCGGTTGATCGAAGCAAGTCGAACAATATGGTTGAAGCAACGGTGCAACAATTTGATCAACATGCCGAACTGCGGATTATGATGTCCCCCGAAGGCACGCGCTCTAAAGTGGATAAATGGAAATCCGGTTTCTACTATATTGCTCATGGGGCAGGTGTGCCGATTTCCTTGGGCTTTATCGATTACAAGCAGAAGAAGGCAGGGGTGCTAGGTAGCTTCGAAACCAGCGGCGATTATGAGGCTGATTTGGCAAAGATTTTTGAACAATATGGGGATTATCTACATCCCACTCAGTAATAAGTTAAAGGGGGCGCTTACTTAGCTGTCATATGTGAATGCTGAAGTTTAACTACATATTGAGCTACAGCATCTGCTTGTTTTTCTGAAAGCTGATCAAAAACCGGCATGCTGTGTTTTTCTTTGTTATAGCCGTATTTGATCATCAAAATAATCTTATACGCTTCCATCGGTTCCTTTCCGGCAAACTTTTCCATATATGCGCCGGGGCCATGCTTGGTATGGCACTCTTTGCAGTAGTAACCATATAGATCCTCTCCAGATTTCATTCGCTCTGGCGGAATCTCTCTGTCGCAACCACTTAGTAGAAGCGCTGTTGTGCATAATAGACTTAAGGCGAGTGAACGCATGGTTATCTATCTCATTGATATCTAACCGCATCATAGCTGATGAAGAGTGGTGAAACTAGCTGTTCTTGAGTGCTTAATTAGGAAGTGCGAGTGCTTGCCCAGAAAGGGTTAGCGAGATTGAAGTCAGCAATAGCCAAGCGTCGCCAACAGCCATGCCCTTAACGATCTTATCTACCTCGGCACATTGCTGCAGAGCTTGGTTGATCTGAGCACTACTAATGCGTTGTGAGGCTTTGCGGGCTAAGGGTTTACGTTTACCCCAGATGCGTTCCCGTTGGCATACCGCATCGAATGATTGGCCGTTGTTTTGTGCTTGTTGGATCGCTGCTAGGGAGCGAAGCTCTTTGGATAAGGCCCAAAGCACTACTGGAGGCTCAGTACCATCTTGTCGTAAAACTTGCAGAATCTTGCAGCAACGAGAGGCTTGGCCTTGTAGGGCTGCGTCTGAAAGGCCGTAGATATCATAGCGGGAGCTATCAGATACGGCGTTGATGACATCGTCGGCGGTAACAACTTGGTTTGGGAACAACAGACTGAGTTTGCTTAGTTCCTGTTTAGCTGCCAATAGGTTGCCTTCAATGCGATCACAAAGCAGCTGAATCGCCTCATCATCTAGTTTTAGCTCGATCTGTGCTGCGCGCTGACGAATCCAGTTGGGTAGTTGCTCAGCTTCTACGGGCCATACTTCAACTATTACCCCCGTGCTATCGATCGCTTTAAACCAAGCGCTCTTTTTAGCGGTGCCATCGAGTTTATCGGCAATAATAAACAGGATGTTATCCGGTGCAGGATTATTGAGGTATTCGCGCAGGATCTCGCTGGATTTCTTATTGAGCTTGCTGCTACCCAGGCGTAGCTCGATAATCTTCTTTTCAGCAAACAGGGAAAGCGCATTGGCACATTCCAGTAGGTATTCCCAGCTGAAACTGCCATCAACATGGAGGACTTCGCGTTCGCTAAAGCCCTGTTGTTGCAGGTGGTGACGAAGAAGATCGCTACTCTCTTCCGAGAGTAGGGGCTCATCACCGGTAATCAAATAAACCGGTGATAACCCTTTTTTTAGATGACCGCTAAGTTGCTCTGGGCGCAGTTTCATACAGGCTTATTGAGCGCTGTTGGTAGCCAGATAGCGGCGAAGAATTGATTGTGCAACGGAATTATAAAGCTCGCGGCGCAATAGCTCTTCTTGTTCTGAGCTCGCAGCAGCGGCGTTTTTATCGTAGGTATAAATACGCTCGCGCTGGATCTTAATATCAGAGGTTATAGGTGTGCCCTGTTGGTCTGCTACTAGCATCACAACTTCTACTGATAGCTCATACTCATCCACATCGGCACTGCTACTGATGGTTGCAGCACGACGTTTGTAGCGATGATTGCTTAGTTGGATTTGATAAGGGGCGCCAGAGACTTCTTTGATACCGTTGAACTTCATGTTCTGGCGTAAGTGCTTGAGCAGCTCACCACTGGCATTGCCTTTTACAATCGTTACTTGCTGCTTGTCTGCAGATACTTCTTGAGCGCCACGCAGCTGAAAACCGCATGCGCTCATGAAGCCACACAAAGTGAGCAACAGAATGATTTTTCCAGTCAATGATTGCCATTGTTTGATCATGATCTGCTCCTTAGTCCGCACTAATTAACCAACTACAATGTTCACTAGACGGCCAGGTACAACAATCTTCTTACGGATTGTCTTATCTGCCATGTGTTTTTGAACATTTTCGTCAGCTAGTGCTGTGTGAAGAACTACATCTTCGTCTGCATCTGCAGCAACGTTGATCTTCGCACGAACTTTACCATTAACCTGTACAACCAGTTGAATGGTGTCTTGAACTAATGCGCTTTCGTCAACCTGTGGCCAAGCCGCAGTTAGAGCGTCGCCTTCGTTACCTAGCTCGATCCAAAGCTGGTGGCTGATATGCGGAACAATTGGGCCTAGTAGCAGTATTGCTGCTTCTAGTGCTTCTTGCATTACCGCGCGACCTTGTTCACTGATATCTACAAACTTAGCGATAGTGTTAGACAGTTCCATCACAGCAGCGATAGCTGTATTGAATGTCTGGCGGCGCTCCATATCGTCAGATACTTTCTGAATCGTTGAGTGAACTTTCAGGCGCAGCTCTTTCTGAACATCAGTTAGGCTATCTTTATCGATCGCAACAGTAGAACCGCCAACTTTTAGATGATCGTGAACTTGTTTCCATAGACGCTTAAGGAAGCGGTGAGCACCTTCAACACCTGTATCAGACCACTCTAGAGACTGCTCTGGTGGTGCTGCGAACATCATAAATAGACGCACCGTATCAGCGCCGTATTTATCGATCATTACTTGTGGATCGATACCGTTGTTCTTGGATTTAGACATCTTAGACATACCGTCATGCTGAAGCGCCTGACCGGTAGTGCGATGAGCTGCGCTAACTACGCGGCCTTTCTCATCGGTTTTGATATCAACGTCGGATGGTGAAACCCAAACTTGGCCACCGTTCTCATCTTCATAGAAGAAGCTGTCAGCCAATACCATGCCTTGGCAAAGTAGGCGCTTGAATGGCTCGTCGCTATCAACCAAACCTTCATCACGCATCAACTTGTGGAAGAAACGAGAGTAAAGTAGATGCAGAATCGCGTGCTCGATACCGCCGATATATTGATCTACTGGTAGCCAGTAGTTCGCTTTCTCTGGCTCAAGCATGGCATTTTCGCTGCTACGAGAAGCATAACGCGCGTAGTACCAAGAGGATTCCATGAACGTATCGAATGTGTCTGTTTCACGTTCAGCAGCACCACCGCATTTCGGGCAGGTTGTGTTGATGAAGCTTTCCATCTTTTTGATTGGAGAGCCGCTACCATCAAACTCCACTTCTGTAGGTAGAACAACTGGAAGCTGATCTTCTGGCACAGGTACTGCACCACAGCTCTTACAGTTGATGACAGGGATTGGAGCACCCCAATAACGCTGACGAGATACACCCCAGTCACGTAGACGGAAGTTAACCGTAACTTTACCTTTGCCTTTTGCTTCTAGGTCAGATGCGATCGCTTTAAAGGCAACGTCGAATTCAAGATCGTCGTAAGCGCCAGAGTTAACCAAAGCGCCTTTTTCTGTGTACGCTTCAACACTTAGATCAACGTCTGTATCGTCTAGTGGGCGGATAACTTGTTTGATATCCAAACCGTACTTAGTTGCGAATTCCCAGTCACGCTGATCGTGGCCTGGAACAGACATAACTGCGCCAGAGCCGTAATCCATCAATACGAAGTTTGCAGTCCAGACAGGTACTTCTTCACCCGTTAGTGGATGAGTGGCAGTGATGCCAAGCGCCATGCCTTTCTTTTCCATCGTTGCCATATCTGCTTCGGCAACTTTAACGTTTTTGCACTCTTCAACAAATGCTGCAAGCTCTGGATTGTTTTCAGCCGCTTTAAGTGCAAGTGGGTGTTGAGCCGCAACGGCAACATAAGTAACACCCATTAGTGTGTCTGGACGTGTTGTGAAGACTTCTAGCTCACCGTAACCGTCAACGTCGAACATTAGTTCAACACCTTCAGAGCGGCCGATCCAGTTCTTCTGCATAGTGCGAACCTGCTCTGGCCATTGATCTAGTTTGTCTAGATCTTCCAGCAGCTGGTCTGCGTAATCTGTGATTTTAAGGAACCACTGAGGGATCTTCTTACGCTCAACTAGCGCACCTGAGCGCCAGCCGCGACCATCGATAACCTGCTCGTTGGCTAGTACGGTTTGGTCAACAGGATCCCAGTTTACTTCAGCTTCTTTTTTGTAAACTAAGCCTTTGTCCATCAACTTCGTGAAGAACCATTGCTCCCAACGGTAGTACTCTGGGTGGCAAGTTGCTAGTTCACGGTTCCAGTCGTAACCAAAGCCCATCTGCTGTAGCTGGTTACGCATGTAATCGATGTTTTCATAAGTCCATTTTGCTGGCGCAACGTTGTTTTTCATCGCTGCGTTTTCTGCAGGAAGACCGAAAGCGTCCCAACCCATTGGTTGAAGTACGTTTTTACCCTGCATGCGCTGGTAACGGGAAACTACATCACCAATGGTGTAGTTACGAACATGGCCCATGTGGAGACGTCCACTTGGGTAAGGGAACATAGACAGGCAGTAGAATTTTTCTTTCTGCAGATCTTCTTCACATTTGAAGCTGTCGTTATCTTGCCAGTGTTTCTGGATGGCTTGTTCAATCTTCTGAGGACGATATTGTTCGTTCATGTTCGTGAATCGTTATGCCTATGATGAAAAACCGGCATCCAATTGACGCCGGTTAATAAAAGTTTGCTAATTGGGGCATAGCATACAATATATACAAGAGGGCAAACAGCATTTCTGCTAAAAACGAGGTGGTTTTATGGGCGCGGATAGCGATAAGAAAACGAAACTGGCTTCAACAGACTATGACAGAGTGCTCCTGCGACTAACTAAGGATCTGAAAACATCAGAAGCTAGATCCTGGGATCTGTTGCAGGAAAAAATTCATGATGCTGTGGAGTTGGAGCTGGCAGCAGAGGATATGACTCGGGATGAGCTGGATCTGCTGAAAGCTTATTTGGCTCGAGACCTTAAAACCTTGGGCTATTATGCTCATGAAACTGGGGCTGGGATTGCTGCTTGGCTCAAATTTGATCTGAATGCTTTAGAGCATGCTTTTGCCGAGCAGCTTAAGTTGATTGCAGATCAAACCCGCATTGGGCAAGAGTTGTTACGAGAGCGTTTAGATCACGGTGAGGATCAGTACATTGCAGGCGAGTTGGCTACAGTAGGGACGTTGCAGTGTTTAAACTGTTCAACCCAGTTTGTTTTAAAGAAAACAGAAAAACTTGAGCCTTGTCAGGCCTGTGGAAAAACGTTCTTTAAGCGAGTTTCTCAACCTTGGCCATAATCGATAGTTTTAACTGAAATCGGGATAGGGATTGTCTTGCAGGGCTAGCTGATGACGCCCTAGCCCGAACAGAGTAAACAGTCCTGCTAAGACTAGGATCGGTAGTGATCCAAACTCCTGAAAAGGCGTCATGCCTTGCATGCTAAAAACTTGTGTTCGTAAAACGCCTGCTTGGAACTGTGGGAGTTGTTCTACGATCTGCCCTTGTGGATCGATAATGCCGGTTAGGCCATTATTGGTTCCTCGGATCAGCCAGCGACCGTTCTCTGCTGCCCTGACACGAGCGATTTGCATATGTTGAGCTGGTGCGATGGATGCACCAAACCAAGTATCGTTAGACACGGTAAGCAATATATCAGCGTTTAACGAGTTCTTTCTAACCAGTTCTGGATAGGCAATTTCGTAGCAGATTGCGGCACTGATCTTTTGGTTCGCAACCGATAGTAAAGGCTGCTCCCCTTGCGGAAGTGCGAAACTCGACATTGGCAAATTAAAGAAATCGAGCAGGCCTCTAACCTGCGTTTCCATCGGCACGTATTCACCAAAGGGCACTAGGCGTTGTTTGTGGTAGATGCCGCTGTCCGTGGTTAGAATCGCTAAACTGTTATGAACTCGATAGCCTTTAGGGTGGCTGTTGTCTCTTGTCGTGCTAGGAAGGCCGCTGATTAATGTCGCTCCATTACTATCAAGATCGCTCAGTAATTCAGCTAACGGCGTAGCTGCATGTTGGAACAGTGCAGGAATGGCTGTTTCAGGCCAGAGCATGAGCTCAGCGTCGATATGAGGTTGAGATAGCTTGATATATTTGGCGAAGATCTCAGGACGATATTCAGGATTCCATTTAATTTGCTGCGGGATATTAGGTTGAACGATTGCGACTTTTAGGGCGTTGTCCGTCGCAATTGTCCATGGATGCATAGATAGCATACTGGCTATCAACGGTAGTGGCAGCAGTAACAAGGGGCGTAGATTTCGACTGCGAATAAATTCGGCCGCAGCAATCGCTGTTGCAAGCATGGCAAAGCTTGCTAGCCATACACCGCCTATAGGTAAAAGATTCTGGAATGGCGTATCTAAAGCTGCGTTACCTAAATATAGCCAAGGGAAACCGGTGAATAGCCAGCTACGAAGCCACTCAAACAGTACCCAGCAGCCAATAAAACTCAGTGCTTGGAAACGGGCAGAGAACAGCTTTTTCCAAACGAATTGCTGTAGCGCAAAGAGAAGGGCTAAGCCAGCTACAAATAGTGCTGTTAAGGTAACGGCGATAGGTAGTGGGGTATGACTGTGCTCATGAATGCTGACAAACACCCAAGAGGCGCCGGTTCCAAAGAAACCTAGACCAAAAATATAACCAAGCCAACTGCTTTGCTTTACCGAACGGTTTCGGCTGCATAGATACAGAATAGCTGGAGGCAGTAGGGCTAAATAGGGTGTATTAAATGGTGCTAAGGAGGGGGCAATTAATGCCCCTGCAAGCAAAACGAGTAGCAGTTGCAGAGGCATAGGGATTATCCGTTACGGCTTACCTGTAGTAGGCGGATTCGACGGGTATCAGCAGACAAAATCTTAAACTGGAAGTTTTCGATATCTACGCTTTCATCTTTTTTCGGCATGCGACCAAATTTTTGTGTAACGATACCGCCAATAGTATCGAACTCTTCTTCAGAGAAATCCGTATCGAAATATTCGTTAAAATCATCAACCGGAGTCAAGGCTTTAACAATAAAGGCGTTTTTATCGAATGGCTTGATGTTGCCATCATCCTCTTCGCTATCATGCTCATCTTCGATTTCACCCACGATCTGTTCCAGAACATCTTCGATGGTGATTAGACCAGACACTCCACCGTACTCATCCATCACGATTGCCATGTGATTACGGGTAACACGAAACTCTTTTAGGAGAATATTTAGGCGTTTAGATTCAGGGATGAAGGTCGCACTGCGCAGCTTGCTTTTAAGATCAAACTGATCGAGGTTGCCTTCTAGGATCAATGGAAGAAGGTCTTTTGCGAGCAGGACACCAAGGATTTCATCTGGCGTTTCACCAATCACTGGAAAGCGAGAGTGCGCGCTTGAAATTATAACCGGTAGGAACTCTTTAGGTGTTTGATCCGCTTCCACAACTACCATTTGTGAGCGGGGAATCATTACATCACGAACCTGCATATCAGATACTTGCATGGCACCTTCCATAATGGTCAGTGCCTCGTTATCTAGCAGATTGTCGTCGGTCGCTTGACGCAAATCGGTTAACAGATCCTCACGGCTGCGAGGTTCATCATTAAACGCTTGGGAAAGCTTTTCTAACCAGCCTTTCGGCTGTCCCGATCGATCTTCGCTCATGGTGTGTCGAGTGTCCTAATATTTAGTTACTTTCCAGATAAGGATCTTTTATATCCATACTGGCGAGAATTTTTCGTTCGAGATTTTCCATCTCTTCGGCTTCTTCATCATTTATATGATCGAAACCGATTAGATGCAAGCAGCCATGCACAACCATGTGGGTCCAATGGTCAAACAAAGGCTTTTTTTGCTCCTCTGCTTCTTTAGCAACCACGTCGGCACAGATAACCAGATCGCCTAGAAGATGAAGGGGCACGCCTTCAGGGACTTCAAAAGGGAAGGAGAGGACGTTAGTCGGTTTATCCTTATCGCGATAAGTGCGGTTGAGCGTTTGGCTCTCTTCTGGTGTCACTATGCGGATGCAAACTTCGCCTTCATCGATCTGACCAGTCAGCGCAGCGGATATCCACTGCTGAAACTGCACTTCTGTTGGTAGATCGCCTTCAATTTCGTATTGAACTTCGCATTCAAAACTCATTTGTGGGATTCCTGCTTGCCTTCTTTTTTCTCAAAGCGGTCATAAGCACGGACGATGTGCTGAACCAGAGGATGACGCACGACATCTTTAGCGGTGAAGTGGGTGAAACCGATATCTTTTACATCGTCCAATACTTGCATCGCATGGATCAAACCGGAACGAGTGCCTTTAGGTAGATCGACCTGAGTGATATCGCCGGTAATAACCGCAGTAGAACCAAAACCGATACGGGTTAGGAACATTTTCATCTGCTCACGTGTCGTGTTTTGACTCTCATCCAGGATAACAAATGAGTTATTAAGGGTGCGGCCACGCATGTAGGCCAGAGGCGCAACCTCGATTACATTGCGCTCAATTAGCTTACCTACACGTTCAAACCCTAGCATCTCATACAGCGCGTCATAGAGAGGGCGCAGGTATGGATCAACTTTTTGGCTTAGATCACCTGGCAGGAAACCTAGCTTCTCACCTGCTTCTACCGCTGGGCGAACCAATAAGATGCGATCTACTTCCTCACGTTCTAAGGCATCAACTGCACAGGCAACGGCAAGGTAAGTTTTACCTGTGCCCGCAGGACCAATACCGAAATTGATATCGTGTTGGAGGATTGAGCGTACATAGCCTTGCTGGTTTTCACCGCGAGGGCGAATCAACGCTTTTTTAGTACGGATGCTGATATCCGTATCTTTAATCTGTTGATTACTATTACGCTGTTCTAGACCGCTTTCTTGAATTAGAAGGTGGATCTGATCTGGTGAGATACGTTTGTCCTGCTTAGCGTCGTTATAAAGTGCTTCAAGCATTTCTGAAACGAAGGTGATGTTTTCGATATCACCCAGCAGTTGGAAGTGATTACCGTGGCTACGGATCTCAATGCCTAAACGTTTCTCAACCAGTTTGTAGTGCTCGTTGAACGGGCCGCCAAGGTTCGCTAGAAACTCAGCATTTTCAGGTTCTAGTGTTATTTTGATCGATTGTGCAGTGCTCAACAGCTTAGCCCGCCTTCAAAGAAAAATTGTCGTCCAGTTCTGAACAGATTAGCTCACCTACTAAAGAGTTGGCATAAGCTTGAGCAATATTCACGTCGGCAAAGTGACCGATTAAATCTGGGTTGTCGCAACGGAAGTTCACAACACGGTTGTTCTCAGTACGACCTGAAAGCAAGCCTGGATCTTTCTTGGAGTAACCGTTAACCAAAATACGCTGAGTGGTGCCCACCATACGACGGCTGATCTGCTGCGCATTTTGAATAATGCGGCTTTGCAGAATTTGTAGACGCGCTTTCTTAGTTTCTTCGTCAATATTGTCAGGCAGGTCAGATGCTGGCGTACCCGGACGACGGCTGTAGATAAAGCTATAGCTGTTATCAAAGCCTATATCTTCGATCAGCTTCATTGTCGCTTCGAAATCAGCGTCAGTTTCATTCGGGAAACCGATGATAAAGTCAGAAGAGATCTCGATATCTGGGCGTGCTTTACGGATACGACGGATCTTTGATTTGTACTCAAGCGCAGTGTGACCACGTTTCATGGCCATTAGGATTTTATCAGAGCCGCTTTGTACCGGTAAGTGAAGGAAGCTCACTAACTCAGGCACATCTTCATAGGCTTCGATCAAGCTGTCAGTGAACTCTACCGGGTGGCTGGTAGTGAAACGAATACGATCAATACCATCAACCTCTGCTACACAACGGATCAATTCTGCTAGATCGGCAGTATCGCCATCATGCGTATCACCACGGTAAGCGTTCACGTTTTGACCGAGTAGGTTAACTTCACGCACGCCTTGCTCAGCAAGCTCAACACATTCAGTAATAACATCGTCTAGAGGGCGGCTTACTTCTTCACCACGTGTATAAGGTACAACGCAGAAAGTGCAGTACTTAGAGCAGCCTTCCATCACAGAAACAAAGGCTTCAGCGCCTTCTACTTTAGGGGCTGGAAGGTGATCGAACTTCTCGATTTCAGGGAAAGAGACATCGACAATGCCTACACCGCCGTTACCGGTTTCAGTAATCATTTCGGGCAAACGATGCAGTGTTTGCGGGCCAAAGATCATATCAACGTAAGGTGCACGTTTTAGAATATTGTCGCCTTCCTGACTAGCTACGCAGCCACCGATACCAATTTTGATATCTGGGTTCTTCGCTTTCAGTTTGCGCCAGCGGCCTAACTGGTGGAATACTTTTTCCTGCGCTTTTTCACGAATCGAACAGGTGTTCAGGAGCAGAACGTCCGCTTCATCAGCGTCCTCAGTTAGCTCAAGATCATGACTTTCCCCCAACAGATCCGCCATACGTGCAGAGTCGTACTCGTTCATCTGACAGCCGTGGGTTTTAATAAATAGCTTCTTCGCCATTGTTCACCTGTATTTTGCGTGTATCAAAGCCCGGCAGGAAAATATGGCCGGGTGCATAAAGGACCGCGCATTATACTTAAGCGGCCAGATAATGAACAGTTTAGTCGAGTTGAAATCGGCTCATTTTATCGGTTGTTTTTGCCGTAAAAGCCTTGGTTTTCAAAGGGGTTTTAGGCATCCGAGGTGACTTATGGGCATTTGGTACTGGTATTTAGTCACTTGGTGCACAGAGGGGGACTCATTAGACTTTAGTTTTGGTAACATTGCCTTCCATTTTTTATCTTTATTTACATATTAAGTAGTTTTTAAGGGAAGGCGTATATGGCGTATTTGGAGCCGCGTGAATTTGTTACCAAGATGGTCGATGCAGGCGAACAAAAGATCTTTATGACCACAAGGGATACTTATATCCGTTCATTGATGGCTGGTGCTATTTTGTCCTTGGCTGCCTTCTTTGCCATTGCGGTGATTACCAATACAGGGAATTTATTGATTGGTGCAATTCTGTTCCCCGTCGGTTTTATCATGTTAAACCTGATGAAATTTGATCTTCTCACCGGAGCTTTCACTCTTGTGCCTCTAGCTGTGATTGATAAACGCCCAGGCTGCACCATTAAGAAGTTATTACGTAACTGGTGGTTAGTTTTCTTGGGTAACCTTTCTGGGGCAGCTATCGTCGCTTTCTTTGCTTCCTTTATCCTGACTTATGGCTATCAAATCGATGGTGGTGCAATTGCGGAGAAAGTCAGTTCAATTGGCGAATCTCGTACCCTTGGTTATCAAGAGCAAGGTATTTGGGGGTGGATTACGATCTTTATTCGCGGCATGTTGTGTAACTGGATGGTTTCTATGGGTGTAGTTGGTGCGCTAATCTCTACGTCAGCTAGCAGTAAAATGGCGGCGATGTGGATGCCGATCATGCTGTTCTTCTATATGGCGTTTGAACACTCTGTTGTGAACATGTTCCTGTTCCCATTTGCGATGATTATGGGCGGCGAGTTTACACTAGTGGATTACCTGTTATGGAATGAGATTCCTACGGTTTTAGGTAACTTGGTCGGTGGGTTCTTGTTGGTAGGTTTGCCTCTATACCTAACCCATGTAAAAACTGGCAAGTAATCGTCTTTAATTAATTAGAAATATCTTATTTTGTGCGGATTTTATTCAGCTAAGCTGAATAAAATCCGATAGTGCTTCTGGTTTTATCCTAGAAGGGTTTTTAAGAGGATTATTTAGTCGAGTTGAGTCAGATAAACCTTGCTCGCTTGCGCTCGACTAGTAAAATTACAGCCTGGATTCCTGTACACAAAGAGAAAAGTTAAATGCTTGCGCTGAATACGCTGAGTAAGAAGAACCTTCGCGGCGATATGTTAGGTGGTTTGACCGCTGCGGTTGTCTCGTTACCCCTTGCTTTAACCTTCGGTGTGGCGTCAGGTGCGGGTGCGGAAGCGGGTCTTTATGGCGCAATTCTAATCGGGCTGTTTGCCTCTCTCTTTGGTGGTACTTCTACTCTGATCTCAGAGCCTACCGGTCCAATGACAGTAGTTATGACTGCTGTTGTGAGTACGCTGATTGCTACGCATCCTGAAAAAGGTCTCGCCATGGCCTTTACCGTCGTTATGATGGCTGGATGTTTCCAGATAATATTTGGCTTCCTAAAACTGGGTAAGTACATCACCTTAATGCCTTACTCGGTGGTTTCGGGCTTTATGTCCGGAATAGGCGTTATCCTAATTCTCATGCAATTGGCCCCAGCACTTGGTCAAACAGCCCCTGCTGGCGGGGTAGTGGGGACATTGTCGAATCTCCCCGAACTGGTTATGAATATCCAGTTGGGCGAATTTTTACTGTTCGTCGTGACCTTGCAGTTGCTTTTCTTTACGCCTGAAAAACTTAAAAAGTACCTACCACCTCAGTTAATAGCGCTGGTTTTTGTAAGTATTCTGTCGGTGCTTGTTTTTGATTTTGAGCAGATCCAGCGTATCGGTGAGATCGATGCGTCACTCCCTTCATTGGTGATTCCTCACTTCACTCACGCTGAGCTAAGTATTATGTTGGTGGAAGCGATGGTGTTGGGTATGTTGGGTTGTATCGACTCTATGCTGACATCGGTTATCGCTGATAACTTGACTCGAACTGAGCACAACTCGAACAAAGAGCTAGTAGGCCAGGGCTTAGGTAATATCATGTCTGGTCTGTTTGGTGGCCTGCCGGGTGCGGGCGCCACTATGGGGACCGTGGTCAATATCCAGTCGGGTGGTCGGACCGCGCTTTCGGGGGTGATTAGGGTCGTCGCCTTGGCCATAGCGGTGTTTGGCGCCGCCTCCTTGATCGAAAATATACCGCTAGCCGTCTTGGCTGCCATCGCTGTGAAAGTGGGGATGGATATCCTTGATTGGTCTTTTATCAAACGTGCCCATAAAGTCTCCCGCCATAGTACCTTGATTATGTACACCGTGCTGCTTCTGACGGTTTTTGTAGATCTGATTGTTGCTGTAGGTATCGGTGTTTTTGTAGCCAATATCATCATTATCCAGAAGCTCTCTATGGTTGAAGCGCAGAAGGTGCGGGCCATGTCGGATGTGGATGATGAGATCCCACTGGATGAAGAGCAGAAAACTCTTCTGAACAAGGCGGACGGACGGGTACTTCTCTTCTATTTGTCCGGTGCAATGATCTTTGGTGTTTCCAAGGCAATAGCGCGTGAACGTCAGGATATTGAAAGACACGAAGCGGTTATTTTTGATTTGAGTGATGTCTCTTTCTTGGATGACACTATGGCACTGTCGATCGAAAACGTAGTGTTTGAGGCTCTAGATTTAGGTAAGCATGTTTCGATTATTACCCGATCAAAAGAAGCTCAGGATAAATTGCTCAAACTAGGTTTAGAGTCTCGTATCAGCAGTAAGGATTTTGCTAGCACTCGTACGGAGGCTTTGGAGCGAGCTGTTCAGTATCTTGATGAATCACAAGTTTATGCCGGTGCGTAGTCAAAGCATCGTGGCTTGTATTGAGTGAATTGCAACCTAGGTTTGCGGAACAGATGGCTAAGAATAACGATCGAATCTATAAAGTGATTTTTGTAAATCAGGATCAAGTTTTTGAACTCTATGCGAAGCATGTTTATCAAAGCGACATGTGGGGTTTTTTAGAGATTGAAGAGTTGGTCTTTGGGAATCGCTCTGAACTCGTTATCGATCCGGGTGAAGAGAAACTGAAAACCGAGTTTAGCGGCGTAAAGCGCTCCTTTATTCCTTCTCATGCCATTGTTCGTATCGATGAGGTAGAGAATGAAGGTGTTGCTAAAATCTCTGAGGTGAAAGGTACTATCGCTACGTTTCCGCTAGCGCCTGTACAGCCCAAATTGTGATCATTTTTTGTTTCAAATCCCAAGCGAATCGTATGTTGAATATTATTTTTAAATGTTCAATATATTAGCTTCTTACCCTTTCTAACTAAGGAATAGCAATGGATCAGGATGATCGCGTTTACCAGCTTCCTGCTGACCATGACCAGCAGGTTGCTCAATTTACCCGTTGGATGTTGATTGGCATCTTCGCTCTAATTCTCATACTTGGTTCTTTGATTTGGTTTGCGGATCGCCTTTTACAACAGGTGCCTTTTGCTGCTGAACGAGACTTTGTCGCGCCCTATATTGAGATTTATCACAGTCAAAGGGATCTAAGTGTTGAAGAGGTAAAGACTGAACGTTATCTTCAGGATTTAGCTGATGGTTTGGCTAAACGCATGAACATGCCTAACGATATAACGGTCGATGTTCATTTGATTGATTCAGATGACATGAATGCTTTCGCTACCTTAGGTGGCAATATCTTTGTTTTGCAGGGCCTTATTGATGCTATGCCAGATGAAAATTCTCTTTCGATGGTGCTTGCTCATGAACTAGGGCATATCAAGCATCGAGATCCTATTGTGAGTATTAGTCGCGGTCTGGCATTTCAGGTCGCTTACAGTTTTATCGCGGGTGATGGCAGTTTAGTTTTATCTACCGGTTCTGAGTTAGGAATGTTGTTTTTTAGTCGTGAACAGGAGCGAGAAGCAGACAAAATTGCGTTAGTAACCTTGCAAAACTACTACGGGCATGTGGCAGGTGCTACCACCTTTTTTGAACAAGCTTTAATCATAGAGGAAGAAGCAAGTGAGGATGCACCAGAGTGGATGCATAGTCACCCGAAACTGCAAAATCGAATTGATCAACTAAACGCAGATATTGAAGAAAACTTCTGGGTTAGGGGTAAAGCGCAGCCCTTGGAACTCTAAATCCAGGCAATAAAAAAGGCTTCGTTGAACGAAGCCTTTTTTGAAAAACTAGTGTGCTTATTGTGCTTTGATTACACGGCCTTCTTTATCTTTAAAAGAGCCCACAGCAATCATGATGAAATCAACTAGAGACCAAATGCCTAGACCGCCCAGTGTTAGCAGCATGAGGATACCAGTACCGATTTTACCTACGTAAAAACGATGTACGCCCAGTACTCCTAAGAAGAAACATAGTAGAAGTGTTGGTACAAAGCCTTTTTCGCTTAGCTCAACTTGTGGTGCAACAGCTGTGTCAGTCATCTCATTATCCTTGATTCGCTTGTTTTAGCTTTTGGCCTGGATAGCAAACGTAGCGTCCTTGGCCATCTTTGAAAGAACCTGTTAGTAGCATTATGGTAATGACAAAAGTGTGCAGACCATCCACTACGAAAAATAACAGCGCCCATAGAAGCTCGCCGTTAAGATAGAAATACATTGTGATAACAAATAGGCTGAAGTCGATAATGCCTTCGAGATAACGACCTAGGTAGAAATGATGAATACCGAGTACGCCAAAGATGGCAGATAAAGAGACAGCGACCGCGTAGCTTTTTTTCGAAGGTTGTTGAGATGTTTCCATGCTGACTTCCTAGCAGTTCCAATTGCTATACAGATAAACAAGATGGTAATCGTCAATAATACATTCAGTCAAGAATAATTCTCATTATTGAATGAGTGTTAATTAATATTTACTAAGCTTCCGAATCAAATTTAAAAAAAAGCCGGGAGTGCCGGCTTGTGGAGTTAGGCTAGCAAGTTACCTAACTCGAGGGAGTGAACAGGTCGCAGTAGATATCCTGCATATTGGCGCCAGCCAAAAATGTTTGTTTACGTAATGTTTTGACGCGATCTTCGGAACCACAGAAATAAGCTCGGTAGCCCTTGGTATTTGGTACCCTGTTTCTGACTACGGCATTGAGATCACCGATTTCGCAACTGTCTGGTTTTGATCTAGTTTCTTCGAGCACAACGGGATAATAAGAGAGGTTTTCGTAGTGTTCACTCAACGCTTTTAACTCTTCGACTAGGTATAAGCCTGCGCTATTTTTAGCGCCAGCGAATAAGCTGATTGGGCCGGTATGACCCTGTTGTAAGGCATCTCTGACAATGCCATAAAGAGGGGCTAACCCAGTACCGGTACCCGCCATAAGGATCGGTTGGTTGAGATCTGTTTTGGTATAAAAACAGTCGCCAAAGGGCCCTTGTAGCTCAATGCTTTCACCCATTACAAATTCATTGAGTGCCCATTGGCTAAACTGCCCATTTTTAAAAATACGTAGCTGTAGTTCTATATGGTCATCGAGGCTTTTTACGCTGGCGATTGAGTAAGATCGGCTCAATCCATCATGACGAACTAAATTGATATACTGTCCTGCTAGGTAATCGATATCTGCTTTTAGTTTAAGTTGCAGAACGGAGTCCGTTAGTTGCTGCTTACTGATTAAGATGCCTTCGGTTGAGGATACTTGCGCATTCCGTTGAACGCTCATTGCAGTATTTGGCTGACAGCGACAAGCCAGAAAGTAGCCTTGTTGCTTTTGAGTCTCTTTAAGACCTTTTTGAGCATCAGCTGGTGGCGTACCTTCTGTTGCTTGGAGCATGCAGCACTGGCAAGCGCCAGCACGACATGAATTGGGAATGTCGTGACCAGCATCCAATAAGGCTTCTAAAAGGTTAGAGCCTTCTTTGACCGTAATATCAGCCTCTTCAAATCTGACGCTTACCATGTTGTGACTCCTTAGCGATTAAGCACATCGTCTTTAACGCTGCCGGCAATACCTGCAATTTCGCCGATATCACTTTCACTCACGCCGAGTTCGGTCAGCGTCGCGGCTAGGTTTTCAACGACCGCATCAAAATGGGTTTCGTTAAGTCCTTTAAGGTGTTTGTGCCCTTCACGCATATCTTGTCCGGTGTAGTTGTGTGGGCCGCCGAATACCATGGTTAAGAAGGCTTTTTGCTTGGCTGCTTGGCCATCCATATCTACATCATCGAAGTAGTGGCTGATACGGTCATCAGCAAGCACTTTGCGGTAAAAAATATCGACGGCAGCATCTACCGCTGCTTCGCCACCAATTCGCTCGTATAAACTCATCTCTTTTTCCTCTTGGACCTTCTCGCCTTCTTTAGGGCGATTAAGAACATCATCTCTTACACTTTCCGCGATACCTGCAATTTCGCCGATATCTTCACTGCCAACACCCAGTTCAGTTAGGGTCGCGGCTAGGTTTTCAACGACCGCATCAAAGTGACTATCGTTTAGCCCTTTGAGGTGTTTATGGCCTTCGCGCATATCCATGCCGGTGTAGTTATGGGGGCCACCAAAAACCATGGTTAGAAAGGCTTTTTGTTTTGCGGCTTGACCTTCCATATCAACATCATCGAAGTAGTGGCTGATGCGATCATCTACCAACACTTTGCGATAAAAAATATCCACAGCAGCGTCTACCGCTGTTTCGCCGCCTAGTCGTTCATAAAGAGAGGCTTGGCACTTAGCCCCGCCGAAAATTGATTTCAATTTGCTGAAGAAACAACCCATGTTAGATCCCTCATTCTTTGATTTGTGAAAGCATGTAGCCAACTGCTAAGCCGATCTCTTCGTCAGAAAGATCTGTAAAACCACCTTTAGCTGGCATCAGGCCAATACCATTAATGGCATGTTCGACCAGAACGGCCTTGCCCTGAGTCGCACGTGTTTTCCACATCTTTTTGTTACCAACGATAGGGGCGCCGTTGATGCTTTGTGCATGACACGCAAAGCATCGGCCCTCTACGATCTCTTTCCCTTGTTGCAATTCGGGAGACAGAGCAGCAGTCTTCGTTGTCTCGCTTGAGTCACATCCTGTGGCGATAAAAGACACTAGGATTAGTGTGAACAGCGACATCAGAGCACCGTTAAACATGGGTGATTACTCGCCTAGAGGTACACGAATTACGACACCACCCATAACATCACCGAGTTTAAAGTCTGTTTTAGGGCTATCTTTATGGCCGTTGTGACAGCTCACGCAGGCTTTTACAGAAGCAACATCTGCGTAAACCGCAGTGAAGTAGTCTTTGCCACCTAATGTTTCTGTTCCGTAGAAGTTTTTACCTAGGTTTTTGGCAACGTACTCAAGGCCTTCTTTCTCCATGTCAGTACGTGGTGCGTTTTGTGAATTGATTGGCCAAATTGACTGGAGAGAATATGTGAAGTCATCCGTTACTTCCGATACAGATTCATAACCTAAACGGAACATCTGCGCTGGAAGTGGTACACCGTTATCTACATCTTTCCAGTGCTCAACTGGCATAACGGCATCAGCTCCTTTAGGGCCAAGACGACCAACAATGTATTTTGTGTAGTTAGTACGGTCAGCATTCATTACTGCGAAGAGTGCGTCAGTGTGTTTGCTTGGATCGATACCAACCGCTTTCTCTTCTTCCTGACAGCCTGTGATTGCTAGTGCAGTTGCCGCTATTGCAGTGGCTAAAGTTACTTTTTTCAGCATAGTATTTTCCTCGTTCCCCAAGTTCTCATAAGTAAATCGGTATAGGGCTATTTAGCTTCTCGGTCTAAAACCATCTGGATTGACGGAATGTTTTGAGAAGGGAGCCCTTTAAAATTGTTTTCAATCAGTACTTCATCAGCCAAAGCGTCGATGCTGAATGAAAGGGAGTGACAATCCATGCAAACGCTTCGGATCATCTTTTCATTCGGGCGTAAATTCATGCTTTGGTTGTGCTGTACGCGAACGACCTCTGCACCAAACTCTTTGTGCACTTCGCGCGGCATATGGCAGGTCGCACAGGTCACGCCGCTGCCTGCTGGCAGCTCGCCTATTAGCTCTTGCTTCCAAAGTTCTGCGTGAGGTGAATTGGCATAGTTCTGTGTATGGGTATCGTTGTGACAGCTGATACAGGATTCGACAGCAGCGAGCTTCGGCTCAGGTTTATGAGCATCGTGGCAGCTTGCACAGTCCAGGCCTGTTGTATCAGCGTTCTCATGGAAAGCGGCTCGACCGGTGGCTGGACTCATCTTGCCCAACCCTACCGATAGCTTCATACCGTGCTTTCCAGCCAAAAAGCCTTTTTCTTCGTGGGTATGACAGCTATTACATGCGGCAAGACCTGGATCGTCTTGCCATGCTTGTCCTTGTGGTGCATGGCAACTGGTACAGTTCACACCAGCTGTCGCATGTATGCTTTCACTCCACTCTTTAAGGTGTTCAGGCGAGGCAGAAGGCGCATCAGCCTGATCTATTGATAGACTTGCTTTACGTTTGATTGATTGCGTACCGGTTCGAGCTAAAACCTGGGCCATCGCTTTGATCATTGGGCCTTCGTTGTTGCTCAAAAGGAAATCTTCATAGAGTGCGCGGTTGTCGTGATAGTTGTGGCAACCTGCCGAGGCGCAAGTGTCAAACCCCATGCCTTCATGACTTGGTCGTTCTTCGGCAATTTCTGCATGACACTCGTAACAGAAGTCGTCTGGTAGCGTTACACCCATCTCGAAGGTTTGATCTTGTTTATGTTCCCCATGACAGGTCACGCAGCTCACGGCATTGATCTTTTCGAGTCGATCAGCGTTACGTGGGTCGGTAAACTTTTTGATTGGATGTGAATCGTGGGAGGTTTTCAGTTCTTCTTGGTGGCAGCCTAAGCACGCATCATGGATGACCTCTTCACCACCAAAAGGATCGGTGTGGCAAGTATCACAACTCATCTCGATTTGATGGTGACCGTGTGTCGCTTCACCGATTATGAAGTCAGGCTTCTGTTCTTCTAAGAACATCTGGTAACCAAAATAGCCTGCCAGCGAAAAGCAAAGCACTAACCAAGCAAGCCAGATAGATAATTTACGACTCATGAATATCTCTCCGACCTAGAAATAGTAAACACTGAGAATGTGGAAGCTTAAAAGGGCTGGCAGAGGCCAGCTCAGTAATAAGTGACCCCAAAAGCCGATGCCGCGTAGTTGCTTACCGACATTGAAGGACAGCTTGTGTTGCATGCCTATCGCGAGGCTGATCACAATGCCTAAACCCGCTAAGAGTAAAAAATTGATCAGTAGCCATTGGTTAAGGGCTTGGCCACTATTGAATCCGGTATGGGCCAATAAAATGATTAGGCAGAGGAGGGCCAAAATAGTGTGTAGACTGCGCCAGAGCTTGTAAGAGCCAAGCTTAAGTGCTTTGCTGCGTTTCTTAAGCGACATAAGAAGGCCAACAATCGTGAGGCCTAACAGCGTGAATCCAGTTACTTGCTTGTAGAAACCATCGTTCCAGAAAAGATCTAAGCGCATCGAATCTTGCACGGATGTGCTGACAGTAAAGGCTGGCACCATAAGAAAGGCGATCAATGCGGCTAATACCCCTAAAGAGGTGATCAATAAATTTCTGCTGTCTGGTGCGGCTTGTTGCTCTGCTTCGGAGCCAAGAATTTGTTGAACAAGCGGCTTACAACTACCGCATGTGGTTGTAGCGCCTGTGCATTTGGCAATCGTTTCCATGGTACAGCAGCCTTGCTGGTCCATGGCGTAGCTGAGTTGTCCGCGAGTCACGTTGTTACAGTTACAGATCACTGCGGTTTCTGGCCAGTTTTCTGGGCTATTAGACGCTGGATTCCAAAGGTTTCCGGTAAAGCGGAAGCGCATAATCTGCCATGCGTAAACTCGGCGCTGGTGGGTGATCAGCTCCTGAATACGAGGGATCTCATCCCAGTCGCCAATCGCCATCGCACCGACAATACGCCCTTTGCGAATGGCTAATTTGCGATATCCACCATCTTTAGTCTTGTAGCTGAAAAACTGTTTTTTATCGTAAGGCTGATCGTCTAAGACATCACCCATACTGAAAACGGATTCGCCGACGACTTTAAGGCGAGCGATGCTATGAGAACCTAAATATTGGCTATCGCCTTGGGTCATGTGATTGGCAGCAACAGCGGCTTGTTCGAAGCCAGGAGCTACCAACCCGTAAACTTTATCTCGGTGTTCCGCGCATTCACCAATGGCGTACACGTCTGGATCAGATGTTTGTAAGCTATCGTTGACGCGAATGCCGGTACCTACTTTGATCCAAGCTTTACGGGCTAACTCAATATTAGGTTTGATACCTGCAGAGATGAGTACGGTGTCACATTTGAGTGTTTCACCATCACGTAGTTTGACCCCTTCAACCCGGTGATCACCGACTACGCCTTTAACTCCAGCACCAACAACGACGCGAATGCCCATAGATTCAAGCTGGCTTTGTAGCATGGCAGCGGCATCATCATCTAACTGTTGATTCATGATGCGGCTAGCTTGCTGGACCAAAGTGATGTTGGTCAGATTGCCTTGCATGGCACGCGCGGCTTCTAAACCGAGCAGGCCGCCGCCAACCACAACTAAATCTTGGCTGCGTGTTGTACGTGCTTTGAGTTTTTCGGCATCGCGCATGTTGCGGAATGTGAATACACCTTCCAGATCTACACCAGTGATATGTGGAACGTGTGCACGAGAGCCTGTGGCGATGACTAGCTTGGCGTAACTGTAATGATTAGCTTCTGAATCTGTAACGCTGTGGTTTTCAGTATCAATCAAAACGATCTCTTTGCAGAGGTATTTGAAAAGAGGGTCGTTATCTAATTCATCTAGTGGAAGTAATAAGTTTTCTGCGGAGTCTTGACCTGCAAGTAGGGCGCTCAGGCGAACACGGTCATAGGGAAGGTAGGGTTCATTACCAAATAAAATTACCGGTGCTTGAGGTGCGTTTTTACGCAACTCTTGAATAAACCTGAATCCAACAGGACCCGCTCCGACCACAATGATCGCTTGATCCCATTTGTCAGCACCGTTGCTCACTTTTGGTTGTACTTCGCTCATTATTTGCTCCCCTCGGTCGTGCTCAATGACCTTGGTAGTGATAGAGCAAAAGTCTTGCCAAAAATGTTTTATCTTTACATTTTTATATAAAAAATCATTTAAGTTCAGTGTGTTAGTTTGATTTTTTTTGTATGTATGAATATGGCTGCTCTTTATGTTGCTGTGCACCATAAATTGGCTTGGTCAAAAAAACAGCAATAAAACTGCGCAAAAAAGTTACGTTGTCGGTGTGCCAAAAAGGAGCAAAAGCGGTTTTTTGAGGGGGATGATTTAATCGGTTTGCCCCAATTTGGATACAATTGAGGGGGAATTAGTAAGCGTGATTTAAGTGTTAACAAAAGGCTTCATAGTTACACGACTAGATCAACCTGCTGTAAGGTACCTGTCTCGCCTTCCTCTGTTAGAAAGAGACCTGTTGCACGAATTTTTCCGGCCATTTCGTCACTATGTTGACCTGCACTGAGCTCCCAGTCTGTCCGGGAATATCCAAGATATAAAGCGCCAATATCTTTGTCGGCTAAAGTGAACATGCTGCTACTGCCATCATCATGCTGGACCCAGATGCGTAATTGATCCCAGATCGCATCGCCTTCATCGATAAAACCATTTTTATCATCATCGTAGGCTGCGAGCTCTTTAAAGCCATTACCTGACTGTGCGCCAAACAGCTCGTTACCATTATCAATTGCACCATTGTTGTTTTTGTCGAGGGCGATATAACCACTCGAGTCATCAAGACGATGGACGGTATCCAGCTCACCATCGCTATCTATATCGAACTCAATTGTATCTGTGCTAAGTTCGGCGTCTTGGCCAGAAAAGTTGATCACGAGAGGATCTTTAAGCGCTGCCCCCAAACGAATTTGAAAACTGTGATTCTCGCTGAGTGAGCGGCTCATATTGAGTTGTAGGTTAAGATCGATAACCCGACCGTCTGCAGTACGCACTTGCCCTTGGGCTTGAAACTGGACTTGCTCGGTGGAGGTCGTGGTTTCGCTGTAGCTGTATTCAAAGCCGTGTTCTAGGGCTTCGCTAGAAGTAATACTCAGTTGGTTGGCGGATGTCGTCGCTTGCTCAGTAGTCGAATTGTTACCGCTATTTCCTACAGCTTGCGCATCTAACATGCCGACGTTGAAGCTTTTGCCCGTCATGCTCTCAAACAGCTTTTTTAGAAGCTCAATTTTGACTTTATCTTCTGGGTTTAGCTCAAATAGACTTGAGCTACTCCCCGTCGTCTTTGTGATTAGCTGATCAAGGCTGTATTTACCGACATTTTCCCGTTCCATCTGTTTGCGGAAATCGGCATAGGTTGATTCATCAGCTTGAGTGCTTTGATTTACTTCTTTTACCACCCGCTCCCTGTGGCTACCTTCGACCAAATTTTCTTTATTGAAAGCATCGCCAGCGCGAACATAACCCTCGGTTAGATGTTCTCTAATTTCGGTATAGGTCGATTGGTGTGCTGCACTCTCCAGTGCAATATCAGAAGCTGCAATACGCATTGCTTCGCCCTCTAGTCCTAATTATTCCATTCGATAGTTATCGGCAGCAGTCGAGGGAAGCAAAGGGTGAAATTAAGAATATGAAAAAGTTTCAGTTTCCTTTCGTTAGAACAGCAGTGTCTTAGAACGCTTGCCAGGGATCTCGCGAGCAAGTTTTGGCACTAAGTAACCCGGTAATGTTGCCTGCAGCTGTTGATGCAACGCGATGGCTTGATCGTCAGGAATATCAAAGTGAGCAGCGCCTTTTACCGGATCTAGGGTGAATAGGTAGTAGGGCAAAATACCGAAGTGAAATAGCTTTTCACTCAGTTCAGTTAGCGCGGTTGAACTATCATTGACGCCTTTGAGTAATACCGCTTGATTTAAGACGGTAACGCCTGCTGTTCTTAGATCTGCGCTAGCTTGCTCAACCTGTTGATCCAGTTCATTAGCATGGTTGGCATGAAGAACCATCGCGATATCGAAACGGCTATTGGCAAAGAGCGTGGTTAACTCGGAGGTTACTCGCTGCGGGATCACTATCGGTAATCGGGTGTGGATTCTTAAGCGTTTTAGATGAGGAATCTCTTCTAAATCCGCAATCATTCTTAGCAAGCGTTTATCCGAGGTAGCTAGAGGATCGCCTCCTGAAAAGATCACTTCGGTAATGCTGTTATCTGCATTTAAGTACTCAAGTACTTGTTGCCATTGCTCAGAACCTAAGCGGTTGTCTTGATAAGGGAAATGGCGGCGGAAGCAGTAGCGACAATTTACTGCGCAAGCTCCACTGAGAATAAGCAGTACACGACCGTGATATTTGTGGATAAGTCCATCACTGTGGTTTGCAGCCATCTCGGCAAGAGGGTCGGTGACATAGCCAGGAATATCCGCGCTTTCTGCATCTAACGGCAGAATTTGGCGTAACAAAGGATCGTTTGGATTACCTTTTTCAATCCGCTGTAGAAATGGCTTTGGCACTTTTAGTGAGAAGAGATCGCTTCCTTGTTGCGCTCCATGAAGTAGTGATGCGGGGAGATCTAATAGCTTAAGCAGTTCGGCTGGATCATCAACCGTGTGACTCAGGAGCTGTTGCCAGTCGGCTTCTTCCGTGACGGGAATGGGATTAGAAATAGAATTCATGATGTTTTTGTACGGAATTACGACTGAAAGTTGCTCGCATTTTCCTTTCAAGTAGAATGTCTGTCAATTTTACGATCAACAGGGTTTGTTGGTTGAGAAAAACTTACAAGAGATACAGAGAACATTATGGGCAACATTTCTACTAACCAGTTTAAAAATGGTCAGAAAGTAATGATCGACGGCGATCCATGCGCAATGGTTGACGTTGAATTTGTAAAACCAGGTAAAGGTCAGGCGTTCACACGTGTTAAGTTGCGTAACCTAATGTCCGGTCGTATCTGGGAACGTACCTTTAAATCAGGTGAGAGCGTTGAGCAGGCTGATGTAATGGATACGACTATGGAATACTCATACTACGATGGTGAGCTATGGTACTTCATGGATCCAAATACGTTTGAGCAGGTAGGTGCGGACGAAAACGCAGTTGCTGAAGCTAAGCCATGGTTGAAAGAGCAGGACTCTGTAACGGTTACGTTGTTCAACGGTAACCCAATCTCTGTGACTCCAGCTAACTTTGTTGAGTTAGAAGTAACTGAGACAGATCCAGGTCTTAAAGGCGATACTGCTCAGGGTGGTTCTAAACCAGCAACATTGAGCACTGGCGCTGTTGTACGCGTACCTTTGTTTATCAACGAAGGTGAAGTACTCAAAATTGATACACGTACGGGCGAATACGTTTCTCGCGCGTAATGTTGTTAAGGGGCAGATCACTCTGTCCCTTTTCCTCTCCTAGCTTTATTTCTCCTACCTTGTCATCTTCTTGACGAACACCACCACAAACAGCGCCATTGTAAAACTGCCTAAAAACGCTTCAACAGCTGCAACAAACCTTGCGAGCCCTATAGGTGCTATGTCTCCGTAACCTAGAGTCGTGAAGGTCACAACGCTAAAGTAGATTGCATTGAGAAACTCCAAGAAGATTGCAGTAGCTCCGGTGCTGCCCGAATAAATGGGATTGGATGCGGTGGTGCCGAGAAAGAAATACACCAGTGCGCACAGCAATATCAGACAGACTGAAAACATTACGACCCTGATAGGGGATTCGCCGTAACCACAAAAAAGATCGACCCCTTTTGAGATAATGCGTCGGGAACTGTACATGGGCATTTGGTAGCGCCTGAAGATCATCTCCTTCTTAAAGAAATGACCAGCTATATCAAAAAGTCCTTCTTTCTCACATTGTTTGCGGATTATCCGTGCGACCTCTTCGGCCTCCTGGCATAAAGATACGGCGTCTTGAACTTTCTTTTGCTGAAATGCTTCAAGCGCTCTGCGTTCTTGTTGGAGTTCATCTCCCCAATCGATATTTTCAAGTCGGGTGTGGCTTAGATCTGCACCGAGTAAGTTACAGTTTTCTAAATGGGCACAATGAAGATTGGCACCTGCCAAGGTGCTTTTCATTAAGGAGGAGCCTCTAAGGTCGAGCCCAAAACAATGCGCATTGCGCAGATTCGCGCGGTAAAAGTCAGCTTCCCGACATTGATAACCCTGTTTGCTACCACGGTTTACTAAATTGATATCTTCCAACTGCGCGCGTGCTAACTGAAATCCATCGAGAGGCTTGCCTGCTTGAGCCCATTTTTCCACAGCGTTCTTTACGCCTTCATCCTGACTTTTATCCACAGAAGGGTCGTGCCAGTAGCATAGGCCTGAGTCATTGGCGGGCTCACTGCATTGCCAACCATCTGGATTGCAATAAGAACAGTTTTTAGGTGTTGTCATGGCTGCATACCTCTACAGCGACCGTTATTCCGTGATATGCATAGTGCACTTAAGTGTAGAAGGGGATAAGTGAAGTGACCAAACAGATGGACAGTTACGTATGTGGGTTCATCGATTTAATTTTTATTGGAGGGGGTCAAGCTGATAAAGTTACGCCTAGTGGTTTTAGATGGAATAAGTAACTTCAGTATGAATGATTGGCAGCCTTCAGCTTCAATAGACAACTTGCGTAAACGCGGCGAGTTATTCGGATATATTCGTGATTTTTTCAAGCAGAGAGGTGTATTAGAAGTAGATACGCCAGTGATGTCTAACTGTGCGGTGAGTGATCCTTTTATCGATAGCATTGAGGTAGATTACCGCGAAACCTTAGGCGCAGAAGGGCGACAGCTATATCTGCAAACATCACCTGAATATGCCATGAAACGCTTACTTGCTGCTGGTAGCGGGCCTATCTATCAGATGAGTAAGGTGTTTCGAAATGGCGAATACGGTCGTCGTCACAATCCTGAATTTACCATGTTGGAGTGGTATCGTCCGGGCTTTGATGATGCTGACCTGATAGATGAAATTGAAGCCTTGATTAAGCCTGTCTTACAGTTGGATAAGGTAGAACGTATCACCTACTCGGATCTGTTTTTCCGCTATTTAGGCTTCAGGCCGGAAGAAGTCGTTTTAGAAGACCTAATTAAAGAAACGCGGAAGCACATAGATATCGAGCTAGATGACTCTGATCCAGATACTTGGCTGAATTTGTTGATGTCTCATGTCATCGAACCACAGCTTGAACAGGTCGATGCCATTTTTGTGATGGACTATCCACAAAGCCAAGCTGCATTGGCGCGAGTGCGAAGGAATACAGCGGGAATAACTGTCGCAGCAAGGTTTGAGCTGTTTGTCAGAGGCGTTGAGTTAGCGAATGGTTATTACGAACTGACAGATAGTGTCGAACAAAAGCGTCGTTTAGAAGCTGATCAAAAGCAACGAGCTGCATTGGATCTGCCACAGCGTCCTCTTGATACTCGTCTTGTGAATGCGCTGGAGGTAGGGATGCCTGATTGTGCTGGCGTAGCCTTAGGTGTTGATCGGTTGTTGATGTTAGCGCTTAGAGAATCTTCCTTAGCCAATGTTATCCCTTTTGATCTGCCGCGTGCTTAAGTGGGGTATGTTAATCGATGAATGAGTTTAAGTTGGTTTACGGTGGTTATCAGAGCCAGCTTGGGCACTATTGCGATATTTTGGTTGATGATCAGCCACTACTTGATGGGGTGAGTGATTATGAAGCGGCTTTTGCAGGCAGTATTAGTGGCGCCTACATCTGTGGTTTTAATCAAGAGATGTTGCAGCGAGCTTGTACTGATAGTGAGATCGTATTGACTCCATTTGTGTGTAACTGCGGTGATATAGATTGTTGGCAGTTAAATCTAACGCAATCTTGTTATTCAGATATCGTTGCTTGGTTCAATTGGAATAATCCAGCTCGGTCTAAACAGGATGGTTGGGATTATCGAGATTTTGCTCCGCTGAATTTCTCAGCGGAGCAGTATTTTGATGAATTGAAACGCGCTCTTAAACTGATTGAGTCTAAGTCGGATCTTTAGTTTTTAGGCTGGTAATTCATTGACCAGTGCACGTTTAATTCGGCGAACGGCTTCTTCTAGCGTGCTTCGGGTGCAGCCGAAATTCAAACGCATATAGTTATTGTCGCCAAAGTCTCTTCCCGGAGACATGCCTATACCAGCTTGCTCAAAAAAATGTGCTGGGTTGGTCAATTTCGCTCCTGATACATCAATCCAAGCAAGGTAAGTGGCTTCAATTGGGGCGAGTTTTAGGCCGGGGATCTGATTGATCTCCTTTTGTAGGTAATCGCGATTAGCTCTGAGGTAATCAAGCTGTTGTTGATTCCATGCTTCACCTTCCTGATAAGCGGCAATAGCTGCGGTGTATCCAAGTAGATTCACATCAGGCACAACACCTTTCTTAGTGTTAATAAATTTCTTACGTAGCTCTGGATTACCAATAATGGCAAAAGAGCAGCCCAAACCGGCGATATTAAAGGTTTTACTTGGCGCCATGAGCGTTATCGTTCTTGCCGCGATCTCGGGGCTGAGTGAAGCAATAGGTGTATGTTGCAGCCCTTGTTCGAGAATCAAATCGCAGTGTATTTCGTCTGAACAGATATACAGCTCGTGCTGAATAATGACCTTTGCAAGGCGTTCTAGTTCTTCTTTGCGATAGACCGTACCACCGGGGTTATGAGGGTTACAAAACAGTAAGAGCCGCGTTCTATCGGTGAGGGCATTTTCTAACGCATCAAAATCGATGATCTTGCGGCCATCAACGTCCTGCATCGGTAGTGTGCAAACCTCACGATCTGAGAGGCGAGGAGCCGACATAAAAGGCGGGTAGATAGGCTTAGGGGTTAAAACTGTATCTCCACTTTCACCGAGGCTGCGGCAAGCGAGGTTTAGACCGCAAACTAAACCGGGTAACCAAACAATGTCATTGCTGTTGACCTCCCAGTCGTAAAAATTCTGCATCCTTTCAATAACCAGTTCATTAAGCTCAACAGGAACATTAGTGTAACCAAAAACACCGTGGTCTATACGTTCATGTAGTGCTTTAATCACGGCAGGCGGAGACATAAAGTCAGTGTCGGCAACCCACATAGGTAGGATGTCGCTATCACTGTATTTTTCCCACTTCTGACTCGCTGTACCTTTACGGTTGATTTGATAATCAAACTCTGTGGACATGATCTCTCTACTTGTTCGTTATTTGCCGAAAACACGGGTTGCAAAACAGCCGCCCGGCGTTATAGTGGTGGGCATTGGATTACCACACAAATCCCTGTAGCTATGAGCTATCAAGAGAGTAAAGCAACGCGAAGTTTTAAGACTGGTTTTTATTGTCGATAGCGTTGAAAACTATCCCTGCTTTTTGAACAGTATAGTGCTCTCCTGTCCTTTTTTTGAATACAGATTTTGTAAAGAATTTAGAGAGCAGCGATAATTGTAAGTATTGATCGCTGGTGAGTCGGTTTGGAGCAAACCTTATGAGCAATGACAATCGTGTAATTATTTTTGATACAACTTTGCGTGATGGCGAGCAAAGCCCTGGTGCATCAATGACGCGTGATGAAAAGCTGCGTGTAGCTAAGCAGCTTGAGAAGATGCGTGTTGATGTAATTGAGGCTGGTTTTGCTATTGCGAGTCCGGGTGATTTTGAGTCGGTAAAAGCGATTGCAGAAGCTGTGACGGAAAGTCGCGTTTGTTCTCTATCTCGTGCGCTTGATGCCGATATCGACCGTGCAGGTGAAGCACTTCAGAATGCAGCAATGGGTCGTATCCATACCTTCATTGCAACGTCACCTATCCACATGAAATACAAACTGCAGATGCAGCCTGATCAAGTGGTTGAGCAAGCGGTCAAAGCAGTAACGCGTGCGCGTAACCTAATTGATGACGTTGAATTCTCACTAGAAGATGCAAGCCGCTCTGAATTGGACTTTATGTGCCGTATCATCGAGAAAGTAATCGATGCTGGTGCACGTACAATTAATATCCCAGATACTGTTGGTTATGCGGTACCGGGTGAGTTTGCTCACACAATCGGTCAGCTAATCCAGCGCATTCCAAATGCTGATAAAGCGATTTTCTCTGTACATTGTCATAACGACTTAGGCTTAGCTGTAGCTAACTCTTTGGCAGCTGTTGGTGCCGGTGCGCGTCAGGTTGAATGTACGGTAAACGGTTTAGGCGAGCGTGCAGGTAACGCTTCTTTAGAAGAGATCGTGATGGCGATCCGCACTCGTAAAGATACCCTAGGCGTAGAAACGAATGTCGATACAACTCAGATTGTGCCGGCATCGCGTTTAGTCTCTAGTGTGACCGGTTTCCCTGTTCAGCCTAACAAGGCAATCGTGGGTGCAAATGCCTTCGCGCATGAGTCTGGTATCCACCAAGATGGTGTTCTTAAACACCGCGAAACATACGAGATTATGACTGCTCAGGATGTGGGCTGGAACACAAACCGTATGGTACTGGGTAAGTTGTCTGGTCGTGCTGCGTTCCGTACACGTTTAGAAGAGCTAGGTACAACATTTGCGACAGACTCTGAACTAAACAATGCTTTCTCTCGCTTTAAAGAACTTGCTGATAAGAAGAGCGAGATTTTTGACGAAGATCTAGTGGCTCTAGTAAGTGATACTCGCGCTACAGCAAGCAGTGAGCAGTTCAAGCTAACAAGCCTATCTGTGACTTCTCAAACAGGTGAGACGCCTGTGGCTAAGATTGTGATGCAAGTGGGTGACGAAGAGAAAACAGCGGAAGCGACGGGCGGTGGTCCAGTTGATGCGGCATTTAAAGCGATTGAGATGATTGCAGATTCTGGTGCGAGCTTGCAGATCTACTCAGTAAACGCTGTGACAGAAGGTACAGATTCTCAAGGTGAAGTGACGGTGCGTCTGGAAAATGCAGGCCGTATCGTGAATGGCCTAGGTGCGGATACTGATATCATCATCGCATCAGCAAAAGCCTATATCCATGCTTTGAATATGCTGGATGCAAACGTTCAAAAAGCTCACCCTCAGGTGTAACTGAGGGTTAAGCGTTAAGGCAAGGTAGTGGCTATGGAGCAAGAACAGCTTAGGCATCAATACCTGGATGCAATGGGTATATCCAGCTGGCTACCTTGTGCTTCTCTAGCGGGAGCGAAACCATCACCTGATTGGGTTGATGACTTTCAGTATCCCGCTCCAGAAATTCCTTTCGATTCTCCAAATCGCCCTCAGCAGCAAAATGTAGCTAGTACAGCACCTGTTTCTAGAAAGTCATCTCCTGAAACTATGCAGCAGGGAATGTCGGAAGCACGCGCTGCTTTAGGTTTAGTGTCCGAAGAGGTTAATAAGCCTGCTTCTAAACCTGCGGCTGCTATCGCAGAAGATTCTGATGTAGTTGCTGAGTCTGATAAGGTTCAAACGCAGGAGCAGGACGAAGCTCCAGTCTTTAAACTTGTCTTCCAGCGGATCGGTAGCGTGTTGATTGTGGACAGTTTACCGCCTCAGGGAGGTAATTTTGCTAACAATTATCAACAGTTAGCTGCTGCCATCGTGGCTGCTTTAGGTCGATCAGGTCCAGCTGAAGCTGCTTTTATGCTGCCTTGGCCGATGTTTGCTAGCAAAACTTTAGATCAGGGTTATAAGCAGGCGCTAAGTGCTGTTCAGCATAAGCTATCAAAAGAACTGCAAACTGAAGAGGTACAAACGGTTCTTCTCTTTGGTGAAGCTGCAGCTCAAATGGTGATGGATCGTAAAGAGAGCTTGGAAGAGCTTAAAGGTATCAGCTTCACGATTAAATCTGGTGTTAAAGCGATTGCGACCTACAGCTTGACTGAAGCGATGCAGCTCCCAGGAATCAAGCGCCAAATCTGGTTAGACCTAAAACCTAGCGTTGTTTAAGCCTCTTTTATGAATATTGATGCCCTTCAGGCAAAGGATCTTGCAGCAATAGAGCGTATTGCTCAAGCTTGTTTCACTAATGGTGCCTGGTCGGCTAAACAATACCTAAAGCAAATAGAATCAGAGCGATCTGTCGCTCTTGGTTTGTATTCACCGGACTTAATCGGTTATGTCATGTTTTCGCAAGTTCTAGATGAGGCGGAACTGCTCCAGATTGCGGTCGATCCTGCCCACCAAGGGTGTGGTTATGCACAGCTACTGATAAGTCAGGGAGCTCAACAGCTACAAAATGCTGGCGTTATTCGAGTGATGCTTGAGGTGAGGGAATCTAACTTAGCTGCAATAGCGTTGTATGATAAAAGTGGCTTTGTAACTGAAGGGGTGCGCAAAAATTACTACCCTTCAGTTCAAGGGGGACAACGCGAAGACGCTGTGCTAATGGGTATGTCTATAGAGCCAGTACCCTGTAATTAATCAGAGAAGGTGCAGCTGCGGTTGCGACCACTTTCCTTGGCTTTATAAAGCGCTTGGTCGGCTTGCTTAAGCAGGCCAGAAGGAGTTTCTGCATTGTTAGCAGTTGAGCTAATGCCCATGCTGACAGTCACATGCTCTGCTGCTTGAGACTTAGCATGAGGAATAGCTTTAGAGGCTAAGGAGGCGACTATGTTGCTTGCGATCTTTTCTGCTCCTTCTATATCAGTATCCGGCAGGATAATGACAAACTCTTCACCACCATAGCGTGCCAGAAGGTCATGAGAACGATTAAGCTCACCTTTCAATAGCTTGGCGACGGCTTTAAGACATTCATCCCCTTGCTGGTGGCCATAGTGATCGTTATAGGTTTTAAAGAAGTCTATATCGAGCATGATAGCTGCAAGCTCAAGTTGTTCCCGCTTATTGCGTTTCCACTCTTTTAACAGGTTTGTTTCCAGATCTCGACGGTTAGATATCTTGGTAAGTGGATCTTGTGAGCTAAGTTTTTCTAAGCGAGAGTTGGCGGCATCGAGGGCCTTTTTCATATTAGCGATACGTTCCATCGCCAAAATTTTAGCTTTTAGGACAATCGGACTGACCGGTTTGGTTAGGTAATCGTCACCGCCAGCATCAATACCTTCCTCATAGTGCTTTTCATCACTTTGGCCGCTGAGGAAAATAATAGGGAACCAATCATTGGGGAAGCGGTTGCGGATTTCACGAGTCAGATCAAAGCCATTGAGGCCTGGCATTTCGACATCAGTTAGAACTAGATCAATTCCACCCTTATCTAAAGCGGCTAAGGCTTCGTCTCCTTGAGAGGCGGTAATAGGTGTATGATTGGCGTCCTGAATAACGGCGCTGATTATTTCACGAATAAAACGATCATCATCTACTACAAGGATGTTCATTTATTCTCCGCATTGGTTAAGGAAAAAGTGATACACGTCAAAAGAAATACCGTATCTCTTTATCATATAAGTAGATAATTAATCTTCAACGTAAAATGTGTCCTAATCATTAAAAAGTAGAAAAATATGAGCTTTTCCGAAGGATTATTACATTCATATTGGTTGATTGGTGGTGCCCTTATTTACTGTATGGTTTTGTTTTGTGCCATCAGAAATGCACCTTGGTCTACATTGGGCGATAACCGAACACTACAACACATGCTGTTTGGTGCTACGGCTTTGTTGATGGTTTTATGGTCTATGAGAGCGGGTATCTCACCTGGTTTAGGTATCCATTTTCTGGGCCTGACCATTATGACCTTAGTGTTTGGTTGGGATCTGGCGATACTATCTGCGACTGTTGCTCTAATTGGGATGGCTGTAGTGGGGAAGGAAAGCTGGGATGGTTTGCTGTTAAGTGGCGTCTGTTCTGTACTGCTGCCTGTAGCGTCTACATGGCTTCTTCATCGTATTGTTGAGGCCAAAATGATGAAGAATTTTTTTGTTTTCTTATTCGTCTGTGGTTTTTTGGGTGCGGGCCTCTCCGCCGCTGTTGCAGGCTTATCTGCAAGTGCGATTCTAGTGTTAGACGGTGTATACACCGTCGAGAAAATTATCCACGAATATGTACGTTATCTACCGCTTATTATGTTCCCAGAAGGCTTGATGAACGGGATATTTCTCACCGGGATGTTGGTGTTCCATCCTGATTGGGTGCGTACCTTCGATGCCAAGGCTTATATAGACGATCAGTAAAGCGCTTTATCGTTTTACAGGGCGTTTTGAAAGTTTTCGCTGCAAGGTCCTTCGGTGCATGCCAAGTGCCCGAGCTGTAGCTGAAACGTTACCATCATGTTCATTGAGCACTTTTTGAATATGCTCCCACTCTAAGCGGTTCACCGACATAGGTTGTTCAGTCACTTCAATTTCAGCATCTGCCTCAATCTTGTTCAAAGCGGTCAGGATTTGATCGGCATCTGCAGGCTTCGGAAGGTATTGGGTTGCGCCCAGTTTTATAGCTTCTACTGCTGTGGCGATACTTGCATAGCCGGTCAGCATTAGAATTTTCATTGTAGGGTTTTGTTGTCGAAGTTTAGGGATCAGTATTAATCCAGAGTCACCGTCCATTTTAAGATCTACAGTCGCTAGGTCTGGTACCCAGGTTTGGATCAACTTTTCGGCCTCTTCGGCGCTACGTGCAACTTGAACTTCAAACTCCCGACGTGTCATTGCGCGTGAGAGTACGCGCGTAAAGGCCGGATCGTCATCAACTATCAGAAAGCGTTCAGTCATCTGCATGCCTTATCGGAAGAGTCACTTCGGTTAACGTACCGCCCTCAGGACGGTTGTAGAGTCTTACATCGCCATCATAGCGCGCCAATGTTGTACTGGTAAGGAAAAGCCCTATTCCTAAACCTTTACCCTTTGTAGTGATAAAAGGTTTACCTAGATTGCTGCTCTGTTCAAGACTAATTCCCGGACCGTTATCGTAGATACGGAAATATACTGTCTGCTGATCCCAATCTAGCTCGATATTGATATCTTCGGGCTCTGCATCTGCGGCGTTATTTAGCAGGTTTAACAGGGATTGTTTTAATGATGTTGTGCAGTTAAGAGAAGGAGGTTCTCCGTCGCCTTGTACAGTGAAGGTACGCGTTACCTCTGGCCGAAGAATCATAAACTGCTCAATAACATCTTCTACCAGTGCCATGGTGGACATCTGCTGCGCAGTCGCTTGCTCTTCTTTCACGCTTTGGCTCATCTGTTTCAGGCGCTGCGCACAAAGTTCAGTTTGCTGGCGTAAAAGTTGTAAGTCTTCTACTAGCTCAGGGTTTTCAGCGTGCTCATGCTCAAGTTCATTGAGTAGGACTTGCATGGTGCTCAATGGCGTTCCCAGTTCATGAGCTGTGCCGGCAGCCATATTGGCGAGCGATAGAAGCTGTTGATCTTGAATGCGTTTCTCGCGTTCTTGATCCAATGTCTCTTGCTGTATCTGCATGGATTGGCGCATGCGAACAATAAAATAGGTTACAACAATTACCGTTAGGAGGAAGTTGATCCACATGCCGAGTATATGAATATCGAACAGTTCCATAATGCGATGCTGGTGACTGCTGTCTAGCTGAACTAGAGGTTCGTAATAAAACAGCAAAGAGCTATATATGGCGATAATCATGAAGGCTATCAACCAGACATAGGCCTTGGACATGGTAGCCGAGGAGATAATCAGCGGGACGAGCAGTAAGAATATAAAGGGATTGGTTGCTCCCCCCATATGAAATAAAAGCGCGCCATATAACGCCATATCTGCGATTAATTGGGTAAAAAACTCAGGCTCTGTGACTGGCCAAGGTGAAAAAAGCCGAGCGTAGGTCATCACATTCAGCAGCGCTAAGGCGGCAAGTGTTGTGCCTACTAACCAGACATTAAGGTCGGCCTGCAAACCGTAAATTGCAAAGATAACCGCAATACATTGCCCGAACAGGGTAACGGTTCTGATGTAAGAAAGCTGAATTAAATTATCGCGATGATTAGCCATCAAAAGATTATACCGTAGAGTGGTGAAAAACTGGCGAGGCAAAATGTCGCAGTGGAGGTAATTTGTCACAGTCGGAGTATAATGCCTGCTTTCTGTCACCATAAATGATGTTTATCCATGAGTATCCTGCAAGAAGAAGTTAATCAACGCCGCACGTTTGCGATTATTTCCCACCCCGATGCGGGTAAAACGACCATTACTGAAAAGCTGTTGTTGTTCGGACAGTTGATTCAGCAAGCGGGTAGCGTAAAAGGGAAAAAAGGCGATCGTATGGCGACATCTGACTGGATGTCGATGGAACAGGAGCGTGGTATCTCGATCACTTCTTCTGTAATGCAGTTTCCGTATAACGGTCGCATGGTTAATCTGCTGGATACTCCGGGTCACGAAGATTTCTCTGAGGATACCTACCGTACACTAACGGCAGTGGACTCTGCGTTGATGGTTGTAGATGGTGCGAAAGGTGTCGAAGATCGAACCATTAAGCTGATGGAAGTTTGTCGTCTGCGTGACACGCCAATTTTCTCGTTTGTGAATAAAATGGACCGCGAAATTCGTGATCCGATTGAATTGCTTGATGAGATCGAAGAAGTTCTGAAAATTGCAGCGGCGCCGATCACTTGGCCAATCGAGATGGGGCCGCGTTTTAAAGGCGTGTATAACCTTTATACCGATACGATTCATGTCTTCCAGCCGGGCCAAGGTCATACGATTCCTGAAGATATTCAGGTTAAAGGCCTTGAGAGTGATGAAGCTAAAGAGCTTTTAGGTGATATCTACGAAGACTTCCTGGATGAAGTTGAGCTGGTTCGTGGTGCTACTCATGAATTCGATAAAGAAGAGTTTATGGCGGGTAAGCTAACCCCTGTCTTCTTTGGTACGGCTTTGGCGAACTTTGGTGTCCGCGAGATGCTAAATGATTTCGTTGAGTGGGCGCCTGCGCCAATTCCACGTGCGACACTAACCCGTGAAGTTGAACCAGCTGAAGAAAAATTCAGTGGTTTTATCTTTAAGATTCAAGCCAATATGGATCCTAAACACCGTGACCGTATTGCTTTTATGCGAATCTGTTCCGGTAAGTACAGTAAAGGCATGAAGATGCGTCATGCACGCATCAAAAAGGATGTGAAAATTGCAGATGCGGTAACCTTTATCGCGGGTGATCGTGAGAACGTAGAGGAAGCATGGTCCGGTGATATTATCGGTTTACATAACCACGGTACGATCCAGATTGGTGATACGTTTACTGCAGGTGAAGATCTTAAATTTACCGGTATTCCTCACTTCGCGCCGGAAATGTTCCGTCGTGTACGCCCATTGGACCCACTTAAAATGAAGCAGCTACAGAAAGGTCTGCAGCAGCTATCGGAAGAGGGTGCAGTGCAGTTATTCCAGCCGTTGAAAAATAATGACCTAATTTTGGGTGCGGTAGGTCAGCTGCAGTTTGATGTTGTTGTATTCCGATTGAAAGATGAATACAAGGTTGAGTGTAAGTACGAGCCGATCAGTGTGCAGACAGCGCGCTGGGCTGAGTGTGATGATGATAAAATGCTGGCTGAGTTCCAGAAGAAGAATCATGATAACTTGGCAATCGATGGTAGTGGTCTTTTGACTTACTTAGCACCAACACGCGTGAACTTGAGTTTGGCTGAAGAGCGTTGGCCTGATGTAGCTTTCCGTGCTACACGCGAGCACTAAACCACTTACCACTAAATAAATGGCTGCAAGCATCTAGGCTTGCAGCCATGTATTTCCCGCCCTAATCTAATGCTATGCAATTTATCGATAGCCACTGTCATTTAGACTTCTCAGAATTTGATCTTTCTCGGAAAGAAATACTTCTTCAGGCAAGAAGCGCCGGTGTAAGCGATATTGTCGTGCCTGGTGTTATCGCTGATAGGTGGCAAGACTTATTGAGTCTGATTAAGTCGGATCATAACCTCTACGCTGCGCTTGGTTTACATCCCTGCTTTATGGCAAAGCACACGCAGGCAGATCTTGAACTTTTAGAAACCTTGTTGGCGACTGAACAGGTCTGTGCTGTAGGTGAGATAGGTCTGGACCTTTTTATTCCTGAGGCCAATCTAGATCAACAATTACTCTATTTGAATGAACAATTGGCTTTGGCAAAGAAGTTTAACCTGCCGGTATTGCTGCATGTTCGTAAAGCGCATGACCAGATGTTAAAACAGTTGCGGCTAATTCAGCTAGAGCGAGGTGGTATTGTGCATGCTTTCTCTGGAAGTGAGCAACAAGCAAGACAATATCTGGATTTAGGTTTCAAATTGGGTATTGGTGGAACGGTTACTTATGAGCGGGCGAAGAAGATAAGGCGGTTAGTGTGCGAATTGCCGCTAGAGTCGTTTGTGTTAGAGACGGATGCGCCAGATATGCCTTTGGCTGGATATCAGGGGGAGGTTAATCTTCCAGCTAATGTAGCAAAAGTGGCAGGTGTGATAGCAGAACTTCGTCAAATAGCTCTGGAGGAGGTTGCAGCTATCACTACCCAGCAATCAAAGAACCTATTGCGATTAATATAAACCGCTTTCAATAGTGCCTAGAGCATCCCAAGCGATTTGTGTCTTGTCGTTAACAGGAATCTTAAAGTAGCGGCCTGTGGTTCCAGCAGGTGAACTGGTGTAACTGCCATCGGCAGGGTTTAGAAGCATACGGGTGAGTGATACTGGATAGTTTGGACCTTTGATTGGAGTACCGTAAGCTTTTTCAATAGGCGCAAGCTGCGAACGAGAAGAAACAATCTTTGTCATGTCACGACATTGAGTCGTATTACCTAAGCAGATAAAACGAAACTTCGTATCGATTAGGTAATAGTCCGTTTCAGTTGGTTCGGATTTGCCTAGAGAAAGGGAGTCCATGCTCATGCAGCCGCTCAAGCCCAAACCAGCAATTAAAAGTAATACTGCATTACGCATACTCATATCCTTATTTAGCAAAGGTCTTCAAAAGGGTTACTAACTTCTAAGCTCACAGGGTTGGCATAGCCTGGAAGTTTTATTTGTGAATCAGTGATTTTAAGATCTTCGCCTTGTAGAACGTTGTGGTCGTAGCGATAGATTGGTTTAGCTTCACCAAGAATGGCTGCTTGGTCATAAGCACTGGCGACAGCACGCGTCTGCTCAAGCTTGTTCTGATACTCTTTTAATTGTGCAGCGCTGTAACGCTTTTTAAGCATGTTGTGGACAACATGTGGCGCTAGCACAGGTGCAGATGCGTTGTTCCCGCCAAAGCCTTTAGAATTCAAAAGCACAGAATCCATGCCGTTTACACCCACTTCATGGTGCTGGTTGCTTAGATTCAGGTTACTTTGGTGAACATCATCAGCAAACGCAGGCGTCGTTACGATGCCTGGGACATAGCCGTATTTCCACGTACCTAGAGATGTGCTTAATTGGTCACCGCCAGCTGTACCTTGCGAGTGGCCTAGATAGCATTTAACTGCGGAAACTGTCCAGTTATCAATAGAGAAGGCTTTAGCTGTCTCATTGATAACATGAGATTCGGTTACGCGGTTTTGCGGAGTACTTGTTCCGTGAGCCTGAACAAAACTGCGCTGTTGCAGTGACTCTTCGCCGAGCATTGATCGGATCAAAGAAGCTGACTTAGCTAGAGTGATGTAGTTACCCACGCCTGGAGCTGAGATTGATTTCTTGTGACCGTCGGCGTTAACAAATACTTCTGGCACAGCGCCATAGATTTCGGCGCCTAGTTCAACCGCTAGGTCATCACTCATTAATAATACGAATTGGCTACTTTCACCAATGGTGAATCCACAGTTATTACCAAACGGACGACATGCTTTGCGGTAGTCATCGCTGGTGAGTTCAGCAAGATTGTCTAAAGCCAAAAGGTCCTTATCTTCAGCAAGAGCGCCCATCGCGCGGAAGCCTTCGATAACTTCGGGTGTAATTGGGGCATCGCTGCCGCCAACTAAAACTACTTTGCGACGACCGCTGCGGATATCATTAACGCCACTGCGCAAGTTATATAGGAAGGTTGCACAAGCACCTAAAGCGCCGCCTGTCGTTCCTACATTGCCTAGAATATAAGCATTCACAAAATCGGCCGGCATTTGCGCATAGCCAAGAGGCATCTGTTTTGATGTTGTACGCTTACCAATCGCTGGGAATTTAGTTAAACCACCAAAACCAAAATCATCTAATTGGCCAATAGAGTTACTCGCATAAACTGCAATCTGGTCTGGTGCAACGTAAGCACTGATGCGTTCAAATGGTATGCCGCTTGAAGAGATCGCATCTGATGCCGCAAAAACAGTCATCTGCAGATTACGTGGGTGATTACGAGATTGGTAGAGTTTGCCTGGTTGGAAGCCGCTAGGCAGTTGACCTGCTGATTGAACAGGTGCTGTTTTACTATCCGGCAAAATTGCTTCTAATTTGCCTGTGACTTCGATTTCAAATTGCCCAGAAGATGTCTCCGTCACTTGCCAATTACTTGGAATGTTTTGCGGCATTTGACGTTTACGTAGCTGGAATTTTAGGGTTTCGTCACCTAAATTGATGCTTGCTGGCTTATTAAACATGACGTTGTTGACGTCAAAGCAGCTACCTTCGATCTGTCGGATCAGAGTGCTATTGAGTAGTTGTTCTTGTAGAGACGCAATAAGTGCCTCTGCAGTGCAAACTTCACCCTCTTGGTTTAGATATTGGCCTTCAGATGTTGTTGCTAGGCCAGTCAAAATAGCGAGATCGGTTAATGTCTCAGTGCGAGATTTAGAATCCAGCTTATCGATGATTAAACGGCGATAAGCATGGTGAAATGAGGCACGTCCAGCAGGGTTTATACCACCAAAACCAACAATGACAGGAAGCTGGGACAATTGTATCTCCTCAAAGGGCAGTACTACAGATAATCGAAGGTCTCTATCTAACCGCTACACAATAACGTATTTTAATCGGTAGTAGATATAGGCCAAATCTAAAAATTACAATCGTATTATTTTATCGGTGTTTACCCGTACTGACTAGCATCTATGACTTATTTTATTTGTTTTTAGTCAGCCAATATTCAGTCATACTATGGCCGAATTCAGGGAGCGCAAGAATCTTAGGAGATATGCATGAAAAAACTGATTGCTGTAGCAGTTACAGGTGTTCTGCTAACGGGGTGTCAAACACTAGATCCTTATACAGGTGAGCAGAAAGTAGGTAATACTACGAAGGGTGCAGGTATTGGCGCTGTAGCAGGTGCTGTACTTGGTGCTGCTGTTTCTAGTAAAAGTGACCGTGGTAAAGGTGCTTTGACCGGTGCTCTTGTGGGTGGTGCTGTTGGTGGCGGTATCGGCTATTACATGGATCAACAGGAAGCTTTGTTGCGCCAAGAATTAGAAGGTACAGGTGTTCGAGTTGAGCGTATTGGTGATTCTATTCGTTTGATTATGCCTGGCAATATTACATTCGCTGTGGATTCTGATCGTATTGCCGGTAGTTTTTACCCGGTGTTGGACTCAGTAGCTAAGGTATTGGCTAAGTTTGATCAGACTGAGCTGAATGTTGACGGCTTTACAGATAGCTCTGGTTCTTTTGAGTATAACCAGCAACTTTCTGAGCGCCGTGCTGCGCGAGTAGGTGATTACCTTGTGAGTGCAGGTGTTGAGCGGTTACGTATTAATGCGCGTGGTTATGGTGAGCGTTATCCAATTGCAGATAATAAAACCTCTGCAGGTCGTTCACAGAACCGTCGTGTAGAGATCAATATTAGCGGAACGCGTCGCTAAGTATGGATACGGCACTCGAGCTTATAAGGCTCGAGTGCGTCCTTTCTTATCTTTTCTTCACTAGCGAGCGATAGCTAAATCGCCGGGCCTAATGTTGAATGACGCAGCTGCACTGCTGATGTGGCCAGAAGCTGAACCCATTTGGACATCATCAATTACCAATGTTTGTTTTGTATTGGTTAGTTGAGTGGTCGCTTTCATATCTGGCGAGTAATAAGTGGACTTGCGGTAGATGGTAAGTTTATCACCTCGTTTTAACCCCTGTTGTTTACCAGAATTAATCCAAATATTTCGATCTTCAATTTGAGTAATCATGGTTGAGAAAGGCTCGCACAGTAATTCGTTTTGAAGCTCTTCAAGAATGGTTTGCTGGAGCTCTTTAACTTTTTGTCCATAATCCTGCTTGAAAAAACCAGCAGTATTGAAGCCTGTTTTAATTGTACGATCTAGATTCCAGAGACCAGCGGTTTGATAGTGTTTTTGGCTGACAAGATGGCCAGTCATACCATCATGGATAAATAGGTCTATTTCAAAGTTTCTTAAGTGTCTTTTGCTTTTGTAATCCAAGGTGTTGTAAAGGTCGATTAGGAAGTTTTTCTCAGTATGAGTGCGAGGATCCATCATCGACATATCGCGGATAACACCGGAGACAACATAGTTTACATTCAGCTGGCCCGCTGTTTGTTGCATGCTGGAAAGGGCGCCGTCATCCAACTGATTGGTTGGGGCGAATTCTGGTTGTGGATGAAGGTTTAGACGGCCGGCGTTGTGAGCAACAAAAGACTGTTTGTTATTCATCAGTTGTGCAATTTGAGCAGGAAAAACACTGCTCACACTGCCTAAGCCACCTAGGTTGGCTTGTTTAAGTTTTAGTAATGGGAAGGCGGTAACGGCAATTGATTTTGTGTAACTGTTGCTTACGCCGTTGTGGCACCCTTGATCAATCAGTACATCAGCCCGAATACGGATAAATAGAGTATTGCCTACGACCTTCTCATCAATAATCTCTATATTGGATACTTGGCCCAAGGTGCTGATCTGCATATTGTCGATTTCTAGGATGCCATCGCGAACGACTTGGCTGCTAGAAATATAAACAGCGGCTTGCATAGAGGCTTGCTGTGAAGCATCTCGAATTGCTGCTTCTCGAGCAGAGTTTATATCTTTGTTGGCAATAATCGCTTGGCCTTGCGCTTCAACAACAACAGCCTGAACTGAAAGGGGCAATAGAAGCAGGCAGGCTAAGATTAATTTTTGCACTAGATTAAACATATCTCACCGTTGACCGATTACTTACACTATATGTAGATAACTTAAATAACAGATATTGGAACTGTGGGCATCTTATCTCAGGGCCCATAAAGCTGACAGTATGCAATTACAATATGATTGTAAATCATTGTATAAGGTCGTGTTTTGTATTGCTCCCTATACCTAGATGATTATGTTAGATTGTGGTGCGTAACCTTTGAGTTTGGAAGATCAGGATGAAAAATATTTTACTGCTGTTAGCGATCGGATGTTTAAGTGGTTGTATGCAGCAAACAAATAAAGATGCTGGGCCTGAGTCCGTGCATATTGAAAGTATGAGTCCTGAAGTCGTTGCAGAACTGCATAAGCTAGAAAAGGCGCATATCGCTGAAAAAGAAGCTCTGTTGGAAAAAGAACGTGCGATGTTGCAGCGAGAGGTTGTGCAGGTTGATGTTTCCCCAAATGGTTTGGATCCTCTCAGTGAGGCTGTTCAGCAAATGGCTGTACAGATGACGGCGGGTTTGCAGCAGAACCGTGTTAAAAAATTTCCAATGGCGGTCATTCCATTCACAAACTTACATAATGAGCGCAAAGTTGGGCGCTTTGGTGAACGTTTAGAACAAGCGTTTATTTATCAGTTACAACAACATGGTTATAACTTGATCGATTACCGCGCGGCGGGGTTAACAACATCAACCAAGCAGCCGCTATCGAAACAGAACCTGTCAGGCCTCAGAACACGCTACAAATTGTATTTCTTGGTGACAGGAACTTATGCGCAACATTCTGATGGTATGGTCATAAATGCCCGAGTTATTGATACAACGACTCGACAGGTGTTGGCAACTGGACAGAGCCATGTAAGTAACGCGCGTTTAGAAGGCGGGTTACCAGGGTATAATCCTCTCAAAGCGTTAAATGAAGATTTGATTATCGAAAATGGAAGTGGGCCGGTTAGGTAAATCATCAGATGAAAAAAGCATACACAAATCTTTTTCGTAAATTGGCAGGGCTGCTTTTATTGACGCCAGTTTTACTTCTTCAGGGGTGTGAAACGGCAGTTGAGACAACCATTGATATGGTTGAAGCCTTACCGGATGTTAATTTTCCAACCCGTGTTGAGGAGCCTAAAGAGCCTAATTGGGTGAGAGCGACGGGCTATGCGCCGATTAGCTTGCAACCGGGGAAAAATCGTCAGCATAAAATTTTGATGGCTATGCGCGCTTCTAAATTGAGAGCTTATCAAGAATTGGCGGGTGTTGTGCATGGTCAGTATCTGTTTGGTACAACATCGGTACAGGATATGATTTTGCAAAATGATCAATTCAAAGCTGCTGTTTCCGGAATTGTTAGAGGGGCAAGAGTTGTGAAGACTTATCCGGTGCAAGAAGATACTTACGCAACTACATTAGAAGTGGATCTAAATCAGGTTCAGCGAGCCTGGATTAGCCGCTAATTTTAGTAATAAAAAAGGGAGCAGATGCTCCCTTTTTTATTATCTAACTTTTAAAAGCTAAGCGATCATTTTTGAGTCGCTTCGAATGCTGCCATCTGTTCTGGTGTCGCTTTCTTTTGGTATTTATCTTTCCAAGTGTCGTAAGACTCACCGTATACCAACTCTCGCGCAGCATCGTAATCGACTTCATGGCCGCGCTTTTCAGCTTCAGCTTTGTACCATTTGCTCAGGCAGTTACGGCAGAAACCCGCCAGAATCATTAGATCAATGTTCTGTACGTCTTTGCGGTTGTCTAAGTGCTCTAGTAGACGACGGAATACAGCCGCTTCGATTTCATTTTGCGTTTGTTGATCCATGTTTTCCTCACTTTATCTTAGCGCCTCGATTACCTGAGGCAACGGCTCTATTAACGTTCGTGTTGGATGTGTTCATCCAACTGCTGGCAGATCTGATCCTGAAGGGTCTGACATAAGTCAGGATCTGAGACTGGTAGGCCTTGTTCGTCGGTGATAAAGAAGAAGTCTTCTACACGCTCGCCCACGCTTGCGATCTTAGCTTTACGAACAGATAGGTTGTGCTCAGCGAAAATTCCGCCAATGCGTGCAAGTAGGCCTGGGCGATCGGGTGTGATCACTTCTAGTACGGTCTGTTGAGCAGACGGATCATTGCTTACATAAACTTGAGTTGGGGTAGCAAACAGCTTCATCTGACGTGGAACGCGTCGCTGGATAATATCCGGGTAGTCATCTGGATCATCAAGTTCTTCGATTAGGCGCTGCTTGATTGACTGCAGATGACTTGGGTTCTCCGACAATGGTGTGTTGTCATCTGACAGAACGGTATAAGTGTTAAGGACCTCGCCACTATCTGTCACGATAATGCGTGCATCTTGAATATTGAGATGTAATTGGTCCATCGCTGCTACAGTGGCTGCAAAGAGGTTTTTGATATCTTTGCTGTAGATAAAAATCTCTGTTGCGCCTTCAAATACACGGTGAGATGTTTGGCGAATCAGGATCAGCGGCTCATCTGCTTTTGTATGTTCTAGAATTGCCTTGGTGTGTTCAGCGATGCTTTGGGCGGTCTCTCTAAGGAAATAATCATCTCCTATTGATGACCATAAAGTGTGTATATCGGTTTTCTCTACGCCTTGTCGATCCAATAAAATCTGAGCTTCGTGTTGAATCTGTTCGATACGGTCTTCTTTATTGATTGGGTTCTCTAAGCCACGACGCAGAGCGCGTTTAGTGTCGGTATAGAGTTTACGCATCAATGTTGCACGCCAGCTATTCCAAAGTGTGTGGTTGGTAGCGTTTATATCGGCGATAGTCAGCACGTAAAGATAGTCAAGGTGCACAATGTCTCGTACTTGTTGCGCAAATGTGTGGATGACTTCCGGATCTGAAATATCCTTGCGCTGCGCTGTCATAGACATAAGTAAGTGGTTACGTACGAGCCAGGATACTAAATGGCTGTCCCACTTGCCTAAATGGTGCTCATCGCAGAATTCGAGTACGTCTTCAGCGCCTAGCTCTGAGTGATCGCCACCACGGCCTTTGGCAATATCATGGAAAAGACCGGCAATGTATAACAGCTCGATTTTAGGTAGCTGATTTACAATGCGATGACATATTGGAAATTCTTCTCGATAGTCGCGATGTCTGAATTGACGGCATTTCTGAATCACCTTCATGGTGTGCGCATCAACGGTATAGATATGGAATAGGTCGTGCTGCATCTGACCAATAATACGGCCGAATTGAGGCAGATAACGGCCCAAAATCCCATATCGTGTCATCCGTTTTAGTTCGGTAGAAACGCGCTCTGGGGAACGAAGTAGTTCCATAAAGAGGCTGGTATTGCGAATATCCTTACGAAACTCTTCATCAACCTTGTGACGGTTGTCTCGAATTAAGCGAATAGTAGAAGCGCGTACGCCTTTGATGGATGGGTTTTGTGCCAGAAGGACAAACAGTTCCATCAGGGCAAAAGGCTGGTGTTCAAATGTGTTTTCGTGAGTGACTTCTAAATAATCGTTGTGGATCTGGAAGCGATTGTTGAGAGGGATGATCACTTGTTCTTCATCGGCACGGAGGATCGCTTCATCGAAGTGTTGCAGTAGCATGTCGTTGAATTCTGACATGGTCATGGCAATACGGTAGTACTTGCTCATGAACTGTTCTACAGCAAGCTTGCCTTCTTCATCCTTGTAGCCAAAGAACTCAGCTAGTGTGCGTTGATGGTCAAACAGTAGACGGTCTTCTCGACGGTTGCAGAGCATATGTAGTGCATAACGAACAGACCATAGGTACAGCTCGCCTTTATTTAAGATATCTAGCTCTGTTTCAGTTAGAAAGCCATCTTCAACCAGGTCGCGAATATAGGTGGAGCCGAAATGCCTTTTGGATACCCAGCCTATGGTTTGTAAATCTCGCAGTCCGCCTGGGGAGTTTTTAAGGTTAGGCTCCAGATTGTACTCAGTATTGTTGGTCTTCTGATGACGTTCTTTCTGCTCTTTTTGCTTAGCTAGGAAGAATTCTTTATCGGTCCAGGCACCCTCTGATGTCACGCGATCATACATTTGGGTATGAAGATCAGGGTTGCCTGTCAGTGTGCGAGATTCAATCAGATTGGTGGCGATCGTAATATCACTTTGTGCTTCTTTGTAACACTCACTGAGTGTTCGAACGCTGGAGCCTATATCTAAATTGATATCCCATAGGGTGGTTAAAAATGCGCTGATTGAATCATGTAGATCTTCAGCATTGATCTCATCATCCAAGAGGATGAGTAGGTCAATATCTGAATGCGGGTGCAGTTCGCCTCGGCCATAGCCGCCAACAGCGATAAGCGAGATCTTATCTTCAGGCCATGGGTATTGAGACCAAGCAACTTGCAAAATGCGGTCGATTTCCCACGCACGTCCGTAGATTAGTTTGCGGATATCCTCTCCAGCCTTGAAACGATCATCAAGGCTGGTTTTTATCGTGCACAGCGCCTCTTTGTACACAGGGATAGGGGAGGTTGCCTCCGCTAACTTAGTTCTAAAATCATCGATGTCGATGATCTCTTCTTCGGCTAGTTGCTGGTGGAGGGTGGTCGACATCTTAGCATTACCCGCTTTGCTTAATTCTCGCAGTTAAATGATTTACTGAATATTCTCATCAGAACGCAGGGTTAGAATCTCGTAACCATCGGCTGTTACTAGGATTGTGTGTTCCCATTGTGCTGATAAGCGACGATCAGCTGTTTCAACAGTCCAGCCATCCTTCTTAGATAGTTTAACCTGTCGTTTTCCTGCATTGATCATTGGCTCAATTGTAAAAATCATGCCTTCTTCAAGGATCTCGCCAGTACCTGCTTTACCGTAATGCAGAACTTGAGGTTCTTCGTGGAATTCAGCACCAATGCCGTGGCCGCAGTATTCACGAACCACAGTATAGTGATTTTGCTCTGCATGGGTTTGGATTACGTGGCCGATATCTCCTAGGCGTGCGCCCGGTTTAACCAGTTTGATACCTTTGTACATGCATTCCAAAGTTATATCGACTAGGCGGCGGGCATGAGGTAGTTCCTTGCCCACAAAAAACATTTTGCTGGTGTCGCCGTGATAACCATCTTTGATTACCGTGATATCAACATTGATGATGTCGCTATCTTTCAGTTTCTTGTCATTTGGAATGCCATGGCAAACAACCTGATTAACTGATGTGCAGATAGATTTTGGGAAACCATGGTAGTTAAGCGGTGCAGGAATGGCTTGTTGCTTATCCACAATGTAGTCGTGACAAATTTGGTTCAGCTCATTTGTGGTGACACCCGGTTTTATATATGGCTCGATCATTTCGAGAACTTCGGCAGCCAAACGGCCTGCAACGCGCATTTTCTCGATCTCTTCAGGTGTTTTAATTTTGATGCTCATAAGCTGTCAATTGTCCTGTGAAACCGCCAGAAGCGGTGTATTAAAGTTTAACTGAAGGGGATTGTAGCAATCCTGCTGCAGGAATAGAAATAGGCTTTATATTATTGGGTGGTTATGGTATAAATCCGCGCTCAATTTGCGTAAGCAAAAATATATATCACACACGTTCCGACACAACGTTCAGGGTGCCTTCGGGTTGGATGTTGGGGATCGTGGAGGTTTAACCCAATTTTAGGAAAATATAATGGCTAAAATTACTATGCGTGACCTGCTTAAAGCAGGCGTTCACTTCGGTCACCAGACTCGTTACTGGAACCCGAAAATGTCTAAATTCATTTTCGGTGCTCGTAACAAGATTCATATCATCAACCTAGAGCACACTCTACCTGCACTTAACGGTGCACTAGATAGCATCCAGGGTATGGCTTCCAACAAGAACAAAGTTCTTTTCGTTGGTACTAAGCGCGCTGCTAGCAAAATCGTTAAAGAAGAAGCTGCTCGTGCAGGTATGCCATACGTAAACCACCGTTGGTTGGGTGGTATGCTGACTAACTACAAAACTATCCGTCAGTCTATCCGTCGTCTACGCGATCTGGAAGGTCAGAGTCAGGATGGTACGTTTGAGAAGCTAACTAAGAAAGAAGCTTTGATGCGTCAGCGTGAAATGGAAAAGCTAGAGCGTTCTATCGGTGGTATCAAAGAGATGGGCGGTCTTCCTGATGCTTTGTTCGTAATCGACGTTGACCACGAGCGTATCGCAGTAAATGAAGCAAATAAACTGGGTATCCCAGTTATCGGTGTCGTTGATACTAACAGCAACCCAGATGGCGTTGATGTTGTTATCCCTGGTAACGATGATGCACTGCGTGCAATCCAGATTTACGTTAAGTCTGCAGCTGATGCTTGCCTAGAAGGTATCGAAGCAACTGCTGGCGACAAAAACGAATTCGTTGAAGTTGAAGAAAAAGCAGCTGAATAATTCTGCTGGGGATACGGCAACGTATTCTCTTTGACTTTATAGAGGGGGCCTTGCCCCCTTTTTTGGATTTTTTGATTAACCCGCGATTATTTTATAGGGGTATTCGATATGGCGAACATTTCCGCTGCAATGGTTAAGGATCTGCGTGACCGTACTGGTCTAGGCATGATGGAGTGTAAAAAAGCACTTAAAGAAGCTGGTGGCGACATCGAGAAAGCGATTGAAGAGCTACGTAAAGCTTCTGGTATGAAGGCTGCTAAAAAAGCAGGTCGTACTGCAGCTGAAGGTGTTGTGGTTGTTAAAGTTGCAGACGATAACAGCTACGCGGTAGCAGTAGAAGTTAACTCTGAAACTGACTTCGCAGCACGCGATGAAGGCTTCCTTGCTTTCACAAATGTTGTGCTAGAAAAAGCGTTTGCTGATAAAGCGACTGACGTTGAAGCGTTGATGGCTGGTGAACTAACTGATGCACGTGATGCATTGGTTCAAAAAATCGGTGAGAACATCGGTGTGCGTCGCGTATTCCTAGTTGAAGGTGGCGTTGTTGGTGCTTACGTACACAGCAACAACAAAATTGCAGCGCTTGTTCAGCTTGAAGGTGGTAATGAAGAAACAGCTAAAGACATCGCTATGCATGTTACAGCTGTTAACCCTCAGGTTGTTAATAAAGAAGATATGCCTGAAGAAGTTGTTGCGAAAGAAAAAGAAATCATTCTTGCGCAGCCAGATATGGCTAGCAAGCCTGCAGAGATTGCAGAAAAAATGGTTACTGGTCGTATCAACAAGTTCTTGGCTGAAAACAGCCTAGTAGAGCAAGCTTTTGTTAAAAACCCAGATCAGAAAGTTGGTCAGGTAGCAAAAGATGCTGGCGCTACTGTATCTGCATTCACTCGTATCGAAGTGGGTGAAGGTATTGAAGTTGAAGAAGTAGACTTCGCTGCAGAAGTTGCTGCTCAGCTTAACGGCTAATAAGCTCTAAGGCTTATGGATTGCGCATCTAACCCATGCGCAATCCCCTCTTTTCTTGCTACACTCTCCTGATCCCAATTTCTGTGGAGATATACGGATGCCAACCACCGAGAAACAATCAAAATATAAACGCATATTATTGAAGCTTAGCGGCGAAGCCCTAATGGGTGACGAGAGCTTTGGTATAGACTCAAATGTCCTGAATAGAATGGCCTTAGAGATCGGTCAGCTAGTAGGGATTGGTGTTCAAGTCGGTATGGTTATCGGCGGTGGTAATTTGTTTCGTGGCGCAGCCCTAAATGAGGCTGGGTTGGATCGTGTTACTGGCGACCATATGGGTATGCTCGCAACCGTTATGAATGCATTGGCTATGCGAGATGCATTGGAGCGTAGCAATATAAACACTAGAGTAATGTCGGCTATTCCAATGAGTGGTGTAGTAGATCATTACGACCGTCGAAATGCGATGCGTTACCTTAATCAAGGTGATGTTGTGATTTTTGCGGCGGGTACAGGTAATCCTTTCTTTACAACAGATTCTGCAGCTTGTCTTCGTGGTATAGAAGTCGAGGCGGATGTTGTCCTGAAAGCAACCAAGGTTGATGGTGTATATACGGCAGATCCAGTTAAGGATCCTACAGCGCGCCGTTACCGTCATCTAAGTTATGATGAAGTTTTAGAACAGCAGCTGGGTGTTATGGATCTGACAGCGATCTGTTTGACGCGAGATCACAATATGCCAGTGCGTGTATTTAATATGAATAAACCAGGTGCTCTTGCCAACCTTGTAGTAGGTAGCGACGAGGGTACTTTGATCGATTGCAGTGAAACGGTTGGAGAAAAATATGCTGAATGAAATCACTCAGGATGCTGCCGAGCGCATGCAGAAAAGTGTTGATGCCCTAGTAACGAACTTCAAGAAAATTCGTACTGGTCGTGCACACCCGAGCATTCTGGAAGGAATTCAGGTTTCCTATTACGGTTCTGATGTGCCTTTGAGCCAGGTGGCTAATATTTCCGTTGAGGATGGTCGTACGCTATCTATCGTTCCATGGGAAAAGCCAATGGTGCCTGTAATTGAAAAAGCGATTATGACTTCTGATCTAGGTTTGAACCCAGCAACTGCGGGTGAAAATATTCGTGTTCCAATGCCTCCGTTGACTGAGGAAACGCGTAAGGGTTATATCAAACAAGCGCGTCAGGAAGCTGAAGGTGCACGCGTAGCTATTCGTAATATTCGTCGTGATGCAAACGGCGATCTTAAAGATCTTTTGAAAGAAAAAGAGATTACTGAAGATGATCAGCGTCGTGGCGAAGATCAGATTCAGAAAGTTACGGATAAGCATGTTGCAGAAGTAGATAGTCTTCTGGAGCAGAAAGAAAAAGATCTAATGGAAATTTGATCGAAGCAGCGGTGCTGTAAGGTGCCGCTGAATTATTTGCATGACATCAAAAAACAATTCTTCAGAAGTTATTACTAATACGCCTCGGCATATTGCCATCATTATGGATGGGAATAACCGTTGGGCAAAAGAGCGTCGACTACCAGGCTTGGCAGGTCATAAAGCGGGTGTGGATTGTGTGCGTTCAGTTATCGAAGGCTGTGTGGAGTTAGGTGTTGAATCTCTGACTTTATTTGCTTTTAGTTCTGAGAATTGGAAACGACCTCCGTTGGAGGTTAAAGGTCTAATGGAGTTGTTCAAGCTGGCATTAGATCGAGAAGCGAAGAAGTTATTAAAAAACAATATTCGCTTACGAGTTGTAGGTGATAAAGCATCGTTTAGCGATTCGTTACAGAAAAAAATACACCATGTTGAAGCTTTGACTGCGGGTTGTGATGGTTTGCAGCTTAATATTGCTGCAAATTATGGTGGTCGTTGGGATATTACCCAGGCTGCTCGTCAACTGGCAGAGAAATGCATTGCTAATGACTTATCTCCCTCAGAAATTACTGAAGAATCCCTAGGGAGATGCATTAACCTATCTGATCTGCCTGAACCGGATCTATGTATTAGAACGGGTGGGGAACAGCGTATTAGTAATTTCTTGATCTGGCAGTTTGCTTATACTGAATTGTATTTTTCGGATGCTTATTGGCCTGATTTTGATAAAAAGCATTTGAAAACGGCAGTCCAAGATTATAGCGGTAGACAGCGCCGTTTTGGTAAAACCAGTGAGCAGGTAGAGGCGGAGCAAAATGCTTAAACAGCGAATATTAACCGCGCTTGTGCTTGCTCCTTTAGCGTTGCTGGGAGTGTTTGCTTTACCTTTATCATCCTTTCTTTATTTTATGGATGTTGTGATTCTCTTGGGCGCTTGGGAATGGGCAAACTTATCTGGTTATGAAAGCCGTGTTCAGCGTTTGATCTATGTTGGCTTGATGGCAGCTATTCTGGCTGGCTTGCATCTGTTTTACACAAGCATTCCTGTTGAACTTATCTTGTCTGCAGCACTCTTAGGTTGGGCGGTAGCATTTCTATGGGTGGTGAAATATCCGCAGAACACTGGTTGGAGTGCTAGTTGGAAGCGCGCTTTAGTCGGTTTGGTAGTATTGGTGCCGAGCTGGATTGCATTTGTTGGGCTGAAAGGTTCAGAAAACGGTGAGATGTTAATCCTCCTGTTGTTTCTTTTGGTTTGGGGGGCAGATGTCGGTGCATATTTCTCGGGCAAGAATTTTGGCCGGGTTAAATTAGCGCCTAATGTAAGCCCTGGTAAAACACGCGAAGGTCTTTATGGTGGCTTAGTCGCCTGTGTATTGATTGCGTTGGGATTCGCGTTATACAGTGATTTTGAAGCGCTTCAAGTTATTCTTCTTGTTGTGCTTGCCATTGCAACAGGATTGATTTCTGTACTAGGAGATCTATTTGAAAGTATGTTGAAGAGGCATCGGGGTATCAAAGATAGTAGTCAGTTGCTCCCAGGGCATGGTGGTGTTTTAGATCGTATCGATAGCCTGACTGCAGCTTCGCCTTTGTTTGTGCTGGGTATGCAGTATCTAATTGTATAGTGAGATTGCTATGGAACTGTTGCATACCATTCTTGCCACAATCGTTACCTTAGGGATTTTAGTTACAATCCATGAGTGGGGCCATTTTTATGTGGCCCGTCGTTGTGGAGTTAAGGTTCTACGTTTCTCTGTTGGTTTTGGTAAAGCTTTTTATACTTGGAAAGATCGTCAAGGTACTGAGTATGCGATAGCCAGTATTCCTTTAGGTGGCTATGTCAAAATGCTGGATGAACGTGAGGGTGATGTGCCTGAAGAACAGCTCTCCCAAGCCTTCAATCGTAAACCAGTTATTCAACGTATCGCTATTGTTGCAGCGGGTCCTCTTGTAAACCTTATTTTTGCTGTTTTTGGATATTGGTTTCTCTTTATTTATGGCGTATCTGCAGTCGTTCCTGTGATTGGAGCGGTTCAGCAAGGGTCTTTGGCTGAAAATGCTGGACTACCTATAGATTCGGAAATAGTGGCTGTTGATGGTCATGAGACTTTAAGTTGGGACGCTGTTAATTTGCGACTTGCTTCGCGTGTTGCTGAAAGTGGGGAGTTAAGCCTTAAAGTACGTGAACAAGGCACAACTCTAGTACAAGAATACAGAATCGCATTGAATGAGTGGAAATTTGACGTTGATAAACAGTCACCGGTCTCAGCTTTAGGGCTGGTGCCTTGGCGCCCTCATGTGCCAGCAATTTTCGGTAGTTTTTTGGAGAATGGAAGGGCTTCGGGTTCAGGCTTGAAGGCTGGTGATGAGGTTCTTTCAGTCAATGATGTTCTGGTTGAGGATTGGTTATCGTTTGTAAGTGTGGTTAAAGCAAATCCAGAACAAGTGTTGAACCTGAGAATAGATAGAAACGGGCAGGAGTTATTTATTAAGCTAACGCCGGCGCTGAAAATCACTGATGATGGTGAGAAAATAGGTTTTATAGGGGCGGGTACTCAGCAAGTTTCTCTTCCTGAAAATATGGAAAGGCAGATAAGATATGGTCCAATTGAATCTATCTTTATGGCTTTCGAAAGATCTTGGCAACTGATTGGTTTGATTTTCGACTCCATATGGAAAATGCTGACGGGCGATATGTCAGTAAAAAACTTGAGTGGCCCTATTACCATTGCTAAAGTTGCCGGTTCTTCTGCATCGCTGGGTGTTGAATATTATATTGGTTTTCTTGCTTATCTGAGTATTAGCTTAGGTATATTAAATTTACTGCCAATCCCTGTCTTAGATGGCGGGCATTTGCTTTATTATGCTGTCGAATTAGTGACAGGGAGGCCTGTAAGTGAGAATATTCAGCTCCTTGGTCTGAAAATTGGTATGGCTATGCTGCTTTCATTGATGTTTGTAGCATTATTTAATGACTTTATGCGGCTGTGACAGCTGTTTCGATTATTTATTACGGATTAGACGCACTTCATGAAACGTGGCATTGGACTTCTGGTAGCGCTCTTTTTCTGGGTTTCTTTCGCTCAGGCAAACACATCATCTTTCGTTGTAGAAGATATCCGTTTAGAAGGATTACAGCGTGTTTCTCCAGGGATTGTGTTTAGGAATTTTCCTGTTACAGCGGGTGAACAAGTAAGCGCTCTGTCATTGTCTAAGGCAACTAAAAAGCTATTTGCCTCTGGTTATTTTGACGATATTGAGTTGTTACGTGATGACTCTGTTCTTGTTTTGCGTTTACAAGAGCGTCCGTCTGTCAGTTTGATCAAGCTTGAAGGTAACAAAGTTCTAGAATCCGAAGCGTTACTGGATGGTTTGAAACAAACAGGTTTACAAGAAGGTGATGTCTTTAAGCGTTCGACCCTAGAGCAAATTAAGCAGGACCTAGTGCGTGTATATGCTTCTCAAGGTCGTTATGGTGCGAGTGTAAGTACAGATGTGGAAAACCTGCCGGGCAATCGTGTTGCGCTGAATATCAATGTAAAAGAAGGTCGTGTTGCTACGATTCAACACATTAATATTGTGGGCAACACAGTTTATTCTGATGAAGAGCTTAAAGAATTATTCTCTTTGAAATTGCCAAATTTCTGGTCCTTCTATAAGAAAGATGATCGCTATGCACGTCAGAAACTTACTGGTGATTTGGAGCGAGTACGTTCTTATTACCTAGATAGCGGTTATGTGAATTTCTCGATCGATTCGACTCAAGTATCTATCACCCCCGACAAAAAGAATGTCTATATCACCCTAAATGTAACTGAAGGCGAAAAGTATACTATTCGTGATGTTGCTGTTGCTGGTGAAATGGTAGTGCCTGAAGCTGAACTTCTAGATGCTGTTCGAGTTGAAGAAGGGCAGGTGTTTTCGCGTCGTTTGATAACAGAATCTCAGGATGCATTAACTAAACGTATTGGTGATGCTGGTTATATGTTTGCCAACATCTCCCCAGCTCCAGAATTGCACGATGATAATACCGTCACTGTAAAATTTTTCGTAGATCCGGGTAAGCGAACGTATGTTCGTCGTATTAATATTCGAGGCAATACACGTACCGCTGATGAAGTTATTCGTCAGCATTTGAAGCAAATGGAAGCAGCAGTTGCGTCGAATGAATTAATCGAACAATCCAAGCAGAGGCTTGAGAAAACAGGATACTTTAAAACAGTTGCTGTTGAGACTACGCCAGTACCGGGTAGTAACGATTTAGTTGATATTGATTACCGTGTTGAAGAACAGCAATCTGGTTCTTTCTCCGCGAGTGTTGGTTTCTCACAAAGCTCCGGCATCATCTTGGGCTTTAAACTACAGCAGGATAACTTCCTGGGCACAGGTAAAAAAGTCGGCATTGGTATTTCTAACAGTGATACATTGACTGAATACTCTTACAGTTTCGTAGATCCCTACTACACAGTTGATGGTGTAAGTCGAGGTTTCAACGTATATTACCGTGAACGTGACTTTGACGAAGATAACGCCAGTGCATTCTCAACAGATGAGATGGGTGGTGGTGTAAACTTCGGGTATCCAATAGATGACTATCAACGTTTAAACTTTGGTGTGAACATTGAAAAAGTAACCATCAAAACTAACACCACTGAAACGCCAGATGAAATAAATCAGTATCTTGATGATGAAGGTAATGATTATCTGAACCTGAACCTGACTGGACGCTGGAGCTCCAATCATTTAAACCGAGGTTTCTTCCCGACCAAAGGTTATTCGCAAAGTCTGTCTTTAGAGCTTGGTCTGCCTGGTAGTGATTTGAGTTATTACAAAGCTCAATATAACGGCAAATGGTATTACCCTCTTACGGATGATCGCTTCTGGGTTCTTTCCCTGAAAGGTCGTGTAGGCCTTGGTGGCGAACTAGGTCAGAATGAATATCCATTCTATAAGCACTTCTTTGCCGGTGGTTTGAAAACTGTTCGAGGTTATGAGCAAAATTCTTTAGGTCCTCGTGATTCTAAAGATGACCCATTTGGCGGTGATGTTTTGATTACTGGTGGTGCAGAATTTATTTTCCCAACACCTTTTGTAAAAGAAAGAACATCTTGGCGTACATTGTTATTTGTTGATGCCGGTAATGTATTTGATACTGACTGTTCGTCTGTATCCAAACCGGGTAATTGTACAGATGGCGTAGAACTTGATGAGCTGAGATTGTCAGCTGGATTTGGTTTAAGTTGGTTGACACCAATTGGGCCTTTGTCTGTCGCTTTGGCTGCCCCTCTAAATGATAAGACTGGTGATGAAACTGAAGTGTTCCAGTTCGCATTAGGTCAAACTTTCTAAGGAATAGAATATGAAATTTAAAACCGTTTTAGGTTTTCTTTTTGCTGCTACGTTAAGTTTTAGTGCAAGTGCTGAAAAGGTTGCAGTTCTGGGTGTTCAACAAGCGTTGCTAGCTTCTGAGGCTGCTGCAGATTATCGCCAGTCACTAAAAACTGAATTCGCGAAAGAAGATAAGAAAATGCTTGATCTAGAAAAACAGGTCAAAGCAGCAAGAGAAAAACTAAAGAAGAACAAAGATCTAGCGTCTGAGGCTGAATTGAAGAAAATGAGTATTCAATTCCAAAAAGTTTTTGCCGAGTATCAAAAAAACGGTCAAGCGCTACAGCAGCAAAAAATGCAACGTGAGCAGGCGTTTATTCAAGAGATGCGTCCTCGCCTAGATAAGGTTATTCGTGATCTTATCGAGAAAGAAGGTTACGACGTAGTGATCGCTAAACAAGCAACACTGTTTACAAAAAAAGAACTAGATATTACTCCTCGAGTAGTTGAACTGCTTAACAAACAGTAGGCTAGCCATACTGAATGAGTTCAAATGAGTATACGCTAAAGCAATTGGCTGAATTCTTATCAGCAGATTTGCATGGTGATGATGATTTCAAGGTTAGTGCCCTAGCTACCTTAGAAAAAGCTCGATCTTCGGATTTGAGTTTTATCGCAAATAGTAAATACCAGAAATACCTATCTGATTCACAGGCAGGAGCTGTTCTGATGGCTCCTGCGGATTTAGAATATTTTGAAGGTAATGCTCTAGTTCTTGATAACCCTTATCTTGCTTATGCTCGTGTTAGTCAGCTTTTTGCTACACCTTCTGACTCCTTAAAAGGTATTGCTGCTTCAGCGAATATTGCTGAATCTGCAAAAGTTGCAAAAACAGCTTCTATTGCTCATGGTGTTGTTATTGGCGAGCGTTCAGTCGTCGGTGATGGGGTTGTAATTGAGCCCAATGCAGTCATTGGTGCTGACTGTATCATTGGTGCTGAGTCAGTTGTAAAAGCTAATGTAACCTTATATACAGATGTTCATATTGGTACAAATTGCCTCATCCATAGCGGTGCTGTTTTAGGTGCAGACGGATTTGGTTTTGCCAATGAAAAAGGTGATTGGGTAAAAATTGCGCAATTAGGTGGAGTTAGGGTTGGCAACAACGTTGAGGTTGGTGCTGGGACCACAATAGATCGTGGAGCTTTGGAACACACGATAATTTCTGATGGTGTGATTTTAGATAACCAAATACAAATCGCACACAACGTTAGCATCGGTGAAAAATCTGCGATTGCAGGTTGTACGGCGGTAGCTGGAAGCACTAAAATTGGTGCCGGTTGTACGATTGCTGGAGCATGTGGAATCACAGGGCATTTAAGTATTGCCGATGGCAGTCATATCACCGCTATGTCATTAGTTACAAAATCAATTGTTGAACCAGGTGTTTATTCGTCTGGTACCGGCATGCTTCCACATAAACAATGGAAGAAAAACGTAGTTAGGTTCCGTCAGTTAGACGACCTAGCGCGCCGCATAAAGTCTGTAGAAGATAAGATTACTGAGATTAAGGGTTCTTAAGAAATGATGGATGTAAATGAAATTCGGGAATACCTTCCGCACCGCTATCCGTTTTTACTGGTAGATCGCGTGCTGGAGTTAGAAAAGGGAGAATCCATTGTTGCGATTAAAAATGTCACAGTTAATGAGCCTTTTTTCAATGGTCATTTTCCAGATCACCCAGTAATGCCTGGTGTTTTGATTGTCGAGGCTATGGCGCAAGCAGCTGGTATCCTAGGTTTCAAAACTATGGATAAAAAGCCACAAGATGGTTCGATTTATTACTTTGTTGGCTCAGATAAACTACGCTTTAAACGACCAGTGGTTCCAGGGGATCAGTTGACACTTGAAGCAAAAGTTATCTCTGAACGTCGTGGTATCTGGAAGTTTGATGTGCGAGCTACCGTTGAAGGTGATATGGTAAGTAGTGCAACAATTTTGTGTGCTGATAGAAAGGTTTAAATCTTGATAGATTCCCGTGCTCTTATAGACCCTACTGCAAAGCTTGCTGATGATGTTGAAGTAGGGCCTTGGTCAATCATTGGGCCTGATGTGGAAATTGGTGCGGGCACCGTTATTGGCCCTCATGTGGTTATCAAGGGACCAACCAAAATCGGGAAGAATAACCGCATATTTCAATTCTCGTCTGTTGGTGAAGATTGCCAAGATAAGAAATATGCGGGTGAGCCGACGACCCTGACTATTGGGGATGATAATGTTATCCGCGAAGGTGTCACGATCCATCGTGGTACTATCCAAGATGCAGGTACTACGACAATTGGTAGTCATAATCTATTTATGGCTTATGCACATGTTGCACACGATTGCGTTGTCGGTGACCATGTAATCATGGCCAATAATACGGCGATTGCAGGGCATGTGCATATTGGCGACTGGACCATTCTTGGTGGTTTTACTGCAGTGCATCAATTCTGCAAGATCGGTTCTCATGTGATGTGTGGAACCAGTACAGTTGTGCTTAAGGATATACCTTCCTATATTATGGCGAATGGTAATACCGCTAAGCCGCATGGTATTAACGTTGAAGGTCTTAAGCGTCGCGGTTTTAATGCTGAGTCTATTGCTCAGTTGCGTCGTGCTTATAAAACTATCTTCCGTAATAAACTTACAACAGCTCAGGCATTGGCCGAATTAAAGGCTATGGCTGATGAATGTCCTGAAGTTGTTCCGATGATCCAATCTATTGAATCCTCCACTCGTGGCATAATTCGCTGAGGTTGATTATGCCAAAACCCCTGCGAGTAGGCATTGTAGCTGGTGAGGCTTCAGGCGATATTTTAGGTAGTGGTTTAATCAAAGCCTTAAAAAAACGCTACCCAGATCTTACTGTCGAGGGGATTGGCGGTGAGTTGATGATCGCTCAAGGCTGTCACTCTCATTACCCTTTGGAAAGATTATCAGTTATGGGGCTTGTGGAAGTCCTTGGGCGACTACCTGAGCTTCTTGGTATTCGAAACAAACTGATTCGCCACTTTATTGATAACCCTCCCGATCTGTTTATTGGCATAGATGCTCCCGACTTTACTTTAAAGATGGAAGGGGAGTTAAAAGCTGCAGGAATTCCAACAGTGCACTATGTCAGCCCATCTGTCTGGGCATGGAAGCAGAAGCGTATTTATAAAATTAAACGGACTACTGATCTTGTCCTTAGTCTCTTCCCATTTGAAGCTAAGCACTATGCACCCACCCAGCAGCGAGTCGCTTTTGTCGGTCATCCTTTAGCGGATAGTATTCCGCTCAGCGTTAATGTAGCTGAGAGTAAGAAAAAGTTTGCAGTAAAATCTGATGAGAAAATCATTGCGTTGTTGCCTGGTAGCCGAGGTAGTGAGCTTAAATATTTGGCTGAGCCCTTTTTAGATACAGCTCGCTGGCTGAGTGAACGATTGGAAAATGTTCGTTTTGTTATTCCTGCTGCCAATGAAACACGTCATGATCAGTTACATCAATTAATAGTAGAAAAATACTCTGATCTTAATATTCAGCTTGTGATTAAACATTCGCGTGATGTGATGGCTATAGCTGATAGTATTTTGATAGCATCTGGGACCGCGACGCTGGAAGCTACTATTTTGCAGAAGCCAATGGTTGTAGCCTACAAAATGGCATCATTGACCTATGCGATCTATTCTCGAATGGTTAAATCCAAGTTTATCTCTTTACCAAATCTGTTAGCTGATGAGGCTTTAGTGCCTGAAATCTTACAGAACCAAGTAAAACCAGAAGTGCTCGGCCCTGCAGTATTAAAGAGTTTGCAAGATGATGAATACAAAGCTTATCTGCGTGATAAGTTTTCAGCAATACACAAACAACTTCATCAGGATGCAGACGAAAAGGCAGCAGATGCTATTGAGGCACTTTTGAAAGATAAAGGGGTGATCTCATGAGTACTATGGAATTAGATTTTTCTCAGGGTAAAAGAGTGGCTGGTGTTGATGAGGTCGGTCGTGGCCCGTTGGTAGGTAATGTTGTTGCTGCCGCAGTAATTCTGGATCCAGAAAAACCTATTCAAGGCTTGGCTGATTCGAAAAAGCTCTCTGCTAAAAAAAGAGAGCAGCTTTATATCGAGATCAAGGAAAAGGCACTGGCATGGTTTGTCGCTTCTGCATCTCCGGCTGAAATTGATGAAATCAATATACTACATGCCTCTATGTTAGCGATGAAAAGGGCCGTCGAAGGTTTGGATATCCCAGCTGAGTTTGTATATGTTGATGGCAATCGAAGTCCCGATCTAAATTGTCCTAGTGAGCCTGTTGTAAAAGGGGATAGTAAAATCCCTGAAATTAGCGCTGCATCCATTTTAGCTAAAGTCGATCGTGATAGAGAGATGGAGCTTCTTGATCAGCAATATCCAGAGTACGGCTTTGCTAAGCATAAGGGCTACCCTACAGCTCTGCATTTTGAAAAACTGGCTGAACATGGCCCGTTACCTGAACATCGTCGCAGTTTTAAGCCCGTACGGGATCTGCTTTCCTAACCTTTAAAAAGTTTGCTTTATGTCTGATCCGCAGTTTATCCATCTTCGCGTTCACACAGAATTTTCGCTAGTTGACGGTTTGGTTCGAGTCAAAGAGCTGGTTAATGCCGCTAAAAATGACCATATGCCCGCCGTTGGTATGACGGATCAGACAAATTTCTTTGGTTTGGTGAAATTCTTTAAAGCGGCAACAGGTAGTGGTATTAAGCCTATTTGCGGTTCTGACCTGTGGGTGGAAAATACTGATGAACCTGGTGGAGAGCCTTACCGCCTAACCTTGTTGGTTCGAAATGCTGAGGGTTACCTCAACCTCATGGAGTTGATCTCGCAGGCTTATGCTGAGGGGCAAAATGTTCTAGCGGATATGGCCTTGGTTAAACCTGAATGGGTAGAGGCTAAATCAGCGGGCTTAATCGCATTGTCAGGTGGGCGGAAAGGTGAAATTGGTCGTTCTATCTTGGCTAATAATGATCAGGCTGGGGCGATTTTAGAACGCTGGATGAAGGTCTTTCCAAACAGCTTTTATCTAGAAGTTCAGAGAACAGGTAGAGTGGGTGACGAGCAGATCGTTCATGATTCTGTTGAATTGGCTAAAACCTATAACTGCCCATTAGTGGCGACCAATGAGGTTATGTTCATCAATGAGTCAGATTTTGAGGCTCATGAAGTACGTGTATGCATCAACCAAGGCCGTACATTAGAAGATCCAACGCGTCCAAAAGAGTACAGTGACCAGCAATACTTCCGTTCCCAAGAGGAGATGGTTGAGCTCTTCAGTGATATCCCATCTGCGGTTCAAAACACAGTGGCGATTGCTAAGCGCTGTAATATTGAGATTGAAATCGGCACATATTATCTACCGAAGTATCCTATCCCTGAAGGGATGTTGATGGATGATTATTTCCGAAAAGTGTCTTTTGATGGGTTGGAAGAGCGTCTTGAGATTTTACTGGATAAAGAAGATCCTGATTACCAAGCGAAGCGCCAAGAGTATATCGATCGCCTAGAGTTTGAATTGGATATTATTATCCAGATGGGTTTCCCGGGTTACTTCCTGATCGTAATGGACTTCATTATGTGGGGTAAGGAAAACGGTGTTCCTGTAGGCCCTGGTCGTGGTTCAGGTGCGGGCTCCTTGGTGGCTTATGCCCAAAAAATTACCGATCTTGATCCGTTAGAATATGACCTTCTGTTCGAACGATTTCTCAACCCTGAGCGTGTCTCCATGCCTGACTTCGATATCGACTTCTGCATGGATAACCGAGATAAGGTAATCGACTATGTAGCGCGAACCTACGGACGTGATGCTGTTTCTCAGATCGTAACCTTCGGTACTATGGCTGCGAAAGCGGTAGTTCGAGATGTGGCGCGTGTACAAGGTAAACCGTTTGGTCTTGCTGACCGACTTTCAAAGCTTATTCCTTTTGAGCCAGGCATTACTCTGAAAAAAGCCTTGGATCAGGAGCCTATGCTAGGTGAGTTTATTGAGTCCAGTGAAGAGGCTCAAGAAATCATGGATATGGCGTATAAGCTTGAAGGTGTGACGCGAAATGTAGGCAAGCACGCCGGTGGTGTAGTAATCGCACCTACCAAGTTAACAGACTTTGCTGCTACGTACTGCGATGAAGAGGGCAATGGCCTTGTTACTCAGTTCGATAAAGGCGATGTCGAAGAAGCTGGGTTAGTAAAATTCGACTTCTTGGGTCTGCGTACGCTGACGATTATCGATTGGGCGTTGCAAACGGTAAACCGTATTCGCGAAAAGAACGGTGAAGAACCGCTCGATATAGCTCTGATTGATCTTGAAGACAGAAAGACCTTCGATCTTCTGCAAGCTGCTGAAACTACGGCAGTCTTTCAGCTTGAGTCCAGCGGCATGAAGGATTTGGTTCGCAGGCTATTGCCTTCGCGCTTTGAAGATATTGTCGCGCTAGTAGCTCTATTCCGTCCGGGGCCGCTTCAATCAGGCATGGTGGATGACTTCATCAACCGTAAGCATGGTCGCGCGGAGATGGCGTGGCCACATCCTGATTATCAATTGGATTCACTGCAACCAGTACTCGAACCAACTTACGGAATTATCCTTTACCAAGAGCAGGTAATGCAGATTGCTCAGGTAATGGCAGGTTATACCCTTGGTGGTGCGGATATGCTGCGTCGTGCGATGGGTAAAAAGAAACCTGAAGAGATGGCTAAGCAGCGGGTTTCTTTTCTTGATGGTTCTGAGCAGAATGGGATCGATCGTGACTTAGCTGGGAATATCTTCGACCTAGTAGAGAAATTCGCAGGTTATGGTTTTAACAAATCCCACTCTGCAGCTTACGCCTTAGTTTCTTATCAAACGGCTTGGCTTAAAGCTCATTATCCTGCGCCGTTTATGGCGGCGGTAATCTCTTCTGATATGCAGAACACCGACAAGGTGGTGATCTTCATTGAAGAGTGTCGTGTGATGGGCATTCCTCCTGCGTTGCCGGACGTTAATACCGGTGAGTACATGTTCACCGTAAACGATGAGGGTGTCATTGTTTATGGTCTGGGTGCGATTAAAGGCGTAGGCGAAGGACCAATAGAGGCAATCACGGAAGCGCGTGCAGATGGTGGTCCATTTACGGATCTATTTGATTTCTGTGAACGTGTAGGTGCGAAGAAGCTTAATAAGCGTGTTTTGGAGGCTTTGGTTCGTTCCGGTGCGCTAGATTGTCTAGGCGCAGAGCGAGCGATTCTATGGGAAGCTATTCCGGATGCGCTGAAAGCTGCCGATCAAGCGGCTAAAAACCAAGACGCAGGGATGTTTGATCTATTTGGCGAGGTAGAGGCTGAATCTGATCGCTGCTCATATGAAGACTACAAGTCGGTTAGATCTTGGACGGATAAGGAGCGTCTTACGGGTGAAAAAGATACGCTCGGTTTGTACCTCACCGGCCATCCTATCGATGAATATGAGTCGGAGTTAAGGCACTTTGTTGGTAAGCGTATTGTCGAGTTGCAGCCTGCTCGTGGGCAGACCCAAAAAATGGCAGGCTTGGTGGTTGATCTTCGACTGAAGAAAACCAAAAAAGGCGATAACCTTTGTTTTGTGACTTTGGACGACCGCACCGCGCGTATCGATGTAACTCTTTTTGGCGATACTTATGATGCGGTACGTGAACTTGTTCATAAAGACGCAGTGCTAGTGGTTGAAGGAGAAGTGGCAGAGGATCACTTCTCTGGTGGAATAAAGGTGCGCGTAAGTAAAGTGCTGACCATCCCGCAAGCGCGTGCTCAGTATGCAGAAGGTATCCAAGTAAAATGCAACGAAAGTCAGTTAGCTGGTAGGCGCCTGAAGGAGCTGCAGGAATTGCTTAATAGTTATAAGGGAGAGGGCTCACTGCCAGTGCAGTTGCGCTACTCTCGACCTGATGCAGAGGCAACTATAACTTTGGGCGATAACTGGCAGGTTCAGGCTAACGATGATTTGTTGATTGCATTAATGGAGCGGTTCGGAAGTGATGCCGTTTCATTAAACTATTAGTCAGTTTAACTGGCGTAATTTAGCTGTCCTGTTTGGCGTCGAGGCTTTCTCTTGTAGGGTCTGGTTCTTAAAGCTGCAAACAGGTACACTTTGGACAATTTTTTTACTATTGAATAGATGAGTCATATGAATCCGAACTATCTGGATTTTGAACAGCCAATTGCAGAGCTACAGGCAAAAATTGAAGAGCTACGTCTGGTAGGGGATTCAGCTGAACTGAATATCTCCGATGAGATTAAGCGTCTGGAAGACAAAAGCCGCACTCTGACAGAATCTATTTTCTCTGATCTGTCTGCTTGGCAAGTATCACAGTTATCCCGTCACCCTCAGCGTCCATATACATTGGACTATATCGATTATATGTTCGATGAGTTCGATGAAATTCACGGTGATCGTCATTTTTCTGATGATCAGGCTATCGTGGGTGGTATCGCACGTATGGATGAGCGACCAATAATGGTGATTGGTCATCAGAAAGGTCGTGGTGTTCAGGAACGTCAGAAGCGTAACTTTGGTATGCCTCGTCCAGAAGGTTACCGTAAAGCACTGCGTCTAATGGAAATGGCTGAGCGTTTTAAAATGCCAATCATGACCTTTATTGATACGCCGGGAGCTTACCCTGGTATCGATGCTGAAGAACGTGGTCAGTCAGAAGCTATTGCATTTAACCTAGCTAAGATGTCTCAGTTAAAAACACCTGTTATTTCCACGGTTATTGGTGAAGGTGGCTCGGGTGGTGCATTAGCAATCGGTGTATGCGATGAGCTAATGATGATGAGTTACTCTACGTATTCAGTAATTTCCCCAGAGGGTTGTGCTTCTATTCTTTGGAAGAGCGCTGAGCGTGCTGCAGATGCAGCTAAAGCAATGGGTATTACTTCTGATCGTCTGCTTGAACTAGGTCTGGTTGATCAGATCGTAAGTGAGCCGCTTGGTGGTGCTCACCGTGATCCAGCCCTAACAGCGGCTAATCTTAAGCGTCACCTATCTGAAGTGCTAGGTCGCTTAGATGAACTGTCTACCGATGAATTGCTGGAGCGTCGTTATAAGCGCTTGATGGCATACGGTTTTGGTGGTGAAGCCTAATACAGGCAACCTCGCCGCTTTACAGGAGTGTGAGCGCCAGTTTCAGGCGCTGACCTCCCGTTTTATCTCTTTCCTTGATTCGTCCTCTTCAATCTCCCGTTGGGTTATTGCCCATAGCGGTGGCTTAGACTCTCAGTTATTGCTGTACCTTGCTTGTAAGGTGTTACCACGCAGCCAAATAGTCGTGCTTCATATCAACCATAATTTGCAGGTTGAGGCAGATGGTTGGTCGGCGTTTTCCGAGAGACAGGCTGAGCTTAATGGTGTGGTTCATCATTCCGTTTCGGTCACTCCTAATAATTCCTCTGAAGTTGCTGCAAGGGATGCGCGATACGCAGCGTTTAATGACTTTATAAACGAGGGCGATTGCGTGCTGTTTGGTCACCATGCTGATGATCAAGCTGAAACATTGCTGTTTCGTTGGTTAAGAGGGGCTGGCCTGACTGGCTTAAAAGGTATGCCTGAACAGCGGGAGCTGGGGCAGGGTTATTTATTGCGGCCATTGCTTTATTGTTCGCGCAAACAATTGGAACAAGCGGCAACTGAGATTGGCTTGGAATTTATTCAGGATCCATCTAATGATTCCATTGATTATGACCGCAACTTTTTAAGGCATAAGGTATTACCTGAATTAAAGCTGCGTTGGCCGCAATTGCTTGCTCGTTGGCAAAAAAATGCAGACTTGGTGGCTAAAAGTGAGTCTTTATTGAATCATTATTTAGATCAAGATTTGCGTCAGTGTTTAACTACGAGTAGGCAGTTAAATCTGGATGAATGGGGGCTTTTGATTGAGATAAAGCGTCCTGAACTGATTCGGCGCTGGGTCTATAATGAGATTGGCTTCTTGCTTAATGAGCAGCAGTTAGAGCAAATTCAGCATGATGTTATTCAAGCGCAATCGGATGCTATTCCGATTTATTTAATTCAGGGACACTCCCTACGTCGCTTTCGTAATCATTTGTATATAGTCTCTCCGCCCTCTGAGCTACTTGATAATGTCGAAATATCTGAGGGTGGCTGTTGGGAATTGGGAGATGGTGAGCTCACCATCGAATTGGCTAAGCCGTTACAGAAATCATTGACTCTTCAACGCCGTAAGGGTGGAGAAAGGTGCGTTCCTCATGGGCATGCGCATTCAAAATCGGTAAAAAAATTGCTTCAAGAGGCAGATCTTCCTCCTTGGGAGAAGGCTAGTTGGCCACTGATTTTTCAGGGTGAAACCGTAGTTGCTGTGCCAGGTATCTGCGTTTGCGATGGCTGGGATAAAGAAAGCTCAGGTTTTTCGCTTTTATGGCGTCCCTTATCGTTGTCTGATTAGCCCTGATTTGCTATCCTATAGCCCCATCTCGATCTTAAAAAATCCTCGCTTAAACACGATCAAACAGGTTCTGCATGACGCGTTATATCTTCGTCACAGGCGGTGTTGTGTCCTCATTGGGCAAAGGCATCGCATCCGCTTCTTTGGCTGCAATTTTGGAAGCCAGAGGGCTTAAAGTAACTATGTTGAAATTGGACCCGTATATTAACGTGGATCCAGGGACAATGAGCCCAATTCAGCATGGTGAGGTTTTTGTTACTGAAGATGGTGCAGAAACTGACCTAGACTTGGGCCACTACGAGCGTTTCATCCGTACAACGATGAGCAAACGTAATAACTTTACTGCTGGTCGTATCTATCAGCATGTATTACGCAAAGAGCGTCGCGGTGACTACCTAGGTGGAACGGTTCAGGTTATTCCGCACATCACAGATGAAATTAAGCGTCGTGTTATCGAAGGCGCTGGTGATGCTGACGTAGCTCTAGTAGAAATTGGCGGTACTGTTGGTGATATTGAATCACTACCATTTATGGAGGCAGTACGTCAGTTGAAAGCTGAGCTTGGTTCCGCTCGTGCAATGTTTATGCACCTGACGCTTGTTCCATACATTGCGACAGCTGGCGAAATCAAAACTAAGCCGTCACAGCACTCAGTAAAAGAGCTGCGTTCTATCGGTATTCAGCCAGATATTTTGGTATGTCGTTCCGATTTCCCACTACCAGACTCTTCTCGTCGTAAGCTGTCGTTGTTTACTAACGTTGAAGAGCGTGCAGTAGTGTCGCTTCCTGATGCAGATACTATCTATAACATTCCTCGAATGCTGTCTGAGCAAGGCTTAGACGATATCGTAGTGGAACGTTTCCACTTAGAGTGCACAGAAGCAGATCTAGGTGAATGGGATCGTGTAGCAGATGCTCATCTTAACCCAGAAGGCGAAGTTAAAATCGCTATGGTGGGTAAGTACATGGAGCTGTTGGATGCCTACAAATCTCTTATCGAAGCGATCTCTCATGCGGGTATCGCATTGAAGAAAAAAGTTCGCATCGAATGTATCGACTCTGAGCGTATCGAGCGTGAAGGTGTTGAAATTCTAGATGGCGCAAGTGCTGTTCTAGTTCCAGGTGGTTTTGGTGAGCGTGGTGTCGAAGGCAAAATTGCTGCCGTTCGCTATGCGCGTGAAAACAAAGTGCCATACCTAGGTATCTGTTTGGGTATGCAGGTTGCGGTTATTGAATTTGCTCGCCACGTTGCAGGCTTAGAAGATGCGACATCTTCCGAATTTAATAAAGATGCTGAACACCAGGTAATTGGTTTGATCACTGAGTGGGCTACCTCTGAAGGTGGTGTGGAAACCCGTGGCGAAGCTGATGATCTAGGCGGTACTATGCGTCTGGGTGCTCAAGTTTGTCATCTGGCAGAAGGTTCTACTGCTGCCCAAGCTTACGGTAACACTGAGATTACTGAGCGTCATCGTCATCGTTATGAAGTGAACAACAACTACGTTGAGCAACTGGAAAACGCTGGTTTAAGAATTTCTGGCCGTTCTGTTGATGGTGAGCTGGTTGAAGTGGTTGAAGTTGCAGATCACCCTTGGTTTGTCGCTTGTCAGTTCCACCCAGAGTTCACATCCACCCCGCGTGATGGTCATGGCTTGTTCAAAGGCTTTATTCAAGCTGCATTAGATCAACAAGCTAAACAGTAAAACGAATTAAGGATTGGGGGCTTGATGCCCCCAGAACGTAAAATTTCTGGAGTTATTTCCCCATGGCACAGATCTCTGATATCAAAGCCCGCGAAGTACTGGATTCTCGTGGTAACCCAACAGTTGAAGCTGATGTAATTCTTGCATCTGGCGTGATTGGTTCTGCCTGTGCGCCTTCTGGTGCGTCAACGGGTTCTCGCGAAGCGCTAGAACTGCGTGATGGTGATAAAGGCCGTTACCTAGGTAAAGGCGTACAAAAAGCGGTTGCAGCGGTTAACGGTGTTATCCGTGAAGCGCTAACGGGCATGGATGTAACAGATCAGCGCGCGCTAGATAATAAAATGCTAGAGCTTGATGGTACTGAAAACAAAGAAAACCTAGGTGCAAACGCAATCCTAGCGGTATCTCTTGCAGCAGCAAAAGCAGCAGCTACAGAAAAAGGCATGCCTCTATACGCTCACATTGCAGAGATTAACGGTACTCCAGGTCAGTTCTCCCTACCACTACCGATGATGAACATCCTTAACGGTGGTGAGCATGCGGATAACAATGTTGATATCCAAGAGTTCATGGTTCAGCCAGTAAACTTCGACAAGTTCTCTGAAGGCTTGCGTTGTGGTGCAGAAATTTTTCATGCACTAAAAGCTGTTCTAAAAGCAAAAGGCCTAAACACTGCGGTTGGTGATGAAGGTGGTTTTGCTCCAAATCTTGCATCGAACGAAGAAGCTTTGGTTGTTATTAAAGAAGCAATCGATAAAGCGGGTTACGAGCTAGGTAAAGATGTAACGCTAGCATTAGACTGTGCTGCATCTGAATTCTACAAAGAAGGTAAATACGACCTTTCCGGTGAAGGTAAAGTCTTTGATGCAGAAGGCTTCGGTGATTACCTTGCAGCACTAACTGAAAACTACCCAATTGTTTCCATCGAAGATGGTCTAGACGAGTCTGATTGGGATGGTTGGGCTTACCTAACTAAGAAAATCGGTGACAAAGTGCAGTTGGTTGGTGATGACTTGTTCGTAACTAACACGAAAATTCTGTCACGTGGTATCGAGCAGAGCATCGGTAACTCAATCCTGATCAAATTCAACCAGATTGGTTCATTGTCTGAAACGCTAGACGCAATCAAAATGGCGAAAGATGCAGGCTTCACAGCGGTTATCTCTCACCGTTCTGGTGAAACTGAAGATACAACTATTGCAGATCTAGCAGTAGGTACAGCTGCAGGCCAGATTAAGACTGGTTCTCTATGCCGTTCTGACCGTGTAGCTAAGTACAACCGTCTTCTACGTATCGAAGAAGAGCTAGGTGACGGCGCAATCTACAATGGCCTTTCTGAAGTAAAAGGTCAGGGCTAAGCGTAGTACCCTACGTAATAGTCTGATATAAAAAGGGGGCTTAATGCCCCCTTTTTTACTTATAAGAAATCTATGTATCGCTGGTTGGTTGCCCTTATATTATTTTTGATACTCGGACTGCAGTACAGATTGTGGTTTGGGGAAGCAAACCTGCGCGATATTTGGGCTCTCAATGCCAAAATAGAACTGCAACAAGGCATTAATCAAGAGCTTAGTCAGCGGAATAGTGAGCTAGAAGCCGAAGTTCTAGATCTTAAAAAGGGTAATGCTGCTTTGGAAGAGCGGGCTCGTAGTGAGCTTGGTATGATCAAAGAAGATGAGTCCTTTTTCCAGCTGGTGGAACCCGCCTCAGAGAAGTAACCTTTTATGACATCCCTGCCTACAGAATTTACATATCTCAATGAAAAGCCTACTGGTTCTGCAGTGATCCGCAGTTGCCCAGAGGATTTTCAGGTTATAGAACAGCTAGGGTTTGAGCCTGAAGGATCAGGCGAACATGTGTTTCTTTATATTCGCAAATGCGGTGAAAATACTGATTGGGTTGCTAGGCAATTAGCAAATTTTGCCCAAATAAGCCCTAGAGATGTTAGTTATGCGGGTAAAAAAGATCGTCATGCTGTAACTGAGCAATGGTTTTGTGCGAAATTCCCGATCAAGCGTAATTTGAATTGGAAGTTATTTGGTGGCGATAGCATCGAGGTTCTTAAAGCAGTTCGGCACCAAAGAAAGTTGCGTCTAGGTACTCTTCAGGGGAACCGCTTTAAATTGCGACTTCGCCAGATTACTAATATGAATGAACTGCAGCAGCGCGTAGATTATGTGGCTAAAGAGGGTGTGCCCAACTATTTTGGCGAGCAACGGTTCGGTCGGGACTATGGTAATTTAGATAAAGGGATCGCGCTGTTGCGCGGCGAATATCAGGAGCGGCAAAGAAATAAGAAGGGGATTTATATCTCTGCTGTTCGCTCTTGGGTATTTAATCAGGTTTTATCTCAAAGGTTAGATCAAGGCTTGTGGAATACCATTCTTGATGGTGATGCATTGATGTTGGCAGGAAGCCAAAGCTGTTTTGTCGAAGATGAAGCGACCGATGAATTACAGCAACGTTTAACGGATAAAGAGATTAATCTTACCGGCCCAATGTGGGGCGGTGGAGATATGCTACCGAATGCTGCAGCTGAAAAATGGGAGCAAGAGCAGGTCGGGTGCTGGTCTGAGATCAGTGATTTGCTTGAAAAACTAACGTTAAAACAAGAGCGTAGATCTCTTCGATTGCTTCCCCAGCAGTTAGAAATTAATGTGATTAATGAGACTGAATGTTGGCTTGAATTTGGCCTGCCTTCAGGGGCATTTGCAACCAGTGTATTGCGGGAACTCTGCAAAGTTACCCAGCCTGAAAGTAATGAGGGATAAATGAAGATACTGATCTCTAATGATGATGGTGTCTATGCACCAGGCCTTGCTGCTTTAGCAAGAGCCTTAGCCGAGGTTGGAGAGATTCTGGTGGTTGCCCCAGACCGTAATCGTAGTGGTGCAAGTAATTCGTTAACGTTGGATCGTCCACTTGAAGCCTTTGAACATGAAAATGGCTTTATTGGGATTAATGGCACCCCAACAGATTGTGTGCATTTAGGTAGTTCAGGTGTATTCGGTTTTGAGCCAGATATCGTTGTTTCTGGCATCAATGCTGGTCCAAATTTAGGCGACGATGTCATCTACTCTGGGACGGTTGCTGCAGCTATGGAAGGGCGTCATCTTCGCTTTCCCGCTATTGCAATCTCCTCTGGAGAGTTTCATCCAGCACATTACGACTCTGCAGCTCAAGTTGCTAAGAATTTGGTCGAAAACATTCAACACCTGAATGTTGCTCCCCGTACAGTAATAAACGTCAACGTGCCTGATTGCCCTCTTGATGATTTTGCGGGGATTCATGTTACACGTTTAGGCCATAGAACCTGTGCTGGAAAGCCAATAGCAACAGAAGACCCTCGTGGAAAAACACGTTATTGGATAGCGGGAGCGGGACCAGCCGCAGATGCGGGCCCAGGCACGGACTTTTATGCTTTAAGTGAGAAATGTGTATCTGTAACGCCTTTACATGCAGATATGACGCAATACTCTGGCATGGATAATGTGGGTGATTGGTTGGAGAATAGTATTTGAACGATCAGCAATTACGCGGAATAGGAATGACTTCGCAGCGAACAAGGGATCGTTTGATTAATCGATTAAGAGATCAGGGAATTCAGGACGAGAGTGTTCTGGATGTGATGAGGAATACGCCAAGACATATTTTTATCGATGAGGCTTTAGCTCATAGGGCATACGAAGATACTGCTTTGCCCATTGGTTACAATCAGACTATCTCGCAACCGTTTATCGTAGCGAAAATGACAGAGGTGCTGCTCTCAGAAGGACCACTGCAAAAAGTCCTAGAAGTGGGGACGGGTTCTGGTTATCAAACATCAATTTTGGCGCCATTGGTTGGTCAGTTGTACAGTGTAGAGCGTATTAAGCCTCTTCAGGATAAGGCGCGGGAGCGTTTAAAGTTGATTGGCCTCAATAATGTACAGCTGAAGCATACAGATGGTGGTATGGGGTGGTCTGCGAAAGCGCCTTATGATGGTATTTTGGCAGCTTGTGCACCAGAAAGTGTGCCAGAAGAGTTAAAGCAGCAGCTTGCTGTTGGTGGTCGTCTAATTATTCCGGTAGGTGGTAGCGATTCCCAAAAGTTGAATCTGGTTATCAGGTTATCTGAAGATGAGTTCAGTACCGAGATTTTAGATTGTGTGAAGTTTGTACCTTTGTTAAGTGGTACGGTGAGGTAGTAAATTGAAGCAAGAAGGAAGAACGTGGCGCGACTATCTAGCATTGTCGGGCAAAGGGATGATGATGGGAGCTGCAGATGCAGTACCAGGCGTATCTGGTGGTACTATTGCCTTCATGACTGGTATATATGAGGAGCTTATTTACTCTTTAAAGCAGTTTGGCCCTGAAGCTTTGTTTGTGTTGTTTAAACAAGGCCCTATTGCAGCCTGGAAGCATGTCAACGGCACTTTTTTACTGACGCTTGTTTTAGGTATTTTTATAAGCTTGGTGACTGTTGCAAAGGTGGTGCTCTTTTGGTTGGCTGAATATCCTGAACTTCTATGGTCTTTCTTCTTTGGCTTGATCTTGGCTTCAGTATGGTCTGTCTGCAGACATATAGAGCAGTGGGATAGTAATAGCTTTGCCGCATTTATTGCCGGAACTATTGCTGCCTATATGATTACCTCTATATCCCCAACCACAATCGAGGCGACTCCGTTATTTATTTTCTTAGCCGGAATGGTAGCTATCTGTGCCATGATTTTACCGGGTATCTCAGGTAGCTTTATCCTTCTGCTGCTAGGTATGTATACGCCTATTCTGATGGCTATCAAAAATATTGAGCTATTTACTTTAGGTATTTTTGCCGCAGGCTGTGCTGTTGGTCTATTGAGCTTCTCTCGTGTTTTAAGTTGGATGTTTAGTTCATTTAAAACGACGACTTTGGCTTTATTAGGGGGCTTTATGTTGGGCTCACTGAATAAAGTATGGCCGTGGAAATATACGACTGCTTACACAATTAATCGGCATGGAGAGCAGGTTCCTCTCGTTCAGGAGAATATATCTCCCTTTTCGTTTGAATCTATGACGGGTCAGCCTTCCTTTGTTATATACGCTGTTGGATTAATGATTTTTGGTGCTGCAGCGGTGTTATTGATAGAACGAATGGGCCGGAGGTCTGAGACATAGAGTCTGAGGGGTAGTTTGGTGGGCTTAAAAGGTTATCTGCTGCTGTGTTGCTCATTTCTGCTGGTTGCATGTGGAGGGAAAACCTATGCGCCAGTGAGCGATAGATCGGCGCCCGTCTCTGCTCAGCCTAAGCCTAATCACTATCAGGTTCGTAAAGGCGATACGTTGTATTCCATCGCATTTAGATATGGTTTAGATTATCGTGAGTTAGCAAAAAGAAACAGTATTTCTGGTAACTACAATATATACCCTGGTCAAAAACTTAGTTTAAAACCTTCACCGAAAAGTACTGTTTCAGCATCCATCGTTCGTGACGCTTCTATTGTCGCACCAAAGCCTGAAATAGTCTCTAGCCGTCAAAAAACGACCACCAAACCTCAGAATACAAGTCCTCAAGTAGCTTCTAAGCCTACTGCGACTCCAAAAGCATCGGCAAAGCAAGCTCAAACTGTAGCAAAAGTTGAGCAACAAAAAGCAGCAGTAAAACCTGCACCTAAAGCCCAGGCTAAGCCTTCAACAGTTGCCTCGGGGTCAATTAAGTGGGGATGGCCTGCGTCCGGTAAGATTGTTTCCACGTTTAAAACAAAAGGTACTGTCAATAAGGGGGTAAATATAGCATCCGCTTATGGTTCTAAGGTTAAGGCTGCGGCTAAAGGCCGAGTTGTCTATGCTGGAAGTGGTTTATTAGGTTATGGTAATTTGGTTATTGTTGACCATAATCAGCAGTTTTTAAGTGCTTATGCACATAATAGTCGTGTTTTAGTCAAAGAAAATGATATGGTTGATAAAGGCCAGAAAATTGCGGAGATGGGAAATTCAGGCACGGATCGCGTGATGCTCCACTTTGAGATACGTCGTGATGGTAAGCCAGTAAACCCTCTTCGATATCTGCCGAAACAATAATTATAAGAAAACATAATAATAAAAACTAACTAATAAACGCGTGATAGCACTGATTGGTTAAGGGAACGGGCAATGGAAAATATCGATAATAACTGCAAAACGGATGTGCAGGATATCGCTGTTGAAAGCGAAGAGCTGACAGAAGAAATTCTTGATGAGGATACAGATGGAACGCCTCAGAAAGAACAACCAGAGTTTCTAAATAGTGGTCGTGGGCGCGGTAGTATGGCTCATAAAGACCTTCTTAATGCCAAAAACTTGGATGCAACCCAACTTTACCTAAATGAAATAGGCTTCTCGCCGCTACTGAGTGCGGAAGAAGAGGTGTATTTCTCTCGTCGCGCCCTAAAGGGTGATGAAGCTGCGCGTAAGCGCATGATCGAAAGTAATCTTCGTCTAGTTGTTAAAATTGCACGCAGATATATCAATCGCGGTTTAACTCTGCTTGATCTAATCGAAGAAGGAAATCTAGGCTTAATTCGGGCCGTAGAAAAGTTTGATCCAGAAAGAGGGTTCCGTTTTTCTACTTATGCAACTTGGTGGATAAGACAAACAATCGAACGAGCGATTATGAACCAGACTCGAACGATTCGCTTGCCTATTCATGTTGTTAAAGAGCTGAATGTTTATTTGCGAGCAGCGAGAGAGCTCGCGCAAAAGTTAGATCATGAGCCTTCGCCAGAAGAGATTGCGGAGCTGGTGGATAAGCCGGTTGAAAATGTTGAGCGGATGTTAGGCCTTAACGAACGTGTCAGCTCTGTCGATACGCCAATGGGCAAAGATTCGGATAAGTCTTTGCTTGATACGATCCCTGATGCAGTTTCTTCTGATCCGGCAACGTTACTACAAAATTCAAATATCAGTGGTAACCTGGATAAATGGCTAGATGCTCTGCCTGAAAAACATGCAGAAGTGTTATCTCGTCGATTTGGTCTCAGGGGTTATGAAATGAGCACGTTGGAAGAAGTTGGGCGTGAAATCGGCCTAACACGTGAGCGTGTTCGTCAAATTCAAGTTGAAGCCTTACGTAAACTTCGTGATATTGTTGAAAAGAATGGTTTGAGTGGAGAGGACTTACTGCAACAGTAAGTTGAACTTTACTCTCCGAAAAAAAACCGCCGATAGGCGGTTTTTTTGTGGGTGAATTTAAACTAGTTCTTTGAGTTTGTAGAGAATATCCAGAGCTTCCCTTGGCGAGAGGTCGTCGGGGGATATTTTCTTTAGCTCTTTCAGGGCCTTTGGTTCCGGCGCTGCGAACATGTCATTTTGAACCGGTGGTGGCGGGGTGCTCAATTGAGCGCTAACGGCGACATCCTGCTCAAGTTGCATTAATTTGGTTTTTGCTTGTTGGATGACAGGTAAAGGTACCCCAGCAAGCTGTGCTACTTGCAGACCATAACTTTGGCTCGCAGGCCCTTCTTGTACTTCATGTAGAAAGACAATGTGATCATTATGTTCTACTGCGGTTAAGTGTACATTGAAGACCGAGGCTGCTTGGTCAGGCAAACTAGTTAATTCAAAATAGTGAGTTGCAAACAGAGTAAAGGCCTTCGTTTCCCTGGCAAGATTGTCTGCGCAGGCCCACGCGAGAGATAAGCCATCAAATGTACTTGTGCCGCGGCCTACTTCATCCATCAATACCAAGCTGCGTTCAGTCGCATTATGCATAATGTTTGCTGTTTCGGTCATTTCAACCATGAAGGTTGAACGCCCGCCCGCTAGGTCATCTGATGACCCCATACGAGTAAAGATACGATCAACAATGCCAATTGTTGCGGCTGAAGCAGGAACATAACTACCAATATGCGCAAGTAGGGTAATTAGCGCTGCTTGACGCATATAAGTAGATTTACCGCCCATATTTGGACCTGTAATAACGAGCATCTTCCGCTCAGTATCTAGGTCTAGATCATTAGCTACAAAGGGTTCAGTCAACACAGTTTCTACTACAGGATGACGGCCGTGCTGTATTTTAATTTGTGGTATATCTGTCAGTGTTGGTGGTACGTAATCTAGCGTTGTTGCACGTTCCGCAAGGTTTGCTAGGACGTCCAGCTCTGCGATAGCGGCAGCTGAATCTTGCAGATCAGCCAGCTCTTCAGCAATCGTTTCAATGAGTTCTTCGTAAAGCGCCTTTTCACGGGTGAGCGCTCTGCTTTTTGCTGATAGAGCCTTGTCTTCGAACTCTTTCAGCTCAGGCGTAATGTAGCGTTCTGCATTTTTAAGTGTTTGGCGGCGAATATATTCGGCCGGCAATTCTGCATTTTGTGCTTTGCCTATCTCAATGAAATATCCATGTACGCGGTTATAACCCACTTTCAAAGTGGCAATGCCAGTACGATCTCGTTCTTTCTGCTCTAGTTCTAGTAAATAAGCGCCGGCATTTTCGCTAATGCCGCGTAATTCATCTAGCTCAGCATCAAAACCATGAGCTATGACACCGCCTTCACGAATGACTACCGGCGGGTTTTCTATCACAGCTTTGGTAAGCAGCTCTGCCAAGTTAGGAAATTCTGAAATCTGCTCAGATAATTCGTTCACTAACGGGGCATTGGCCGCTTCGATCTGTTGCTGAAGTAAAGGTAAGGAATTCAGAGATGTTTTTAATCGTTCCAAATCGCGTGGGCGTGCTGATCTTAGTGCGATACGGGCTAAGATGCGTTCGCTGTCACCGATCAGTTTGAGTGTGCTTTGAACCGTTTCGAAGTGATAGTTGTCAATCAACCACTGAATAGAGGCTTGTCGTGCGCATAAGGTTGCTCTGTCTTGAATCGGACGGTGTAGCCAGCGCCTTAATAAGCGACTTCCCATTGGAGTGCGGCATTTATCAATGACCTTAGCGAGGGTGTTATCAAAACCACCAGATAAATTTTGATCTAGTTCTAGGTTTTTACGTGTCGCAGCGTCCAGAGCTACACAGTCATTATGTTGTTCAATCTGAATACGCCTGATATGAGGTAGTGAGGTACGCTGAGTTTCTTTTGCATACTGTAATAAGCAACCAGCAGCAGTTGTCGCAACCGCTAGATGATCGCAACCAAATCCACTCAAATCTTTGATTTTAAATTGTTGGCATAACAGATCGTTGGCGGTATCTGCTTCAAAGTGCCAAGGGGATTGCGGGCGTAGGCCTTTTCGTTGGCTTAATACGTCATGTAGCTGACTATCTTCATTGAAGAGTGTTTCAGATGGGCGTAAGCGCTCAAGTTCACTCATAAGCGTGTCTTGATTATCAATTTCCATCAAGCTAAAACGGCCTGAAGCGATATCCACAATAGCCAATCCGTAAGTGTCGCCAGACTGATTAATGGCTACCAGTAAGTTATCTCTATTTTCATCAAGAAGTGCTTCATCACTTACGGTGCCTGGTGTGATGATTCGCGCAACTGCTCGCTCTACAGGTCCTTTACTAGTAGCGGGATCACCTACCTGTTCGCAAATAACCACGGATTCACCTGCGCGAACAATTTTACCAACATAGTTCTCCGCAGCATGGTAAGGGATGCCTGCCATAGGGATAGGCTCACCGCCAGATTTGCCGCGGGCGGTAAGAGATATGTCTAACAGATCCGCCGCTTTTTTTGCATCGTCATAAAACAGCTCATAGAAGTCACCCATCCGATAAAACACCAATTGATCAGGGTGTTGTGCTTTGATGCGTAGGTATTGCTGCATCATTGGGGTGTGAGTAGTTGCTGCTTGTTTGGTCATAGAGATATTAATTACTAAATGATGAAATAAAGAGTTGTTACGCAAACTTAACTTGAGGCATTGTACGGTAAATAAAGCGGCTTAAATAGTTTGAATGGGGTGGATCAGTATGCAATTACCACTGACGGATATCGCTGAAAAATTACAGGCAAAAAAATGTTCTATCGCAACAGCTGAATCATGTACAGGTGGTTGGGTTGCCCAAGAGATAACAGCAATCCCTGGTAGTTCCGCTTGGTTTGATTGTGGCTTTGTTACATACAGTAATATGTCTAAGCAAAAGATGCTTGGGGTATCAAAAGATACGTTGGAACACTGCGGAGCAGTGTCGGCCGAGGTCGTAGCTGAAATGGCGGAAGGTGCTCTTAATAATAGTAGTGCGCATATATCTGTAGCGACCAGTGGTATTGCTGGGCCGGCTGGTGGAAGTAAAGAGAAGCCTGTAGGTACTGTATGGTTTGCTTGGGCTGAGCAAGGTAAATCAGTTAGAACAAAAAAATACTGTTTTGAAGGTGATCGTGAATCAGTTCGAAAACAAGCAGTTAGCGTGGCGTTAGAAGGGATTTTGCAGAACTTATCTGATTGAGGCTTGCAATCCGGAAAACTTGTGAAATAATACTGTCCATACATACAGTGTTTTGCGCAGTAATAAGATGCGCACAATATGAATTTAGAGAAAGTAGGGTCGAAGATGGACGCAAATCGCAAAAAAGCATTAGACGCAGCGTTAGGTCAAATTGAAAGGCAGTTTGGTAAAGGCGCAGTGATGCGTATGGGGGATCAGCCTCGTGAAGCGATTCCATCTGTTTCTACTGGTTCCCTTGGTCTAGATATCGCGCTTGGCATAGGCGGATTGCCGTATGGTCGTATCGTTGAGATCTATGGTCCTGAGTCATCTGGTAAAACAACACTGACATTACAGGTTGTTGCTGAAGCTCAGAAGCAGGGTAAAACTTGTGCCTTTGTTGATGCTGAGCATGCACTAGATCCTATCTATGCAGAGAAGTTAGGTGTAGATGTAGATAGTCTTCTGGTTTCACAGCCGGATACAGGTGAGCAGGCGCTAGAAATTACAGATATGCTAGTTCGCTCTAACGCAGTTGATGTAATCATCGTCGACTCTGTAGCTGCTTTGACGCCGAAGGCAGAGATCGAAGGTGATATGGGTGATTCCCATGTTGGTCTTCAGGCTCGTTTGATGTCTCAGGCGCTACGTAAATTGACGGGTAATGTTAAGAGCTCTAACTGCTTGTTGGTATTCATTAACCAGATTCGTATGAAGATTGGGGTTATGTTTGGTAATCCTGAGACAACTACCGGTGGTAACGCGCTTAAATTCTACTCATCTGTTCGTTTGGATATTCGCCGAACTGGTGCAGTTAAGAAAGGTGATGAGGTCGTTGGTAACGAGACGCGTGTGAAGGTTGTTAAGAACAAAGTTTCACCGCCGTTCCGTCAGGCTGAGTTCCAGATTATGTATGGTGAAGGTATCTACCATATGGGCGAAGTTATTGATCTAGGTGTTAAAGAGGGCTTAGTTGATAAATCGGGTGCTTGGTATGCTTACAATGGCGATAAGATTGGGCAAGGTAAGGCCAATGCATCTAAGTTCTTGGAAGAGAATCCTGAGATTGCGAATGAAATCGAAACAGAACTTCGTAATCGCTTGCTTTCGACACCTGCACCGAAAGAAGACGATGCTGAAGATAAAACTGAAAGCCTTGATCTGATTTAAGGCGCTAAGCTAGCACAGGAAAACCTCCGTCTATAGATGGAGGTTTTTTCGTTTTAAGAGGGTTGGTTATGGATGAGAGTCCTAATAAAGAAGCATGGAACAAGGCAATTCAGTTACTGTCACGGCGCGAATATTCTTATAAAGAACTAAGCCAGAAGCTTGCTCGTAGTATTGAGGGGGCAGATATAGATAGTGTATTGCAAAGCCTAGAAGAGGACGGGTACTTATCTGATCAACGCTTTTGTGAAAGCTTTGTACGTATGAGAGTGGGGCAAGGTCATGGTCTTATAAGAATCCGGTTTGATTTAAAACAGAAGGGTATAGCTTCGGAATTGCTGTCTAGTTGCTTAGAGGATTTAGAGATAGATTGGTTTGTCCAAGCTGAGGAGCTTTACCGGCGCAAATATAGAGAGCCTCTAGCGGATAAAGACTTTAAAGAGCGCAGTAAGCGCATGCGATTTATGAGTCAGCGCGGATTTTCCATAGATGAGATTCAGTTTGCGATAGAGCAAGTTGCGAATGATGAGTATTAAAATTTTATCGTTATATATTTCAAAGGGTTAGGTTTTTATTAGCCGGCAGTTAAGCAGATTTTTTCTTCGTAATACAGATAATCACTACCTATCTTAATCTGAAATCAAACAGATTATTCTTTGTCTATTTAGTATGAATAGGCCCATTTCTGAAAAAGATTCGAACAATTTTCGCTCACGATATATAATGTCGCGCCCATAATTTGTGGTGATTTTGCGCTGTTGGTAGGCAAGTGAGGCTTGCTGATGGCTTTACCAGAATGGATACGCATACGGTTCATCTAATGAAATATATGACAAGTGCCGAGATTCGTCAGGCTTTTCTAGATTACTTTAACCAGCAAGGACATGAGGTTGTAGCAAGTAGCTCCCTTATCCCTGCTAATGATCCTACCCTGATGTTTACAAATGCGGGGATGGTACAGTTCAAAGATGTGTTTTTGGGCACTGATAAGCGCAATTACACACGAGCGACAAGCTCCCAGCGATGCGTACGTGCTGGTGGTAAGCACAATGACCTTGAAAACGTAGGTTATACAGCGCGTCACCATACTTTCTTTGAAATGCTTGGAAACTTTAGTTTCGGTGATTACTTCAAGAAAGATGCCATCAACTTCGCTTGGACGTTTCTGACTGAAACGTTAGGCCTTCCAAAAGAGCGCCTATGGGTGACGGTTCACCATTCTGATGAAGAAGCCGAGCGTATCTGGAAAGAGGAAGTTGGCGTAGATCCAGAGCGTTTCTCCAAATTGGATGAAGATAACTTCTGGTCAATGGGTGATACAGGCCCATGTGGCCCATGTACTGAAATCTTCTTCGATCATGGTGCTGATGTGTGGGGTGGTCCTCCAGGTAGCCCTGAAGAAGATGGTGATCGCTATATCGAAATTTGGAACGTTGTATTCATGCAATACAACCGTAGCGCTGATGGTGAAATGACACCACTTCCAAAACCATCTGTTGATACAGGCATGGGCTTAGAACGAATTGCAGCGGTTATGCAGAACGTTCACTCTAACTACGAAATTGATATGTTCCAGAATCTGTTGAAAGCCACTGCAGCGGCTGTTGGTACAACAGATATGGATAATAAATCGCTACGTGTAATTGCAGACCATATCCGTTCTTGTTCCTTCCTCATTGTTGATGGTGTGCTGCCATCAAACGAAGGTGCCGGCTATGTTTTACGTCGTATTATTCGTCGAGCTGTACGTCACGGTAACAAACTAGGCGCTAAAGGTGCTTTCTTTAATCAGCTTGTAGCTGCGTTGGTGGCAGAGATGGGCGAAGCTTATCCTGAACTAGCTGAGAAGCAGGCTCAGGTTGAGCGTGTTCTTCTAAAAGAGGAAGAGCAGTTTGCGAAGACGCTTGATCACGGTATGCGTTTGTTGCAGGAAGCGATTGATAATCTGGACGGCACTGTTATTCCAGGTGAAACAGTATTTAAGCTATATGATACGTACGGTTTTCCACATGACCTAACAGCTGATGTTGCTCGTGAACATGAGCTAACAATTGACGAAGAAGGCTTTGAGCGTGAGATGGAAGCTCAGAGAGAGCGTGCTCGTGCGGCAGGAAAATTCTCAGTTGATTACAACGATGCTATCAAACTGGATGGTGAAACTAACTTTACCGGTTATGAAAGTCTTGCTGGCGAAGCATCTTCAGTGGTTGCCTTATTTAAAGAAGGTGAATCTGTAGATGAGCTAAAAGCCGGTGAAACAGGTTTAGTGGTTCTAGATGAAACGCCTTTCTATGCAGAATCCGGTGGTCAGGTTGGTGATACTGGTGTGCTAGCAGCGGCTAACGGTTCTTTTGCAGTTAATAACTGTACTAAAGAGGGTAAAAACAACCTGCATCACGGCGCTGTCGAAAATGGTTCTGTGAAAGTGGGCGATAAGGTTGCTCCTCGAGTTGACTCTGAGCGTCGTCAGGCGATTGCGCTGAACCACTCTGCTACTCACTTATTGCACGAAGCGCTTCGCGTAGTTCTAGGTGAGCATGTACAACAGAAAGGTTCATTGAATGATGATCAGCGTCTGCGCTTTGACTTCTCTCATTTTGAAGCGGTAAGTGCTGAGCAGATCGCTGAAGTTGAGAAGATGGTTAACGATCAGATCCGTCTGAATACAGAAGTCGTAACTGAAATCATGGAAATAGAAGCTGCCAAAGAGAAAGGTGCGGCAGCACTATTCGGTGAGAAATACGACGATGTAGTACGAGTGCTTTCGATGGGTGGTGATTTCTCTATCGAGCTTTGTGGTGGTACTCACGCTAAGCGTACAGGCGATATTGGCCTTCTTAAAATTACTTCTGAAGGTGGTGTGGCTGCCGGTATCCGACGTGTTGAAGCGGTAACTGGCCCTGTAGCGCTGGATTATTTTGCTGACCAAAAAGCGCAATTTGAACAGAAGCTTCAAGATCAGCAAGCGAAAAATCGTCAGCTTGAAAAAGAGCTTGAGCAGATGAAAGCTAAACTAGCTGCTGCTAAGGGTGCTGATTTGATCAGTAATGCAGTGGAGGTTTCTGGCGTTAAGGTGCTAGCAGCTCAGCTTGAGGGTGTAGAGCCTAAAGCCTTGCGAGACACCATTGATCAGTTGAAAAATAAGCTAGGTAGCGGTGTTGTTGTGTTGGCAACTGTGGCTGATGACAAAATTGCTTTGGCTGCAGGTGTGACAAAAGATCTGACGGGTCAGGTTCGCGCTGGTGATTTGATTAAAGAGCTTACAGCTAAGCTAGGTGGAAAAGGCGGTGGCCGTCCTGACTTCGCTCAGGGTGGTGGTACAGATCAAGCTGCTCTACCTGCTACACTGGAGTCTGTTACAGCTCTAGTCGAGGCTGCTCTATAACGGTTTAGGTGCACGCATGGCGCTTTTTGTTCAAAAATATGGTGGTACCTCTGTCGGGACTGTTGAGCGTATAGAAGCAGTCGCAGATAAGGTTCAGGGTTTTAAACAGCAAGGGCATGATGTCGTTGTTGCTGTATCTGCTATGAGTGGTGAGACGAATCGTCTTATCGCCTTAGCTAAAGATATACAGTCAAAACCTAATGCTCGTGAAATGGACGTATTGGTCTCCACTGGAGAGCAAGTAACCATTGCTTTGCTTTGTATGGCATTGGAAAAGCGCGGCGTGCCTGCTCGTTCTTATACGGGCAGTCAGGTCAAAATTCTTACGGATAACTCGCATACCAAGGCTAGGATCCAAGATATAGAGGTCTCCTCTATAAAATCTGATCTTGAGGCTGGGCGAGTCGTGGTTGTGGCGGGATTTCAGGGTGTTGACCCTGATGGCAATATTACCACGCTCGGTCGTGGCGGCTCTGACACAACAGGTGTTGCGCTAGCTGCGGCGCTGAAAGCTGATGAGTGTCAAATCTATACAGATGTAGATGGTGTATATACTACTGACCCGCGCGTAGTATCGAGTGCTAAGCGTCTAGAGCAAATTACATTTGAAGAAATGCTCGAGATGGCAAGCCTTGGGTCTAAAGTATTGCAGATCCGTGCCGTTGAATTTGCAGGAAAATATAAAGTGCCGTTGCGGGTTCTTTCTAGCTTTGAGGAAGGACCGGGGACTCTAATTACTGTTGAGGGTGATTCAACCGTGGAAAAACCAGTTATTTCAGGTATCGCGTTTAACCGCGATGAAGCTAAGTTGACCGTAATGGGTGTGCCTGATGTTCCTGGGGTTGCATCACGAATTTTAGGTCCGATCAGTCAGGCAAACATAGAAGTTGATGTTATCGTGCAGAATGTTGCTGCTGATAATACAACGGACTTTACCTTCACTGTTCACAGAAATGATTATGATGCGGCAGAAGCGGTCCTTGAGAAGGTGTCTGCTGAGCTGGGTGCACGTGAAGTAGTTGGTGATAATCAGATTGCTAAAGTATCTATTGTGGGTGTGGGTATGCGATCCCATGCTGGCGTAGCGAGTAAAATGTTTGATGCTTTGGCGGAAGAGAATATTAATATTCAAATGATTTCTACATCTGAGATTAAGGTCTCAGTTGTTATAGCTGAAAAGTATTTGGAGCTGGCAGTGCGCTCTCTGCACACTGCTTTTGATATGGATGTTGATGATTCGGTTAGTGAATAATCGTTCATAATGGTTATTAGAAAAAGCTGGTCTATAGTTAGGTTAGCTGTTGTTGTATAGGCAGCGTTCTGGCAGGGATTTGGATGAATGCCAGTATGTGTTCTACCGTTGAGGTGGATTGGCCTGGGAAGTACTAAGGAGATTCTACACATGTTAATTCTTACTCGCCGTGTTGGCGAAACTCTTATGGTTGGTGACGATGTCACTGTCACTGTGCTTGGTGTTAAAGGTAATCAGGTGCGTATTGGTGTTAATGCACCTAAAGATGTATCCGTGCATCGAGAAGAGATCTATCAGCGTATTCAGCGTGAAAAGGCCGAAGAAGGAAATAAAGCGTAATTTTTTTCAAACTTTGCTTTTCTTTTGATAATCACTTGGTTATAGTACGCGCCGTTGTTTAGGTGAGCTGGCCGAGTGGCTGAAGGCGCGCCCCTGCTAAGGGCGTATAGGTTTACCCCTATCGAGGGTTCGAATCCCTCGCTCACCGCCATTTTGATGTGCGCCCGTAGCTCAGCTGGATAGAGTACCTGGCTACGAACCAGGCGGTCAGAGGTTCGAATCCTCTCGGGCGCGCCACTCAAAAAAACAACGGTTTATTTTCTTGGATGCGCCCGTAGCTCAGCTGGATAGAGTACCTGGCTACGAACCAGGCGGTCAGAGGTTCGAATCCTCTCGGGCGCGCCACTCCAAAGAAAATTTCAGATATGCGCCCGTAGCTCAGCTGGATAGAGTACCTGGCTACGAACCAGGCGGTCAGAGGTTCGAATCCTCTCGGGCGCGCCATCTGTAACTCTACCTTCCTACACTTTATAATATCCGTCCTAATTATTTTTTGAGCTCGTTGCTATGAAGTTCTCTATTCGTTTGTTTCCAGAAATTACCATTAAAAGTCGCCCTGTACGTAAACGTCTAATTCAGCGTTTGCAGAGCAATTTGCAGAATATGACTCGCCGTATTGATGAGCAGATCAAAGTAAAAGGTCAGTGGGACAAGCTGGATGTAGAGTGCGCTGGTGCAAGTGCGGAGATTATCGAGCAGGTGGTAGATCTTTTAGGTCGTACGCCAGGGATTCATAGTTTCATCGAAGTGACTGAGTACCCGCTTGGTGATTTTCATGATGTTTATGAGAAAGCGCATGCGATCTATGCAGAGCAATTGAAAGGCAAAACCTTCAAAGTGCGTGTTAAGCGCTCTGGTAAGCATGACTTCCGTTCTATTGATGTTGAGCGTTATGTGGGTGGTGGTTTAAATCAGCACGCCGATACCGCAGGCGTGAATGTACATAAACCAGATGTTTATGTTGATCTAGAGATCCGTAATGAAAGTCTCTATGTAGTAACGAATACCTATAAAGGTTTAGGTGGCTTCCCTCTAGGTACACAAGATTCCACGCTTTCGCTCATTTCTGGTGGATTCGACTCCATAGTCGCAAGTTACATGTCTATGCGCCGTGGTTGTAAAACTCATTTTGTTTTCTTTAACTTGGGTGGGCATGCGCACGAAATTGGTGTGAAGCAGGTTTCTCTGTATTTGTGGCAAAAGTATGGTTCTTCTGCACGAGTAAAGTTTATTACGATCCCTTTTGATGAAGTGGTTGGTGAGATTCTGCAATCCGTACATCATTCCTATATGGGTGTCGTATTGAAGCGCATGATGATGCGCGCCGGTGAACAGATTGCCGATAAAATGAAAATCGATGCCTTGGTAACAGGTGAAAGTATTGCTCAGGTATCTAGTCAAACCTTACCAAATCTATCCATTATCGATGCGGCTACTGAAAAGCTAGTTGTGCGACCACTAGTGACAATGGATAAGCAGGATATTATCGATATCACCCGTGAAATCGGTGCATATGACTTTGCTAAAAATATGCCCGAGTATTGTGGAGTGATCTCTGACCGTCCAACGACCTGTGCTAAGAAAGATCGTGTGGAAGAGGAAGAGTCTGATTTTGATTTTGATGTACTTGAGCGTGCCCTAGAGCGTCGTCAGGTGATCAGCATCGATGAGATTGAGGAGGATGTAAATATCCATGCTGAGGTTGAAGCATTAACCAAAGTTGCTGATAACCAAGTTGTTGTAGATATTCGCGCGCCGCATGAGCAAGAGAAAAAGCCGCTGAATATTCCTGGATGTGAAATTCAATTGATTCCGTTCTTTGCTTTAGGTGCAGCAGCTGATGAATTTGAAGAGGGTAAGGAGTACCTTCTCTATTGTGAAAAGGGTGTTATGAGCCAAATGCATGCGCATCAAATGCAGGAGCGTGGCTTTAGTAATGTAAAAGTTTATCGCCCTGGAAAGAGTGAATAGCACCATATTTCACTGAATATGGATCAAAGGTTGTAAGCAAATTTTGATCCATATCCTCCCTTTGACCGAAAAATCCCCTCTAATTATTGCCTGAAGTAGACTTTTCGGGTTTAATTATGGTCCATTTGCAACCAGTACATCCGTCAGTGAAAGCCTAATTATTAGGTGGCCAAAAGCCATATCTGACGTATGGGTTTCGATAAGTACAGGAGCATCCATTAAAATGGAAAATCTGCTATCAGAAGGCCTTGAATTAATGGTCTTTGGTATGGGCTTCGTTGTTGTCTTTCTTACTTTGTTGGTATTCGCTACTTCAGGAATGTCCAAAGTGGTAGGCAAGTTTTTCCCTGAAGCACCAGCGCAGCCAAAAGCAAAAAAGACTGCACCAGCGCCAGCTGGAAATAACAATGATGAGTTAATTGCTGTCATGACAGCTGCGGTTCACAAACACCGTTCGTAAATAAGAACGGCTCAATAACGAATAAATCTGCATTAATCGACAGAAGGCCATTACCCATGACCGACGCAAAGAAACCACTTGGCATTACCGACGTAGTTCTGCGTGACGCACACCAGTCGCTATTCGCTACGCGTATGCGAGTTGAAGACATGCTGCCGATCGCGGAAAAGCTAGATAAAGTAGGCTTTTGGTCCCTAGAAAGCTGGGGCGGCGCAACATTTGACTCATGTATTCGCTTTATCGGAGAAGATCCGTGGGAGCGTATCCGCTTGCTTAAAAAAGCAATGCCAAACACAAAACATCAGATGCTCCTGCGTGGACAAAACCTACTAGGTTACCGTCACTACGCTGATGATGTTGTAAACAAATTCTGTGAACGTGCTGCTGTTAATGGCGTAGACGTATTCCGTATCTTCGATGCGATGAACGATCCGCGTAACCTTGAAACTGCAATCAAAGCAGTTAAGGCAACAGGCAAGCACGCTCAAGGCACTATCTCTTACACTAAGAGTCCAGTTCACACGATCGATAACTGGGTTGCATATGCAAAAACTCTTGAAGATATGGGCGCTGATTCCATCAACATCAAGGATATGTCCGGTATCCTGACGCCATACGATGCATTTGACCTAGTTTCTCGTCTGAAAGCTCAGACAGATCTAGAGGTTCAATTGCACGCTCACGCGACTTCTGGTCTGTCTGATATGACAATCCTTAAGTCTGTTGAAGCAGGTATCGACCGTGTTGATACTGCTATCTCTTCTATGTCTATGACATACGGCCATACGTCTACTGAATCTGTAGTAGCTGCATTGGCGGGTACTGACCGTGATACTGGTCTAGATATCAATCTTCTAGAAGAGATTGCTGGCTACTTCCGTGAAGTGCGTAAGAAGTACGCTAAATTTGAAGGTTCTCTACGTGGTACAGACTCTCGTATCCTAGTTGCTCAGGTACCTGGTGGCATGTTAACTAACATGGAAAACCAGCTGAAAGAGCAGGGTGCTGCAGATAAGTTCGATGAAGTACTAGCTGAGATCCCACGTGTGCGTGAAGACCTAGGTCTGATCCCACTAGTAACACCAACTTCTCAGATCGTTGGTACTCAGGCTGTAATCAACGTTCTAATGGGCGAGCGTTACAAAACTATCTCTAAAGAAGTTCAGGGTATTCTGAAAGGTGAGTACGGTGCAGCTCCTGCTCCTTACAATGCTGACCTTCAGGCTCGTGTATTGGATGGTGGTGAAGCAATCACTTGTCGTCCTGCTGATCTGCTTGAACCAGAAATGGACAAGTTGGTAGGCGAGCTGAAAGACCTTGCTGCTGAGAAAGGTATTGAGCTAACAGAAGGTGAGAACGAAATTGATGACGTTCTAACTTACGCTCTATTCCCTCAGGTTGGCTTGAAATTCCTTGAAAACCGTAACAATCCTGATGCATTTGAACCTGCACCTACATTAGAGGACGCACTAGCAATGGCTGCACCTAAAAACACTGGTCCACAGACTTACACTATCTCTGTTAACGGCCAAAACTACGTTGTACAAGTAACTGAAGGCGGTGATATTTCTGCTGTAGCTCCGGCTGCTGCTGCGGCTCCAGCTGCTGCTCCTGCAGGCGCTGGTGAAGATGTTCCAGCTCCATTGGCTGGTAACATCTGGAAAGTACAGGTTGCTCCAGGTCAGGCTGTTCAAGAAGGTGATGTTCTAGTAATTCTTGAAGCGATGAAGATGGAAACAGAAGTACGTGCTGCACGTGCTGGTACTGTTTCTACTGTAGAAGTTAATGAAGGTGACGCTGTACAGGTTGGCGACACTCTATTGACTCTAGCGTAAGGTACTGTTTGATGGATAAGCTAATCGACCTGTTTCTTGCCTCTGGTGCTTACAACATCAGTGGTGGTCAGATCGTAATGATTTTAGTTGGCCTTTTGCTTCTGTTCTTGGCCATCAAAAAGAATTTCGAACCGCTACTACTTGTGCCAATCGGTTTCGGTGGCATCATGGCGAACATTCCAGAAGCTGGCTTAGCATACACAGCTGTAGAAAATGCTGTGCACTTTGCTGTTCCGGAAGTGATGAATGGTTTGGCTTCTGCGCTAAGTATCACTAGCACTGATCCAAAAGAAATTCTGTATGCCTACCATAACACTGCTTCAGCTGCTCAGATTCAAGATGCAATCAACGTAGCTAAAGATGGTGGTTATGCGAATGGCATGCTATACAACTTCTATAGTGTAGCAATTGGTTCTACAGCTGCTCCGTTGTTGATCTTCATGGGTGTTGGTGCAATGACAGACTTTGGTCCGTTGTTGGCTAACCCTCGTACCCTGTTCTTGGGTGCGGCAGCTCAGTTCGGCATCTTCGCAACTGTACTAGGTGCGGTTGCAATGTCTTCTATGGGCATCATGGACTTCAACATCCAAGAAGCAGCAGCGATCGGTATCATCGGTGGTGCTGATGGTCCAACTGCGATCTATGTAACTAGTTTGTTGGCTCCACACCTATTGGGTGCAATTGCGGTAGCTGCATACTCTTACATGGCGCTTGTGCCTCTGATTCAGCCACCAATTATGCGTGCGTTGACTACAGACGCTGAGCGTAAGATCCAGATGAGCCAGTTACGTCACGTGACTAAGCTTGAGAAGATTCTATTCCCAATCGTACTGTTGATCCTAGTAGCGTTATTGCTTCCGGATGCAGCACCTCTATTGGGTATGTTCTGTTTCGGTAACTTGATGCGTGAGTGTGGTGTAGTAGATCGTCTTAGCGATACTGCTCAGAATGCTTTGATCAACATCGTTACAATCTTCTTGGGTCTATCTGTAGGTTCTAAGCTTTCTGCTGATAAGTTCCTAGATCTTGAAACGCTAGGCATCATGGCGCTAGGTATTGTTGCATTCTGCATCGGTACAGCTGCTGGTGTGATCATGGCTAAGATTATGAACAAGATGATGGGTGGCAACGCGATCAACCCACTAATTGGTTCGGCGGGTGTATCTGCGGTGCCTATGGCTGCACGTGTATCTAACAAGATCGGTCTTGAGTACAACTCTCAAAACTTCCTGTTGATGCATGCGATGGGTCCAAACGTTGCTGGTGTAATCGGTTCTGCGATTGCAGCGGGCGTAATGATCAAGTTCGTAAGCTAATCATTAGCTTGTAGAACTAAAAAAGGCTGCCATTGGCAGCCTTTTTTGTTTGTTTGTTTGGAGAGGTACTTTTCTGTCTAGCCTCTAGCCTCTAGCCTCTAGCCTCTAGCCTCTAGCCTCTAGCCTCTAGCCTCTAGCCTCTAGCCTCTAGCCTCTAGCCTCTAGCCTCTAGCCTCTAGCCTCTAGCCTCTAGCCTCTAGCCTAATGCCCGGCAAATACTTCTAAATGAGCTTGTACGCTGAATGCTAAGGATACAGGGTTGTAACCGCCTTCTAGAACCGAAACAACGCGGTTTTGGCTGTAAGTGCGAGCTGCGTCTAGGAGCAACTTAGTAACCCAGCGATAGTCTTCTTCATTAAGTTTAATATCTGCCATAGGGTCTTCATGATGAGCATCAAAGCCTGCAGATATAATGATCATATCTGGCTTATGAGCTTGGATAGCAGGTAGCCAGCGCGACTCAACAAGTTTACGGAATACCATGCCGTCGCTATGAGCATCCATAGGGCAGTTAATGATGTGATCTCGAATAAAATCACAGTAACGCTCTGGATAGAATGGGTGTTGGAATGTGGAGCAAACCAGTACTTCAGGTCTGTCTTTAAAGATATCTACGGTACCGTTACCCTGGTGTACATCGAAATCAAAGATAGCAACACGTTCTATACCGGGCTGCTGTAGGGCATGCATAGCTGCAATAGCAGCATTGTTATAGAAGCAAAATCCCATCGCATTGTTATGCTCAGCATGATGACCAGGTGGGCGCGTAGCGCAAAAAGCGTTTTTAGATTTGCCACTGATTACTCTGTTAACTGCCATTACAGCAGAGCCTGCGGCTAAGCTGGCTGCATGCAAGGAGTGCGGGCAAAGAGCTGTATCATCGTCGGTATACACCACGCCTTGTTCAGGTAGTTTCATCTCCAAGCGCTTTTGATGTAGATGAGCGTGGGCGAGTTGTACTTGTTCAGGTAATACGTGGACGGATTGGATTCGTTCAAGATCCTGCATTAGGCCCGTTTTTTCCAATACTTTCTGGATGGCTACCAAGCGAATTGGGCTTTCAGGATGTTCTGGGCCCATATTGTGTAGGCCGCAATCTTCATGAGTGATAAATGCAGTAGTCATAAGTACGCTTTTTTATAAGTTTTGTTTAGTTTACCTGAAACCCAAAAAGCAGGATCTCATTACATCGTCTCAATACCTCAAGCCTACACCTTAGAGTTAGATTTTTCTTGATCTGGATCATTAGTGTTTGCATGCCCTCGGGATAGGATGGTTGTCACAGCATAGAACTGTCTTGGCATCGAGTGTTCACCCTACACCCGGTGCTTTTTTTTGTTTGCAGGAAATGCTTTTGTCATATCGAATAGGCTTTTATACTTCCAGTATCCTTTTTGCGTATATGGACGGTTGAGTGGCGAAAGTAGATTATTCTGATAAGCAAGTTCTACTGATAGAAAGCAGTGGCAACATGCGATCTACTATCTTCTATATGCTGAGGAGTATGGGTGTTGCTAATCTCAAGGCCGTTACTATCAATGACCGAGTTTTAAATGAAATTTCTGAGAATAACTACGATGTTATTCTTCTCGGTCATAATGTGAATGATAGTGTCACCGGTATCCAATTGCTGGAAGAGTGTCGTTATCGTGGTTTCATCAAGCCTACGGCTTGCTGGATCTTTATGACTAGCGATGCATCTCAAGAAGTTGTATTGCATGCAATCGACAGCCGTCCCGATGATATGATCATGAAGCCGTTTTCGGTGGATGAGCTCAAACATCGTCTAGATAATATCCTTTACCGAAAATCAGTCTTTAAACCTGTTGATGATGCTCTAGAGATCGGTGATCTACCTGCGGCTATTACTTTCTGTCAGCATAACTTTGCGCCTTATGATCAGGAATATGACGAAGCGCAGCTAATCCTTGCTCGCCTGTTGCTTAAATTTCAGAGGCCGAAAGAATGTGCCAAAGTTGCTGAGAAGCAATATTGGAAAAGCCATGATAAAGAAGCAGGTATCGTTTGGGCAGAAGCTATGCTGCAGCAGGAGCAGTTCAAAGAAGCGAAGGCTCTTTTGCTAGAACTTATCGCAGAGTATCCGTTGCTGATTGCTGCATATGATTTGCTTGCTCAGACCCATGAGAAGGAAGGGGATTTGGATCAAGCAAGAGAAGCTGTTGCAGAAGCGACTCAGAAATCTCCTATGGGTATCCCTCGGCAGATGGAGTTGGGCCGTTTAGCTACGCAAACGAAACAACTCGATATGGCGGGTGGAGCTTATAAGAAGTCTATCGTCCTAGGCCGGCGCAGCTGTTATAAATCTCCTGATCCTTATCTTCGTCTTGCAAATGTAAAGCGTCTAGAAGCAAAGAATGCCGATGGTGGAATGGCGATAGAGCTTTTCAATGAATTTGAAAACACCATTTCGCAGGCTTACCAGGCGTTTCCGAGGGATGAACAACTACAAGTTCGCGCAGCTCTTCTGAAAAGTGAGATGTACCACCAGGTAGGTGATACCGATGCTGCGAATAAGGCGACGCGAGATGCTCAGCGTATTAATTCAGAACTGGCTACACCTTTAGATCTTGATCGAGAGCTTTTGAGTGTTATGGGTGATGCTGTGCCTATATTGGAGCCTGTTGCTAAGCAGAAGAAAGTGCCAGGTAAGAAACACGATCCTGATATGAGTATTAAAGTGAATCGCTTAGGTGTGAAACACTATTTATCAGGAAAGATGCCTCAGGCGCTCAAATATTTTGGTTTGGCGACCGAATATGATTCCAGCAATGTAAACGCGTTGTTAAATCTAGCTCAGCTCTTCTTAGAAACTGCTAGGGATAGCAAAGAGAAGCGCGATGAGCGTATAAAAATGGTTCAGCGATATCTTAAGCTGTCGGAGCGCTTTAGCTTAGAAGGTATTGAGCTTGATAAGCAGCATCAGTTGAAACGTTATCTAAGCCATGATGTTGCGTTATTGCCTAAAGGCTCATTGGGTAACTTGTTGCGGTAAATTCTAAGTCATTGGGAAATGGCGTCCCAGAGAGGATTCGAACCCCTGGCCTGTCCCTTAGGAGGGGACCGCTCTATCCAGCTGAGCTACTGGGACATGCTTTTCGAATTTTCGGAATTCTAGCGAGATTTTCTGATCGAGTCACTAGGTCTAGAAGTCTAGAGCAGTTTAAGCTTTCCCTAAGCTGCTCTGTGCTTTGTATAGTTTTGAGGCGCCAGCTTTGCCATAGAGTTGATCTTGCTTCTTATGACCGCGAACAATAGCGAGTAGTTGATTCACGTTTTGCTGATTACGGTAAATCGCTTGTTCATTACGCTTATTCTTATGCTGCAATTCCTTTAAGTGCTTTTTAATTTCAGCATAAAGTGTGTTGGTCTGCTGTGCTGCTGAGCTATTGTCTTCTGCAGTTGAGTAATCTTCTGTATCTATCTCAATGCCAAAAGACTTTAATAAAGCGACGCGTTCTAGTGTGAAGCTATGGAAATTATTAATAACACCCATCTTTTCTTGAGTGATATCACTTAATTGCTCAAGGTCTTTACTGCTGAGAGCTTCAAGCTCTCTGTCGTAAATAGTGTTAAGTGATTCTAAAAGCAAAATACCCTGCTTGAGCAGGGTATCCAGTTCTATATGTTGTTGTTCGGTCATAGCGAAACTTACAATAGGCTATCGAAGTTCAGCATCTTCTCTGCTACACGTTCAGCATTGATTTGATAGCTGCCACTTTCAATTTCTTGTTTTAGTCGCTCGACACGCTCGCTGTCCACATCAGGTGCATTGGCCAATTGCTTTTCAACATTCTGCAGTGTCTGAGCTGCATTGCTGAGTTTAACTGTATCACCTTTACTGGACGGAGACTGCGCAGGGGCGTCATTGCTACCAGTTTTGGTTGCATTGCTTTCACCTGCTCGTGCACGAGTGCTATTCGTCTGCGACGATGACAGGCCCGTGATGTCGTTGATCATTTTTCCGTCCTCAAACTTGTATCTGAACCAGCTTATCGGCGGCTAATTTGGAAACTTTAGAAAAAATATTTTTTTTCTTTAATAAAATCGAGTATAGCAGTTATAGGTAGATCACACCATGTCGGATTGCCTTAGGTTACGGGGTCCGAACAAGTCCAGGCCCAATAACTATGGCTTTGACAATATTGCCAGAACGATCATTTTTCACTTTGATCTGTTGGCCTATAGCTCCGTCTTGTAGTGCTGTTCCTGCAGCTCTAATGGATATGCCGCTGCGTTTTGCTTCTATGATTACGGCATTTCCTCTAGATATGGCCAACGGTGGCTTCAGCATCGATGCAGTAAAAATTGTGCCAGCGGCAATACTTCTTTTCGTAGTCCAGCCTATAATTTCTTCAGTACGGAGAAAATAGGCTGAGCGCAGATTAGTTATATCGACTTCCGATCGGTGTAGGTGCTGAGAGCTAAGGGGAGTGTTTCGAGGCAGGCTGGTGCTACTGATTACCGCTGTTCCATAGAGTTTAATTTGTGCAGTTACAAATAGCTGCCAAATAGGAGATGGGCACTTAGCTCTAAAGGTGATTCTGCTTCCATTTCCCTTAGGTGATTGAAATTCTAAGGGTTGTTGGCAGTTTTTTAGTTTGATTTTTCTGCTAATCGGGTTAAGTTTGATCTCAGTACGCGCATCTGGCTTGGCTTTTTTGTAGTGTTCTTGCAGAAAAAGCAGCGCCTCCTGCTCTAATTTTTCGGTTTGATCGGCTGCTAGAGCGCCGAATGGGGCCAAAAGAACAGTGGTTAGGAGGAAAAGTCGTGTTAAATTATGCTTATTCACGTTGTTGTAACTAACATTATGTTTATGTAACGGCGTACAAACAGAATAGATTTAATCTCTACGGGATTATTAGATCATGTCAGGTATCCTAGATAGTGTAAACCTGCGTACCCAAATGGTAGGGCAGAACCGATTAGAGTTGTTATTGTTTGCTTTGGAAACAGATCAACAATACGGCATCAACGTTTTTAAAGTGCGTGAAGTTTTGCAGTGCCCTGAACTTACAGAGGTACCTCGTCAAACATCAGCAATTAAAGGTATGGCACATATTCGTGGTGAGACGATTCCTGTATTGGATTTGTCAGAAGCCATTGGCCGTCAGACGGTGCCGCATGAGCAAAGGCAAGATTGCTTTTTGATTGTGGCGGAGTATAACCGTCGTACTTTGGCCTTCTTAGTGCGTAAGGTTGACCGCATCTTGAATACTCAGTGGGATCAGATTATGGCTCCTCCTACTGAAATTGGAGTGGAAAACTACCTGACCGCTATCTTTGAGTACGAAAGCAAGCTGATTGAAATCTTGGATGTTGAGCAAATTCTTGCAGATCTATATCCAATGGCGACTGAAGTAAGTAAAGATGTTGCTGACGATACAGTGCGAGAAAAAGCCCGCGATTATCAAATCTTAATTGTTGATGATTCCTCGGTTGCCCGAAATCAGATGCAACGAAGTTTGGAAGGCTTAGGTATCAAAGTGACTTCCTGTAATAATGGTCGTATGGCTTGGGACTTGTTACGTGATATGGCTGATCGTGGCACAGATGTAACGACTCACTTTCTGATGGTCATTTCGGATATCGAGATGCCGGAAATGGATGGTTACACTTTGACATCGATGATTCGCGAAGACGAACGCATGAGTAATATGCATGTAGTTTTACATACATCCTTGTCGGGCGGTTTTAACGTGTCTATGGTTAAAAAGGTAGGGGCGGATGGCTTCCTTGCTAAGTTTAACCCGGATGATCTTGCTACCGCTGTTGTACAGCGTATACAGCAAGTAGAAAAGTAATAAGGCACAAGGTAGGGGTATTACTCTTTCCATGAGTATTTCCGGTAGATCAAATTTTACGATCACAGATGCTGACTTTGAGTTGTTCAGTCGCTTCCTTGAAGATAGTAGTGGGATATTGCTTGCAAAGCACAAGCAATATCTTGTGCAAAGTCGTTTGGGGAAGATTGTTCAGGAGAACAACTGCCCAGGCTTAAAAGAACTGATTAGCAAACTTCAAAGCCCTGCATCTAAGCGTTTACGAGAGCAAGTTATTGATGCGATGACCACCAATGAAACCTTATGGTTTCGGGATGTTCACCCCTTCGATATCTTACGTGATCGTATAGTGCCTGAAATGCTTGGGCAGGGTATTGGCTCTAACAAAATTAGAATTTGGTCTGCGGCCTGTTCTACAGGGCAGGAGCCTTATTCAATCAGCATGACGCTGGATGAGTTTAAGAAAAAAAATCCTGGAAAGTTAGCTTCTGAAGAGATTATAGCCACAGATATATCTACCCAAGTGCTTGAGCAAGCACGTCGAGGTGAATACGAAATGCTGGCAATAGGTAGAGGCTTATCTCAAGAACGTCTTACTCAGCATTTCCGTGAAACGCCTAATGGTAGTTGGGCAGTAAAACCTGAAATCAAATCAAAAGTAAGATTTCAGAGCATTAATTTGCTTGGGCAATACTCGTCGATGGGTAAATTTGATGTGATTTTCTGCCGAAATGTGTTGATCTATTTCTCCAGTGAAAAGAAAACTGAGATCTTGTCCAAGATGCATGGTGTTTTGAAACCTGGAGGTTACCTGATACTAGGTGCTTCTGAGTTCCTTTCTGGTCTGTCCGATAAATACAAAATGATTCATTGCCGACCAGGTATTATTTATCAAGCTATTTAGTCAGATAGATCAATCCGTTTACGAAAAAGCCGCTTGCCTAAGGTAAGCGGCTTTTTTATTGCCTCTTTTCTATTGAGTTATTTTCCCTTGCCGCCAGCGGCAATTAGGCGGTTTTAGTTTGCCGTTTTTAGATGCTAAGTGGTGAATAATATACGCCTGAAATTATTATATTGTTGAAAATAAAGGATTTTATTTGTTTGGCATAGGGTTTGCTTTCTTAGGGGTAATACTAAATGAGGCAATGAAATGGCAATTAGTTTTGACGCAGCTTTGGGAATTCACGATGACGCACTAATGTACCGTGCTCGCCGTGCAGAGGTTTTAGCTAACAATATCGCTAATGCTGATACTCCTAATTTTAAAGCAAGAGATATTGAGTTTGCTGAAGCGTTAGAGCATGTGTCGACTAAAATGAATGTAAAACAGGTTGCTACTGCTGCAGGGCATAAAACGGAATTGCTAGAGCCTGATCTAGCGGCTGATATGATGTTTCGAATCCCTAACCAAGCATCTGTAGATGGTAACACGGTAGAAGTTCAGCAAGAGATGGCTCGATACACTGAAAATGCCTTGGATTACCAAACGTCATTTCATTTCCTAAATAAGAAATTTACAGGTCTTAAATCAGCGATTAAGGGTGAATAATCATGTCATTGAGTAATGTTTTTGGTATCGCTGGTTCGGCTATGAATGCACAAACCATCCGCTTAAATACCACGGCAAGTAATATGGCCAATGCGGAAAGTGTTAGTTCTAGCCTTGATGAGACCTATAGAGCACGAAAGCCTGTTTTTGCTGTACAGCAAGTAGACCCGTTAGCTGAACCTGATAACGAGTTCGGCATAGCGGCAGGTCAAGGCGTACAGGTTTTGGGTATTGTGGAAAGCGAAGCTGAACTTCGTCAAGAATATAACCCGGCACATCCGATGGCTGATGAAGAGGGATTTGTATATTACCCAAATGTGAATGTTGTAGAAGAGATGGCGGATATGATTTCGGCCTCTCGTTCTTTCCAGATTAATACCGAGATTATGAATACTGCCAAGCAGATGCTTCAGCAGACTATCAGACTTGGACAGCAGTAATTTAAATAACGAGGTTTTAAGCCATGAGTAATGTTAATGGCGTAAATCAAAACGTTTTTGATCAGATAAACAGGGCTAATCAGTCTAATAGTACGCAGCAGAGCCAAACGCAAGAAGATAGTGATATGTTCATGCGCTTGATGATCGCTCAGTTGCAGAACCAAGACCCTTCGAGCCCCGCTGATACAACTGATTTCATGCAGCAGATAGCGACTATGTCGCAGGTTGAGAGTATTAATAACCTTAACCAGACTGTAGCTGAAACATCGCAAGCAATGTTGTCTAGTCAGGCTGCATTACAGGCGTCGTCTATGGTGGGTCAGTCAGTGTTTATCCCAGGTGATTCGGCTGAAGTGGGTACGGTAATGAACCCATTCGCTAAAGGTGCATTTAATCTGGAAACCAGTGCATCAGAAGTAAGAATTAAAGTTTACAACTCAAGCGGAACCTTGGTTGACAATATGCAACTCGGTGCTGTTGAGCAGGGAGAGCATGAGTTTGCTTGGCAGATGCAGTTCGACGAAGACGGCAATCCGGAGCACCCTCCAGGGGATTACACATTCGTGATCGAGCGTCTCGAAGATAATGAATATCAAGCGGTTGATACCAGTATGGCTTACAGAGTTAACAGTGTGACTCTAGGTGAAAATGGTATTGGTATGAAAGTTAACACAACAGCTGGCACATTTGATATCAGCGATGTGAAACAGATCGGCGTGTGAGGATAAGAAGATGGCAGGTTTTAATACAGCGGTAACCGGTCTGAAAGCGGCCACTACGGACCTTGATGTAACAGGTAACAACATTGCAAACGCGAGTACAGTAGGTTTTAAATCTTCTCGTACTGAGTTTGGTGATATCTACGCAACAGCAGTTGTTGGTGCCGGCTCATCAAACGTGGCAGGTGCTGGTGTAACTGTAACTGATATCGCGCAAGACTTTCAGGCAGGTACTATTGAGTTTACTAACAATAACTTGGACTTGGCGATTAACGGTTCGGGTTTCTTCCAATTGGATGATGGTCAGGGCGGTACGACTTACACTCGAGCGGGTTCATTTGAGCTAGATAAAAACGGCTTTATTGTTTCTAAGACGGGTAATTTCTTGCAGGGTTATGGTTTGGACTCTGAGGGTAACCGTCTTCCTATTGGTAACTTAGCTGTAACCCAGAAAGAAAGCCCTCCAAAAGCAACTGAAGAGATTGATCTGTCTTTCAATATCGACTCTCGAGAAGATGCTGCGGAATTACTACCTGACTATGATAAGGATGAGCCAGGCTCGTTCACTTACAGTACGACTGTAAGAACATTTGATAGTCTTGGTAATGAACATACAATTAAATTTAATATGGCTGAAGCTCGGCCATATCAAGCGCAGCAGCAGCTTACAGGTTTGGTTGCTGGTGATACCATTTCAGGTGTAAGTGTAACAGCTGCTCATATAGCAGAGTTAGATGCGGCGGCTGGAACAAGCCTGACTTCAGGTACATTCTTTGATGCTTTAACTGACCCGGTGACAGGTGATCCACGTATTAAAAGCATCGAGGTTACTACAGACTCCAGCGATTTTATTATTCGGTTTAAATCTGAATTCCCTGAGCCTGATTTAGTTCAAGTTTCTGGTACTGTGGCAGTAACTGAAGCCACGGAAATCACTGCAAATGAAACTTATGACTTCGATATCACAACATCTCCAATTGCGGCGGATTTAGTATTGGAAATTGGTGGCATTACCATCCCAGCATTAACTGCCGGTTCTACTGATGATCAGATTGGTGCTGCAATTACGGCTTCTGAAGCGAAGATTCTAGATGCAAACCCAACAGTGGAGTCTGTTATCTATGACAATGTGAATAAGAGCATTCGTATCACATATAAAGCAGAGGCCGGAGATATAGTATCTAGCCAAGCGTTAACCATTACAGCTTCAACTGGTTCTTCACCATTTGCTGCGCCTGTAGTTAAAGAGGGTGATAACTCCTTCCAAGGTGTTTACCGTATGTATGCGTACCTAAATGGTACGGAGCAATTGGATATCGGTAAGGCGTTAGATCCGGGTGAAGCGGGCTCTGGAACAGAACCGGGTCCAATTCTAGTTAAGTTCAACCCATCTAATGGTTTGTTAACTGGAATCAATGGTGATCAGTTCTCTGCAGGTGCAATTGTTCCTAGTATCACAATCCAAGGTGCAGACCCTGCTGATTCCACAACGGTAATCGAGTTAGATATCACTAACACGACTCAGTTCGCATCTGCTTCGATTGTTAAAGCATCTGCGCAAGATGGTTACACCAAAGGGGATCTGATTGGGGTTACCTTTAGCAGTACGGGTGAGATGGTTGCAAGTTTCTCTAATGGTCAGAACCAAGATTTGGGTGTAGTTGCTATAGCGACCTTTGAAAACCAATCAGGTCTGCAGCCAGCTGGAGATACTGAGTGGACAGCAACACTAACTTCAGGCGATGCGATCGTTAACCCGCCAGGTACGGGTTTGAACGGTACACTGCAGTCGGCTGCTTTGGAGCAATCCAACGTTGATTTGTCTGCTGAGCTTGTTTCCTTGATCGAAGCACAGCGTAACTTCCAGGCAAACTCTAAGACATTGGAAACACTGAATACAGTGACCCAGAATATTCTTCAGATCTAATTGATCTAGTACATCTAAAAAAGGCCGCTAATGCGGCCTTTTTTGTTTTTGGCACGTTGATTGCTTTGTATCTGTTATTAGTATTTTACTTGTAAGAAGCGCAGCTAAGCTGCCCAGAGTGGAAATTACAGATGGATAAGGTTCTTTATTTAGCAATGAGCGGCGCGAGAGAGAATATGCTCGCACAGCAAGCTCATGCCAATAACCTTGCGAATGCCAATACTACCGGCTTTAAGGCAGACCTGGCGCAGGCTAGGGCGATGCAGGTGTTTGGTGAAGGTCACGCATCTCGTGTCTATGCTCAGACTGAACGTCCAGCTACGGATGTGACTAGTGGCACTTTAATTGAAACAGGGCGCCAGTTAGACATCGCTGTTGCAGGTGATGGATGGATCTCTGTTATCAGACCTGATGGTACGGAAGGGTATACCCGTGCCGGTTCACTGCAGATCAATGCCGCTAACCAGTTAGTAACAGGCAGTGGATTGCCGGTTATGGGCAATGGGGGTATCCCAATAGTTTTGCCACCTTTTGAAAACCTTGAAGTGGCAACTAACGGCACAATCACTATTCAGCCTTTGGGTGAAAATACAGCTGAATTGTTGGTTGCTGATCAGATCAAGCTTGTGAATCCAGATCCACAAACAATGTTTAAAGGTCCGGATGGTTTGATGACTACGGGTAACGGAGCCGAAGTCTTACCTGATGCAAACGTGCGTATCCGCTCTGGTTTCCTTGAGGCAAGTAATGTTAACGCTGTGAGTGAATTGACTGGAATTATCAGTTCTTCCCGCCAATTTGAGATGCAAGTAAAAATGATGAAAACCGCAGAGGAAAATTCTGAAACAGCGGCATCAATTTTGAAACTATCGTAAGAATCACCTGAGGATAAGTAGATGCACGGTGCATTAAATGTAGCAAAAACGGGTATGACCGCTCAGGACACAAACCTGAAGGTGATCTCGAATAACTTGGCTAACGTTTCAACGGTCGGATTTAAAAAAGACAACGTTGTCTTTGAGGATCTGATGTATCAGATTCGCCGTCAACCAGGTGCTCAAACCGCAGAAGAAGCGCAGCTGCCTTCGGGCCTGCAAGTTGGTTTGGGTGTGCGTACAGTCGGAACACAGAAAATTTTTGCGACCGGTGATATTCAAATCACCGATGAAGCTTTTGATGTGGCTATTAATGGCCGCGGTTTCCTGCAGGTTAATTTACCTAACGGTGATATCGCATATACACGAAACGGCCAGTTGCACCTGAATGCAGATAATGAATTAGTTTCTGCTGAGGGCTATACCATTGAGCCAGCGATCACTTTACCGGGTGAAGTTGTTAACTTCTCTATCAGTACGGACGGTATTGTTGAGGTGGTGACTGCAGGTAATACACAGCCAACTCAGATCGGCCAGTTACAGTTAGCGGATTTTGTTAACCCGCAAGGTCTGCAATCGTTAGGTCAGAACCTTTATTCCGAAACTGGGGCTTCAGGCGCACCGGTTATTAGTAACCCCGGTGAAAATGGTACAGCTGTACTGATTCAAGGGGCGCTTGAGGGATCGAATGTGAACTCGGTCGAAGAGCTGGTCGATATGATCACGACTCAACGTGCTTATGAAATGAATTCCAAAGTGATATCTACAGCCGATGAAATGCTCTCCTTCGTGAGTCAGCAGCTTTAATTGAGATAGCTAGGTGAAAGCAATGAAGAAACTACTGTTAGGCATTATTGCAACCAGCTTTGTATTAACGGGTTGTGTACAGAAACAAGTTAAACCAAATAACCCTGAATATGCACCTGTGATGCCTCAGTCGCTGACGCAGCCTAAGCCTGTTAATGGCTCTATCTATAATTCTGCGACAAGTATCAACCTTTATGGTGACGGTCGTGCTCATCGCGTCGGTGACATTCTGACCATCATGCTGGAAGAGAGTACCAGCTCGCAGAAGAGTGCCAAGACTGAGCTTGATAAGTCAGGATCAGCTTCATTGCAACAAGCAACTGCATTGGGTGAGCCTATCACTGCATTTGGAAAGCCAGTGAGCTTTACATTACCAGCCAGCACTACCGAGTTTGACGGTGAAGGTAAGTCGGATATGAGTAATAACCTGAGCGGTAACATCACTGTAACAGTGCATGATGTTATGCCGAATGGTGTATTGATCGTGAAAGGTGAAAAGTGGCTAACCCTGAATCAAGGCGATGAATATATCCGTATCAGCGGCATGGTTAGACCACAGGATATCGGGTCTGACAATACGGTGGTATCGACTAAGCTTGCAGATGCACGTATTGCTTACAGTGGCACAGGTGCCGTCCATGATACGAATGTCATGGGTTGGATGTCTCGTTTCTTTATCGGCGCGTTGATGCCTTTCTAAGGAGGACATAATGAAATTAATTTTAGTCCTAATCAGTAGCCTGCTATTTAGTATCTATGCCCAAGCAGCGCCAAGCCGTCTTAAAGACATGGTGTCTATTTCAGGTGTGCGTTCCAACCAACTTGTTGGTTATGGTTTAGTTGTTGGTTTAGACGGTACTGGCGATAAAACGTCATTTACCTCGCAAACGTTCCGTAACATGTTGAACAATTTTGGTGTTGCGATCCCATCTACGGTTAATCCTCAATCGAAGAATGTCGCAGCGGTTGCAATTCATGCTGACCTACCTGCGTTTGCTAAACCTGGACAGGCTATTGATATCACCGTTTCAGCTATTGGTGATGCTAAAAGTTTACGTGGCGGTAGTTTGTTGATGTCACCTTTGAAGGGTGCTGATGGTCAGGTTTACGCGATTGCTCAGGGTAATTTGGTTGTGTCCGGCTTTGGTGTTCAAGGTGCTGATGGTTCTCGACTATCTTTGAATGTGCCAAGTGTAGGTCGTATTCCAAATGGTGCAACAGTAGAGCGCTCTGTACCGAGTGGTTTTAACCAGGGAGATAGCTTGGTTCTAAACCTACATCGTCCAGATTTCACGACCTCTCGCCGTGTTGCTGAACAGATCAACCATCTTTTGGGACCAAATATGGCGGCTTCAATGGATGCTACTTCTATCCGTGTTCGTGCGCCGAGAGATCCATCGCAGCGGGTATCTTTCCTATCGGTTTTGGAAAACCTTAATGTAGAGCCTGCAAAAGATGCTGCGAAGGTGGTTATCAATTCTCGTACAGGCACGATCATTATTGGCCAAAACGTACAGGTAGCGCCTGTAGCGATTACTCATGGTGGTTTGACAGTAGCTATTGCTGAAGCGGTTGATGTAAACCAGCCAAACCCTCTCGGCGGCGGTCAGACTGTGGTAACCCCTCGTACTGGGATCGAGGTGGATGAAGGTTCGGGCCATATGTTTGAGTTTGCGCCAGGTGCAAATTTGCAGGATATCGTCGAAGCAGTCAATCAGGTGGGGGCCGCTCCAGGTGATTTGATGGCTATTTTAGAAGCGCTGAAGCAGGCTGGTGCGCTTAAAGCAGAATTAGTGGTGATCTAAATGATTAAAACAGGTGCAGGCAGTAATGCCCAACTCTATTCAGACTTGACTGAACTTCAAAAACTGAAGGCTCATGCGAGAACCAATAGTGATGAAGGTCTGCGCCAAGCTGCTCAGCAGTTCGAGCAACTGTTTGTAAATATGTTGTTGAAATCGATGCGAGATGCCAATGCTGCATTTGGCGAAGATAACTTTATGAATAGCAGCCAGACCAAGCTGTATCAAAGCATGTTTGATAATCAGATTGCGATGGAGCTATCTGGTTCATCAAAAGGTATTGGTTTAACTGATGTATTGGTGCGTCAACTTGGTGGCAAAGTGGATAGTCAGAGCCGACCAGATATCAAACCGTTAGATCTCGAAAGCCGTCAATTGGATCAGGCTTTTGATCAGGCTGCTTCAATCGCAGCATCGGCATTGTTGGCTAAAGCAGAAGGTCAGGAAAATCCGCCAGGAATTACTTTAACCGAAGAGCAGAAAAACACGGTTAAAGAGGTGTTTGAGCAACAGCTAAATGCCGCTTCAAAAATCGTTAATGAAGCGTTACCCGATAGGTTTGAATCACCTGAACAATTTGTTGAAAAACTGATGCCTCTGGCTGAAAAGGTTGCTGGTGAGTTAGGTGTAGACCCTCGTGTATTGCTTGCTCAAGCCGCTTTGGAAACCGGGTGGGGCAAGTTTATGGTTCGTTCTCCTGATGGCAGTAACAGCAATAACCTCTTCAATATCAAAGCGGATAGACGCTGGGATGGCGATAGCGCGCAGGTTTCTACACTTGAGTATCGTGATGGTGTTGCGCAACGGGAGAAGGCGTTTTTCCGCAGTTATGACAGCTATGAAGATAGCTTTAGAGATTACGTCTCATTTTTGAAAAATAGCCCACGTTACAAAATGGCACTGGAGAGTGCGGGCGATCCTTATGATTATGTTCGGCAGTTACAGGATGCGGGTTATGCAACCGATCCTGAATATGCCAACAAGATTAGAAATATTTTTGATGGTGAGTTGCTAGCTAGTAGAAGCTCCTCAACTAAAGAGGGCTAAGTAATAGCCGATAACCTATTACTCAGCTCTCCTTAAATGACGCTTCAGTGATGTAGCACAAGATCTTCAAAAGGAGTCAATTATGTCTTTTGGTTTATTAACACTTGGTACTCAGAGTTTGCAGGCAAATCAGACTGCTCTGTCTGTGACCGGTCAGAATATCAGTAATGTTAATACTGAGGGCTACACTCGCCAGCGACCTGTTTTTCATTCACGTGCTGATCTTGGTGGTGTAGAAATTGATGATATCGATCGAGTGGCTGATGCTTTCCTGAATAGACAGATTTGGACGGATAGCGCTACATATAGTAGCTATAACGCATTTGAAGATTTTGCCAATGAGTTAGATAACCTCATGGCGTCTGATGTGACTAGTATATCCAAAGCGATGGATGACTATTTTGGTGCTTTACAGACTGCCGTTGATGACCCGGTAAGTTTGCCAAACCGCGAATTGTTTATTGCTCAATCTGAAGCATTAGTGCAGCGCTTTAACGATCTAGACGCTAATATCCGCCGCCAAAACGATACCATTAATGGCCGTCTAGAGAGCAATGTTGCAACTATCAATACTATTGCAGGGAATATAGCTCAGCTTAATGATGATATTCGTATCGCAAAAGCGGCCGGTAACGTTTCCAGCGAGCTTTTGGATCAACGCGATGCGAAACTAGAAGAGCTATCAGAGTATATAGGTTTTACCACTCTTGAAGATGGCAATACTGGTGAGGTAAGTGTTTTTATCGGTAATGGTGAACCACTAGTCGTAGGTCAGAGTGCAAATACCCTGTATACCATTACGAGTCCTGCCGATAGTAGTCAGCTTAATCTAGGTATCCAAATAGGTAACAGTGTTGGTGATATTACCAATCAGGTGACTGGGGGTAAGATCGGAGGGATGTTGGATTACCGCGAAAATACCCTGAACGAGACTCTCGATGAGTTAGGTCGTATCGCGTTAGTTTTTGCTGACACTATGAATGAACAGCATCAAAAAGGTATGGATCTTGATGGCAATCCGGGTGGTTTGATGTTTACTGACATTAATTCCGGCTCGGCTGCATCTAACCGTGTTTTAGCAGAAAGGGATAACTTATCTACCACTACAGGTAGTGCGGTCATAAGCGATGTAAGCCAGGTTCAGGCTACAGAATACGAGTTGATTTTTAGTGGCCCTCAAGAATTTACTTTGATTCGCGGCAGCGATGAGATGCGTTGGAATCAAGCTAGTTTAAATGCGAATGGTCCAGCTCCAACCAATGCGTCTGAAGTCGATCAAGATGGTGAGTTTTATCTGGATGCAGCGAACGGGGACTTAACGCTACGCATAGATGGCGTCACGGTTACCATGGATGCTGCGGGTAGCTTTGCAACAGGTGATAAGTTTTTAATTAGGCCGACTCGAAATGCCGCTTCTGAAATTGATACGGTATTGAACCAAGCTAGACAGTTAGCTTTGGCCGCGCCGTTAGCAACCTCTGAAGATTCTGGTAATACCGGTACCGCTGTCGCTTCAGTTAGTATCACTGATCAAGATTATGCTGCACAGTCTGTGGTTGCGGGTGAAATGACGCCACCGATAGACGTTTCTTTTAGAACCGCGTTGGAGGTTATTGATACGCCAGCTGCAACCAATACCGGTGTTGCATCCAATCTTACAGTGACTGATTTCAGTGTCATGTCGGGTATTACGTTCCCGCTAACTATTACTGAAGATGGTTCGGGTAATTTTGATATTACCGATTCCGCAACCCCGGCTAATACTCAGACAGGCGTTGCACTTACGGGGTCGCAGTTAGATCTGACGGCTACTTTTGGTGTGACACTTGATATCACGGGTGCGGCTGCAGGTGATTCATTTACAGTACAGCATGATAGTTCCACCGATGCAGCTTATTACGTGTTAACGGATGGTGATGGTGATCGGCAGGTAGGCCAGTATGTATCTGGACAATCGATTCAGCTTGCTGGTTTTGAGCTAACCATTAGTAATCAGCCAGATATTAACGATACCTTCGTGGTTAGAGCGAATACCGATGGTGTTTCTGATAACCGTAATGCTTTATTGATGTCGGATCTACAGTTTGCAAAAACTGTGGAGGGTGCATCATATCAAGACAAATATGGCCAAACAGTTGAACGTGTAGGTACGGAAGCTGCTGTAGCGCAGGTTAATGCGCAGGCAGGTAAAGCTGTTTTGGATTCTAATAAGCAACAGCGCTCCAGTATTGCGGGTGTGAATTTGGATGAAGAGGCTGCGAAGTTGGTTCAGTATCAACAGGCGTACCAAGCTTCAGCGCAGCTCATACGAGCTGCTCAAACAATCTTTGATTCGTTGCTACAAAGTGTTTAAGGAGATAACAGATGAGAATCTCTACACAGCAAGTATTTCTTAGTAATATTGATAACCTTGGCAAGGCAAGTGCTGATCTATTCCAGACTCAGCAGCAGTTATCCACTGGTAAGCGAGTTTTACAGCCGTCGGATGATCCTTTGGCATCAGCTCAGATTCAGAAGTTTAAGAAAGAGATTGCCCGTACGGAACAATTTTCTGGAAATATTGAGGTCTCGGAGCGACGGTTAGAGTTAGAAGAAATTACGATTGAGCAGATTAATAATCAATCTATCCGTTTAAGAGAGCTTACCATTCAGGGTAAAAATGGAACTTTAACCGATACTGATAGAAGAGTAATTGCATCTGAAGTAGATGAAATAATTAAGTCCCTAGACAGTTTGATGAATACTACAGATGTGCAGGGGGAGTACCTTTTTGCAGGAAATAAGGGGTTTACTCAGCCATATACATTGGATTCTGCAACGGGTAGATATGTATTTAATGGCGATGATGGGCAGCGTTTTTTACAGGTAGGACCTGAAAATAAAATTGCTTCGACTGATTCAGGATTTGAGGTTTTTGAAAAAGTTGCCAAAGTTCCTGGCTATGTAATCGAAAATGTCACCCAAACAGTTCAGGTTGTTGGTGAGGTAGATATTTTTGGTGGGGATGCTGAAGCTTTTGGTGTCTATATGGCTGCCAATGGGCCTCTTAGTATTACTGTAAATGCTGGTAATCTTGAAATCACTGATAAAAATGGTGCTTTTGTCACGCCAGATGATCCTGCTGTATTGATGGACGGAACTTATGCATTACCATCAGGTACCTCCAAAATTACAATTGGAGGTGTAGAAATAGAGGTGAACTCTAGCAATGATGGTACTGCTGAATTAGATGTTTTTGATCAGCACAATATTTTGAACACTGCGCTAGATTTGAAAGAAGCGCTGGAAACCGCTGACCTTTCTTCCACTAAAGGAAAAGAGCAATTTACTGAGCGTATGGATCATATTCTCGATAACCTTTTAGCTATAGAAGAAAAGAATATTGCATCGCGATCAAGTATTGGTGGTCGATTAAATGCTCTAGAGCAACAGGACCTTGTAAACGAAGACTATAAACTCTTTACTCAGGAGGCTCTATCTTCATTTGAAGATCTAGATTATAACGAAGCGATTAGTCGATTTGCCCTGCAAGAAACGGCGCTTCAGGCATCCTATGCAAGTTTCGCCAAGGTCCAAGACCTTAGTTTATTTAATTACATAAACTAATATTTTTACTTCTTTAAAAGCCGGCTATTAGCCGGCTTTTTTGTCTTTATATTGCGGTGCAATATGGCTGTGACGAAATATGTCATTGCAGCTGCTCTTAATTGTTATTTAGAGCCCAGTTTATACAGCAAATAAAGCGCTATCTAATATTGGATGCCATTTTTTGTCACTAAAACTGGTAAGTTTTGTTATTGGCGTATTACGACCTTTGAACCATTCTTAAATACATACTGTATTGGTGCTCGCCACCACTTATCCGCATAAGCGGAGCGATAATAAGAATGAGGAAAACGTCATGCCAGAATACAAAGCTCCCCTCCGTGATATGGACTTCGTGTTAAACGAAGTGCTTAACGCTGAGCAGCATTACCAGAGTCTTTCAGGTTGCGAGGATGCTACGCCTGATATGGTAGCCGCGATCATGGAAGAAGGTGCTAAGTTTGCTGAGCGTGTTCTATCTCCGTTAAACCAGATTGGTGATCAGCAGGGCTGTCAGTGGAATGATGGTGCTGTTAAAACCCCTGAAGGTTTTAAAGAAGCTTACGACCAGTTTGTTGAAGGTGGTTGGCCATCACTAGCACATGAAGCTGAATACGGCGGCCAAGGCCTGCCAGAATCTATCGGCATCATTGTGAATGAAATGGTCGGTACGGCTAACTGGTCTTGGAGTATGTACCCAGGTCTAAGTCATGGTGCGATGAATACTCTGCATGCCCATGGTACAGAAGATCAGAAACAAACTTACCTTACTAAATTGGTATCCGGCGAATGGACGGGCACTATGTGCCTGACTGAGCCTCATTGTGGTACTGATTTAGGTATGCTGCGTACTAAAGCAGAACCTCAAGGTGATGGCAGCTACAAGATCTCCGGTACCAAAATCTTTATCTCTGCCGGTGAGCACGATATGGCAGATAACATTGTGCATATCGTATTGGCACGCCTGCCAGATGCGCCTGCAGGTACAAAAGGTATTTCCCTGTTTATCGTACCTAAGCACTTGCCAGAAACTATAGGTACAGATAACGGCGTTAGTTGTGGCTCTCTAGAGCACAAGATGGGTATTCACGGTAATGCGACTTGTGTCATGAACTTTGATGAGGCGACGGGTTACCTAATTGGGCCAGAGAATAAAGGCCTTAACTGCATGTTTACCTTTATGAACACTGCGCGTCTAGGTACAGCTTTACAGGGCTTGGCGCATGCAGAATGGGGCTTTCAAAACTCACTAGTGTATGCCAAAGATCGTTTGCAGATGCGCGCTCTAAATGGCCCTGCTAACCCAGAAAAAGCGGCCGATCCAATTATCGTACACCCTGAAGTTCGTAAAATGTTGCTGACTCAGAAGGCTTTTGCTGAAGGTGGTCGTGCAATGATCTACTACTGTGCTCAGCTGGTAGATAAGGTTGAACGAGCTGAAGGCGATGAGAAAAAACAAGCCGATGCATTGCTTGCCTTCCTAACTCCGATCGCCAAAGCATTCCTGACCGAAGTTGGTTTCGAATCCGCTAACCACGGCCTTCAAGTCTTTGGTGGTCATGGCTTTATCGCAGAGTGGGGTATGGAGCAAAACGTACGTGATAGCCGTATCTCTATGTTGTATGAGGGTACTACTCAGATCCAAGCTTTAGATTTACTAGGCCGTAAGGTATTGATGACTCAAGGTGAATCTCTAAAAGGCTTTACTAAAATCCTGCATAAGTTCTGTCAGGCTGAATCTGACAACAGCGATCTACAACAGTACATCAAACCGCTAACTGAGCTGAATAAAGAGTGGGGTGATCTAACGATGAAGATCGGTATGAAAGCGATGCAAAACCGCGATGAGGTGGGTGCAGCATCTGTCGATTACCTCATGTACTCAGGTTATGTTGTATTGGGTTACTTCTGGGCGCGTATGGCTAAAGTGGCTCAAGAAAAGTTAGCTGCAGGTGAAGGTGATGCTGCTTTCTACCAAGCTAAACTGACTACAGCACGTTTCTATTTCCAACGAATCTTGCCGCGTACTCGTAGTTTGGTTGAAACAATGCAATCAGGTGCAGATAACCTGATGGATATGGATCAAGAACACTTTGCTTTCTAAGCGAGGTATAGACGTGAAGAAAGCACTTAATAATCCAGTAGGCCGCACGCTTTTACGCGGCCTCTTAAAGCTCAACGCAAAACGTTATGCGTTAAAGAATAAAAATGACAAAGAGGTATCTGAAATGTCCGACTTGAATGCAGTTTTTACAGAAATGAAAAATCGTTTTAATGCCGATGCTGCAGCTGACACAGATGCAATTTTTCAGTACGACATTAGCGATGGTGACTCTTGGTTTGTGACAGTGAAAGAGGGTAGTTGTGATGTGGCGGAAGGTGTTAGTGATGACGCTACCGTGACATTGACAATGGACTCTATTACTCTCGAAGAGATCATGTCGGGTGAAACGGATGGTATGCAGGCGTTCATGGCGGGTCGAGTACAGGCTGATGGTGACATTATGCTAGCGACAAAATTGGCTGTACTTTTTCCCGTAGCCTAAAATTACCGACATAGATCCCTTATAAAAATAATTACATGAGGAACCTTAGATGCAGCAACTTCCTGCCGCCGATACAATTCCGGCTGATATAAATCATTACGGTTTTAAAACTGTTCCAGATGTTCTAGCGCATGTGCAAAAGAACTTTGGCCCAAAACCGGCATTTACCAGCTTTGGACGCACGATTGATTACAACGAATTGGATCGTTTATCTGCGGCGTTTGCTGTTTATATTCAGCAAGAAACCAACTTGCAGCCAGGTGATAGGGTAGCGATCCAGCTGCCTAACCTGATTCAGTACCCCATTGTATTATTTGGTATTTTGCGTGCAGGGCTGGTGGTTGTGAACACCAACCCGCTTTATACCCCGCAAGAGATGCAGCACCAGTTTAACGACTCCGGTGCGAAGGCGCTGATTATCCACAAGAGCATGGCCCACAATGCTGAAAAGATTTTGGATAAGACGCAGATTGAAACCCTGTTCGTGACTCAAGTAGGGGATCTTCACGATTTTATTAAGCGTAATCTTCTGAATGCTGCGGTTAAGTACTTGAAGAAGATGGAGCCAGATTACAATCTGCCTCAAGCGATTCCGCTTCGTTCCGCATTCTACAAATATGATGGTCAGCAACCAAATCCAGTCAAAGTTGAATCATCTGATGTTGCTGTCTTGCAGTATACAGGTGGTACAACAGGCGTTTCTAAAGGCGCGATCCTAACTCACGCCAATCTTATCTCTAACATGCTACAAGCACAGGAGCGTTTAACGGTTCCCGGTGTTGATTGGACTGAAACGGTGATCTCACCACTACCGCTTTATCATATCTACGCTTTCACCGTAGCTCAGGTGGTTTCGTTGATGGGTGGTCATAGTGTATTGATTCCAAACCCAAGGGATATTCCAGGGTTTATTAAAGAGATGCAGAAGTGGCGTATGAGTACGTTTGTCGGTCTGAATACGCTGTTTGTTGCGCTGTGTAACGATGATAACTTTGCCCAAGTCGATTTCAGTAATCTGAAATTTACAGCATCCGGTGGTATGGCGCTGAATCCTTCTACGGCGGTACTTTGGAAAGATAAAACGGGTTGTGACGTGATAGAGGGCTACGGCCTCACCGAAACCTCTCCAGCGGTGTGTTTCAACCCACCCGATGATAACCGCACTGGCACAATCGGGCTGCCGATGGTTCACACCGATGTTCGTATTATTGGTACGGATGGTCAGGACGTGGTCCAAGGTGAAGCCGGCGAACTTTGTGTTAAAGGCCCGCAGGTTATGCGAGGTTACTGGCAAAGAGAAGAGGCGACCGCTTCCTCATTTACCGATGATGGTTACTTTATCACCGGGGATATCGCCACGATTGATGAGGAAGGCTATTTCCGCATCGTCGATCGTGCTAAAGATATGATTATCGTATCTGGTTTTAATGTCTATCCAAATGAAGTGGAAGATGTCATTACCCAGCACCCTGATGTTGTGGAATGTGCAGCTATTGGCATTCCAGATGATAAGACTGGCGAGATCGTTAAAGTCTTCGTGGTTAGCAATAATCCTGATCTATCCCGTGAGGATGTTAGGGATTGGTGTAAAGATAAACTGACTCGCTACAAGGTTCCAAAGCAAGTCGAGTTTGCTGAAGACCTGCCAAAATCCAATGTCGGAAAGGTGCTTCGCCGTCTGCTAAAACCTTCTGCAGATGATAATGCCAACGCAGCTTAAAACCGAATAAAGGGAATTGATCAATATGCCTTTATCTCGACCAACTCGGCGTGAAACTCATCATAATCGGACTGTGATGTGTAATGGTTATCTTCGTGATGATGGTTTATGGGATATTGAAGCCCGTATGACCGATGTTAAAACGCGAGATGTGGATAACCCTGAACGCGGTGGTTATGTTCCTGCAGGCGAAGCGTTTCATGATATGAGCATTCGCCTGACCCTCGATAAAGGTTTACTGATCAAACAGGTCGAAGCTTGTATAGATTATTCCCCCTTTCGAATCTGTAAAAAAGTTGGTGCAGCATATGCGCAACTGCAAGGTACACGTATCGGACCTGGCTGGCTGCGCATAGCTAAAGACCGTGTAGGTGGTGTTGCGGGTTGTACGCATATGAATGAACTTTTACCTGTTCTGGCGACGACTGCTATCCAATCTATCTGGCCGAGTAGCGATAAAGATGTGCTCGCTCAAGGTGCTGAATTTATGCTTGATAGTTGTCATTCGTGGGGGCGAAGCAGTGAGATGGTTCGCGAATACCTGCCAGAACATTATCAGCCTGCGACAACCGTTAATGTAGTAGAGGAGCCTAAATAGTGGCTACCGTTTTAACCGAAAAGCAGGGCTCTGTTTTTGAGATAAATCTAAACCGACCAGATAAGAAAAATGCGCTGACGTTGGCAATGTATGTCGAAATGACGGCGTTACTTAAGCAAGCAGCGGAAGACCCTAATGTTCATGTTGTGCTTTTTAGAGCGCAAGGTCAGTCTTTCTGTGCGGGTAATGATATAAGTGATTTTGTATCAGCAGCGCATAACCCTAATATTCTGCAAGATGTATTGGTGTTCTTGCATACACTGGCAAGTTTTCCTAAACCAATCATCGCAGCGGTGCATGGCGATGCCGTTGGTATAGGCACGACCATGCTCTTGCATTGTGACCTCGTTGTTTCTGCAGATAATCTGCGTTGTAAAATGCCTTTTGTGCAGTTGGGCTTAATACCTGAAGGGGCGTCTACTTTGTTGTTTCCACAACTAGTAGGGCATCGACATGCTTTTGAGCTACTGGTTGAAGGTCGAAGTTTTGATGCTATCAAAGCTGAGCAACTTGGAATTGTGAATCAAATCACAGAACCTGATCTGCTCCTAGAAACAGCTCGGAATCGCGCTAAAAAGTTAGCTGATAGCCCTGTTGATTCGGTTATTGCAGCTAAACAGTTGATGAAAGCAGAAACCTTAAAGTCCGTTCACCAAGTGATTGATAGTGAAGGGGCATTGTTTTATCAGCGCTTGTTATCTGAAGAAGCGCAAAAGGCATTTATGGCCTTCCTACAAAAATAATATGCATTTTTAATATATGGCTCTTAAATATTAGTATTTACTAATCTATATGAAATTGTATAATGACCTCATCTTATGAACACCCTATCCAGTGAGGTCCAAGGTGAAAGCACTCTTTTTTACTGCTGCTCTAGCGGCTGCTCTTCCGGTTCAAGCGGAACAATTCTCGGTAAATATTCCTGAACTGCAGAACGAAGCTAAAGGTGTCATTAAAGAGCTAGTGACCACGCTTGGCTCAGAACTCAAAGCGGCAAAAAAAGAGGGCGGTGCTATCGCTGCCATCAACGTTTGTAATACCAAGGCTGAAGGTCTTACAAAAAGCGTGAATGATAATTCTGAATGGCATGTTGAGCGTACTAGTTTAAAACTACGTAACCCGCAAAATGCACCTGATCAGTGGGAAAAGGCGATTCTTGAACAGTTTGAATCCAAAGCTAAGCAAGGGGCTAATCTAAAAACCTTAGGTTTCTCGCAAGTTGTCGTAGACGAAGAAGGTAGAAAAGTATTCCGCATGATGAAGGCGATCCCCGTCGCTGATCAATGCTTAGCTTGTCATGGTTCCAAGATTAAACCAGAGATAGCTGAGCAGCTTCAGACCCTTTACCCGGAAGACAAAGCGACAGGTTTTTCCACAGGCGATCTTCGTGGTGCTTTCAGCTTAAAAAAATATTTATAAGATAAATTGGATTATAAAAAGGGCTTATTAGCCCTTTTTTTATGCCTGTCCTTTTAGCTATTGCCAAAAAAGGTAACTTTTTTGATACCTTTTGATTGTATTTGTTTGCGCTTGATCCTGTCTTAAGCCCTTTATTTACGGGGCTTTGATTAATATTGCTATTTTTTGTTAGCGATGTAGCTGCTTTTTGTCATTGTTGAATTTCAGTCTGAGACTAAGATTTATACATAGCTTGGGGAATGAGCTTCCCTCTATGAAAGTAACCCTATTTTCTTATGTGTACGGGTTACCAAAATAACAATACAAAGAGGCGGTTATGAAAGTACTGGTTGCCGTAAAACGTGTGATTGACTACAACGTCAAAGCCCGTGTCAAAGCAGATAACAGTGATGTCGATTTAGCTAACGTAAAAATGGCTCTAAATCCATTTTGCGAGATAGCAATTGAAGAGGCTGTACGTTTAAAAGAAGCGGGTACAGCGGATGAAGTTGTCGTTGTTTCTATTGGTAATAAGAGCTGCGAAGAGCAGATCCGTACAGCGCTAGCATTGGGTGCCGATCGCGGTATCCGTGTTGATGTCGAAACCAACCCTGATTCCCTTTCTGTCGCTAAGCTATTAGCCAAAATTGTAGAAAAAGAAGCGCCAGGCATGGTGATTCTTGGTAAGCAAGCGATCGATTCTGATAACAACCAAACCGGTCAAATGTTGGCTGCTTTGTTGGATCGCCCACAAGGTACCTTTGCATCAGAAGTTGAGGTAACTGGCGATAGCATCAACGTCACCCGTGAAATCGACGGTGGTTTGCAAACGGTCAACCTGGCTATACCAGCAGTTGTAACAACCGATCTACGTCTTAATGAACCACGTTACGCATCCCTGCCAAACATTATGAAAGCGAAGCGTAAACCGCTTGATGTCCTAACGACTGATGAACTGGGTGTGTCTGTAGCGAGTAATCTGCAGCTACTACGTGTCGATCCGCCATCAGAGCGTCAAGCAGGTATCAAAGTTAGCTCTGTAGATGAGCTAGTCGAAAAACTACGTAATGACGCTAAAGTAATTTAAGGGGGTGATCAGATGACTATTCTTGTAATTGCCGAACATGATAATAACGAGCTTAAACCTGTAACCCTCAATACCTTAGCTGCTGCAAATGCGATTGGTGGTGATGTTCACCTGCTAGTTGCAGGTGCTAACTGTCAGGCAGTTGCGGATGCGGCGGCACAAGTATCAAGTGTGAGTAAAGTTCTATTGGCTGATAACGCGGCTTATGAACATCAGCTGGCAGAAAATATCAGTAAGTTGGTGCTAACGGTTGCTGCTGACTATAGCCACATCCTGGCTTCTGCAACGACAACAGGTAAGAACTTCCTACCGCGCATTGCAGCACTGCTAGATGTAAATCAGATCTCAGACATTATTGCCGTAGAAGCAGCGGATACCTTCAAACGTCCGATCTATGCCGGTAATGCTATTGCGACAGTACAGTCCAGTGATAGCACTAAAGTTATCACCGTTCGTGGTACAGCCTTTGATCCTGTCGCTAGCACTGGTGGTTCTGCAGAGATCGTAAGCCTTGCAGAATCATGCGATAGCGGCCTATCTAGCTTTGTTTCTGAAGAGCTGGCGAAAAGTGATCGTCCAGAACTAACCGCTGCTTCAGTAGTAATCTCCGGTGGCCGTGGTATGGGCAACGGTGACAACTTCGAACTACTTAACAAAGTGGCGGACAAGCTTGGTGCGGCTGTTGGTGCATCTCGTGCAGCGGTTGATGCCGGCTTTGTACCTAACGACATGCAGGTTGGTCAGACCGGCAAAATGGTCGCGCCAGAGTTGTATATCGCCGTGGGTATCTCCGGTGCGATCCAGCACTTAGCGGGTATGAAAGATTCCAAAATCATTGTTGCGATCAACAAAGATGAAGAAGCCCCAATTTTTCAGGTGGCTGATTACGGGCTGGTGGCTGACTTGTTCGATGCCGTGCCTGAGCTAGAGAGTAAGCTGTAAACAGCATAACTAAAAAGCGCTTAGGCACTTCGCCAAGCCAAAAATAAAAATAGACGGAGCAACTTAGATGCTTTTCGAAGGACAATCGATTTACGTACAGTCGATCGAAGACGGGATCTACGATGTGGTGTTTGACCGCAAAGGCGATGCTGTTAATAAACTCGATCAGGCGACTTTGGCTGAACTGCGCGAAGCGGTAAATGCCCTGTGTAACCTAGATGATATTCGTGGTGTGATTTTCTCCAGTGCCAAAGACTGCTTTATTGTTGGCGCGGATATCACCGAATTTATGGGCTTTTTCTCTGCTGAAGATGAAGACCTGATTGCAGGCTTGATGGATATCCACAGCCTACTGAATCAGATCGAAGATATGCGCTGTCCAACCGTTACTGCAATTAATGGCCTATGCCTAGGTGGTGGTTTTGAATTGGCGCTATCCACAGATTACCGTGTGATGAGTGACCAAGCCAAAGTAGGTCTGCCTGAGGTTAAGCTAGGTATCTACCCAGGTTGGGGCGGCACAGTTCGTCTACCACGCTTAATTGGTGTGGATAACGCCAATGAGTGGATCTGCGCAGGTGCTGAGAAGCGCCCTGATGCCGCACTTAAAGATGGCGGTGTAGATGCGGTTGTAACGGGAGATCAGATTAAAGCTGCGGCTCTAGATCTGCTGAAAGGTTGTATCGCGGGTAAGTTTGATTACCACGCGCGCCGTGAAGAGAAGAAAACGCCGATCAAACTAAATCAGGTTGAGCAGATGATGGCGTTTGAATCTGCAAAAGGTGTGATCGGTGGTAAAGCGGGTCCTCACTACCCTGCACCAATGGCTGCGCTTAAAACGATTCAAAAGCACGCGAATCTTCCTCGCGAAAAAGCCAACGAGATCGAAGCTAAAGGCTTTGTAAAAGTTGCGAAAACGGATGTGTGCGCATCCCTTGTTGGTCTGTTTATGAAAGACCAATACATCAAGAAAGTCAGCAAAGGTTTTGAGAGCAAAGCCGAGCCAGTTAAAAAGGCCGCTGTGCTGGGTGCCGGTATTATGGGTGGTGGTGTTGCTTACCAATCTGCCTCTAAAGGTACGCCTATCTTGATGAAGGATATCAACGATGCAGCGCTTCAGTTAGGTCTGGATGAAGCGACTAAACTGCTGAACAAACGCGTATCTCGTGGCCGTATGGATGCGATGAAAATGGCATCGGTGCTAAACAACATTACGCCAACGCTTAACTACGGAGACTTCGGTAGCGTTGATCTTGTGGTCGAAGCGGTTGTTGAAAATCCAAATGTGAAGAAAGCCGTGCTTGCTGAAGTTGAAGGCACGCTGCCAGAAGGCGCGGTACTGACGTCTAACACTTCTACTATCTCTATTACTGAGTTGGCAACAGCGCTTAAAAATCCAGAGAACTTCTGTGGTATGCACTTCTTCAACCCTGTGCATCAAATGCCGCTAGTGGAAGTTATCCGTGGCGAGAAAACCTCTGAAGATGCAGTAGCTCGTACAGTTGCTTACGCAAAAGCGATGGGCAAAACCCCAATCGTTGTAAATGATTGCCCAGGCTTCTTAGTTAACCGTATTTTGTTCCCTTACTTTGGCGGTTTTACTGCACTACTTGAAGATGGTGCGGACTTTAAACAAGTCGATAATGTGATGGAGCGCTTCGGCTGGCCGATGGGTCCTGCCTACCTTCTAGACGTAGTCGGTATCGATACTGCGCACCATGCCGATAGTGTGATGGCAGCAGGTTTCCCTGATCGCATGAGCCATGAAGGCGAAAACGTTATCGACCGTATGTTCTCTCTAGAGCGCTTTGGTCAGAAAAACAGCAAAGGCTTCTATCGTTACGAACTCGATCGTAAAGGTAAGCCGAAGAAAATTGTGGATGAGGAAGTACCAGCAATGCTTGATGGTATTGCCAAAGAAACGCGTGAGTTCACTGATGAAGAGATCATCGAACGCATGATGATTCCTCTATGTATCGAAACCGTTCGCTGCTTGGAAGATGGCATTGTTGCTAGCCCTGCAGAAGCAGATATGGGCTTGATCTACGGTATTGGTTTCCCTCCATTCCGTGGAGGTGCGCTGCATTATCTGGATCAGATTGGTTTAGCTGAATTCTGCGCCATGGCACAGAAATACGAGGGTCTTGGACCGTTGTATCAGCCAACCGACAAGATGAAACAGATGGCCGCTGCTGGCGAAACATACTTTCCACAAAATGCTCAGGGTTAAGGGGTAAAGATCATGAACTTGAAACCAAATGATGTAGTCATCGTTGACGGTGTTCGTACCCCGATGGGTAAATCGAAAAATGGCTCGTTCCGAAATGTTCGTGCCGAAGCGCTATCAGCTGCGGTCATCAAAGCGCTGTTAGAGCGTAACTCAGCACTAAACCCTGCAGACATCGAAGATGTGATGTGGGGCTGTGTAAACCAGACGAAAGAACAGGGCTTCAATATTGGCCGAAATGCTGCACTGCTAGCAGGCCTTCCTCATACGGTAGCGGCACAAACGATCAACCGCTTATGTGGTTCATCTATGGCAGCGCTACATGCAGCAGCCCAAGGCATCATGACTGGCAATGGCGATATCTTTATTGCGGGTGGTGTGGAGCATATGGGCCATGTATCCATCATGCACGGTGTTGATATCAATGCTGAGATGTCCAAAAAAGTGGCTAAAGCAGCGATGATGATGGGCGTAACAGCAGAGATGCTAGGCAAAATGAACGGTATCAACCGTCAAATGCAGGATGAGTTCGCAGCGCGCTCTCACCGTCTAGCACATCAAGCACATCTGGATGGCCTATGGGATAGCGAAATTATCGCGGTTGAAGGTCATGACGAAAACGGCTTTAAGTCGCTAGTCGAAGCGGATGAAGTTATTCGCCCAGAAACTACAGTTGAAACATTGGGCGCGCTTAAGCCGGTGTTCGTACCGAAAGTGGGTACAGTAACAGCGGGCTCATCCTCTGCCTTCTCTGACGGTGCATCTGCACTGCTGGTGATGTCGGCGGCTAAAGCAGAAGAGTTAGGGCTAACGCCACGTGCACGTATTGTCAGCATGGCGGTAGCCGGTTGTGATCCATCCATTATGGGTTATGGACCAGTACCTGCGACTCAGAAGGCTCTGAAACGCGCAGGTCTTAGCATCGAAGATATCGACTATGTCGAGCTTAACGAAGCCTTCGCCGCGCAAGGTCTGTCTGTACTTAAAGGACTGAAACTGCTCGATAAGATGGAAGATAAGGTAAACCTAAAAGGTGGTGCGATCGCCCTAGGTCATCCATTGGGCTGCTCAGGTTCACGTATCACTAACACTCTAATGAACGTGCTAGAACAACAGGATGGAACCTTAGGTCTAGCGACCATGTGTATTGGCATGGGACAGGGGATCTCTACCGTGATTGAAAGGGTGTGATCCACCCGCATTTCTTCTTCGCGACTTCACTCTAAGCTATATCTTGCCCCGCTTTTAGCGGGGCTTTTTTGGTTTTGAAGGCGGTGGAAAGCTGCTTGAAACGGGATAGGGCGGCTAAAAGCGGAATAGAACTGTTGAAAGGTAGAAAGTATGTGTTAATTATACGTAATGAGTCCGAGAAGGATTAGGTCTGCTAACGACACTTTGCAGACATTATGTATCACTGCTGAGAAGGACTGCGGCCCATATCCTTTTCAATCGCCTCCTGTATCTTAGCTTCATGCATCTGGATTTCAGTATGGAGTTCCTGTCTTTCTTCTTCCGTAAGCATTTTCTTATTGCTAAGCTCGATGTAACGATCTGAGGATTCGACATGAATATACCCGCCGTCCCTATCCTTTGTTAGAGAGATAGACGCTATCAGCAAACAAAGAAACGCTATACACATCGTAATAAAGTGACTAGCTTTGACCCTCATCGTAGATTACTCATTAATTCATGAACTAACATTAAGCCTGTTAGAGGCCGCTCTCGACACAGAGGAGACATTAACGCTTAAACATTCCATGTTAACGTCCACATTGCCACGAAAACAAAGAGAACATATGGAATAGGTTTTCCATACCTTTTTATGAAGGTCTTCTTTCGTGAGTAAATGGAAACGAGAAGTAACGCTAAAAACAGAAAGGCGAATGTATACACATAAATGTTTCTAGGGTTAAGTATTATTCTAGCCTCGAAGAGTTGCAACTTTTCGACTTCTTCACCTGCTTGAAAATGAACTTTGATTGACTTACTTACAGGCAATTTGAATACACCATAATTCAAGAATGAATAGTATCTTTTACCAGCTCCTGTACTCGCTAATTTTTGAATGGTGCCTCTTTCCGAATGATCATAATTCTTTGAGGAAATACGGATGGAGAGTGGAATTCTGGTATTTACAGTGTTTTTGTCCCCTCCGAAATGCGCGATTAGCCTGAAATCAGAAGATCCTTCAGAATTGACAACGCATGTACCTTCAGTGGACGCTACAAGATCAATACTACAGGCTGCTTCTCTTCCACCTAGCTCATAATTAAAAGCGGCTAAGTAACAAAACAGAAAGACAAGAGAAGCACCAAACAGTGACTCAGAATATGTAAGGAATCGCATAATATTCACAACATTCCATGTTTTCTTTAAGTCAATTTAGAGATTAAGCTTGCTCAAATTTATTTATTATTGATTGAATAAAGCCCTGTTTTTCTTCCTTTGTGCTGAATACCCTCAGAGGTAGCCAGCTGGCAGCGCCATCAGAAAAACCAAAAAAGATCCCTTTTTTAAAGCTGTGGAACTCTTCAAGCTCTTCCCATCTACGAAAAACCTTTACTCCTTCCTCTGCTGTAATCTCAATACCATCATCATGGAAAACCAGATCCACTTGCTGTTCTGGATCACTAGCTTCTTTTATCTGCTTTACTTCCAAAAAGGGTTTTAAGGCTACTTTCCAAATTATTAGACATCCAAGAGATAACCAAATTAGTGGTTGTATAAAATTATCGACACTGGGGGATAGGAATAGAAAACCAAACAGCCACATAAATCCAAGTAATAAAATAAGGCTCCTCGACCAAGTGCTAAGGCCCGATTGATGGTTTTTTATAGCTGTATAGCTATCAATGAGATCTTGATGAGTACTAACAAAACTATACTTAAAATCCATTTCAAGCCTCTCTAAATCTTTAAATATATCCTGTTCAGAACACTATGTTTCACCGAAGGGGTAGAAGCAAGAACTGATGTCCGCTTTTGGCACAAAGCTGCTTTTATAGATCACATTGGTTTGGGGCAATGAAAAGCTACTTATTGAGAAGGAAATCTCTCATCCAACCTGAAGTAGCTTTTTAGCTTCGTCATCTGTCAACCCTTCACCTACATGCAGCTTAACTTTAAACGCGCCTGCACCTAGCCCCAGTTCAGTGAAAATTCGTTCTTCTACTTCGCAAAGTCCGCTTTCAACCATATCTATCGGGTGGATAAGTATTTGGGCACTTTTCTTCATAAAGCCGCTGGGCATTACACCTTTTACTAGCTCTTTCAGCACAGGCTCTGCGGCGGAGAACTGGCCGACTAACAGTCTGTCCGTGGTGAAAGATTGCTCTGGAGTAGCGATCTTCCAAGCGCCGTTTTCGGTTAGGTTCTTGATCTCAAATTTGTTCTTTCTAACTTTGAGATATAGATCAGCGACAAACAGTTTTTTGAGCATGAAGAAAACCTGGTGGCTTTAAAGAGTCCAATGAAAATCATCATATGATAATTTTCTCGACAGATCAGTTGTTCATTTTAGGGAAGTTTTGATGAGGCTTCGAAAGAGTGATCTCGCTAAAGCCTGCGGTAGTTAAGCCCCGAACGGGGCTTAAGCTGTTTTTAGCCGGTTTTCTCTGCCTTATCCCGCTCTAGTCCGGTTTTTAATCAAACCTCTTCGTCTTCATCCAATAGCTTAATCCCAGCTAGCGGATTATCTTCATCGAAGGACTGCTTTTCTGGTTCAGGCGCTGCATCGGTCTTTTCAGCTTTGTCATCCACTACAGCAAGGTTCATTCGAAGGCGCATATCGTTGGCAGAGTCGGCATTAACAATAGCTTGGTCTTGCGTGATCTTACCTTCGTCAAAGAGTTTGAATAGGGAGTCATCAAAGGTTTGCATGCCGGTGGTATCAGAACCTTTAGACATTACCTCTTTGATCCCTTTCACATCACCTTTCATTATCAGTTCTTGGATACTGGAAGTACCTAGAAGTATCTCAATGGCAGCACAGCGTTTACCTTCAATGGTTGGAATCAGACGCTGAGAAACCACGGCTTTAAGGTTAAGCGCAAGGTCGTGGAAGATCTGTTTATGCCGTGCTTGCGGAAAGAAGTTAATAATACGATCAATTGCTTGGTTAGCGTTGTTGGCATGTAGTGTGGAGATCGCTAAGTGACCTGTTTCTGCATAGGTCAGGCACTGCTCCATGGTTTCCTGATCTCGGATCTCGCCGATCAAAATCACATCAGGTGCTTGGCGGAGGGCGTTTTTCAGAGCGCTATGGAAGTTACGAGTATCAACCCCGACTTCTCGCTGGTTGATCAGTGATTTTCGGTGGTTGTGGACAAACTCGATCGGGTCTTCAATGGTGATGATATGACCACCGCTATTACGGTTACGGTGATCAATCAGTGCCGCTAGTGATGTCGATTTACCCGAACCTGTCGCGCCAACAAACAGTACTAAGCCGCGTTTCTCCATAATCACATCTTTAAGGACTGGCGGTAGGCCTAAGTCTTCCATTTTTGGAATATCGGCTTTGATATTACGCGCGACCAGTGAGTATTGGTTACGTTGTTTAAATATATTGATACGGTACCGAGCTACTTTCGGAATGGAATAAGCCAAGTTCATCTCTAGCTCTTCTTCGAAGGTAGCGCGTTGCTGCTCATCCATTAAGGAATTGGCGATTGCTTCGATCTCACCAGGTTTATAAGGCTCTTTACTTAATGGCGTTAATTTACCTTCAAATTTTGCACAAGGTGGAGCGCCGGTAGTTAGGTAAAGGTCGGAGCCGTCACGTTTCGCCAAAATCGTAAGGTAATCCTTAAATTCCATAGGTGTCTGATCCTTATAATGTACAGAGGATTTATGTGGATATAGGACAAAGTCTAGTGGAAGAAAAACAGGGAGTCATCTTGAAATATTTTTTCTGGGTTATGTTATATGGTAACATTTTGCGCTTTGCTGTTGATTGAAGGTATGGGCTGTGGCGCAGGAAGCTCTAGAAATTGCATCTGAGATGAGATTTGTCCAAGGGGTTACTCCCGAGGTTCTAACTCAGATTTATGATCAAGATGTACACCTCTGTAATTTTCAACGGGACTTGGCGCTCGATGTGGCGGGCTATTGCAAAGCGTTGCTGCAAACCGAGCATCTAAATATCAGAGCTGTTATTCAAGCCGATGATCCTTCAGCAGTTTTAAATAATCTATTACCAGAGCACTCAGGTAAGTCTGAATTTATCGAAGATCTAGCTTTGATCATCGACATGTATGCTTGCTTGTTTGAGTTGGATGAAGTGGGTCTGCGCTTACAGGTTTTGGACCGCGCGATGTGCCCTCGCTTCCATACAGATAAGTTAGGTTGCCGTTTGGTAAGTACTTACGCTGGTCAAGGGACTGAGTGGTTGGAAGACCCTTTGTTAGATCGGTCGAAATTAGGTGCGGGTAATGGTGGTTTGTCTGACGACAAGTCAGGCCTATACGGTAGTGAAGAACTGATACATCAAGCGCAAGCAGGAGATGTGTTACTGCTCAAGGGTGATGGGTGGTATGGCTTGGATGGAAATGGTGTTGTACATCGCTCCCCAATGGTTCCTTCTGGGCAAAGTCGATTAGTCGCTACTTTGGATTTTGCATAGTTCACAGCCTGAAATCGGGTTCTGAGCTGGTCGATCAATCTTCTAATTTAATTTGAAGCATGACGAGCAGTTAGGTCTGTTTGTTATGATATATCATAATTTTTTGAGGTATAAAATGAAAAAACAAGCACTCGCTTTTGCTGTGGCGGCGCTATCTATGCAGGCTTCAGTGGGCCATGCGCTGGAAGTTGGTGTCATTTTAGATGTGTATCACAAATCCGATGATACGGCGTTGAATGGTCGTACTGAAGGTTTTGGTTTGAGTCACAGTGAACTTAGCTTGAGCCAAGATATTGGTGATGTTGCTAAGGCGCAAATGACTTGGATCGCTGAGTGGAATGAAGAAGAGTCTGATCTTGAGCTTGAAGAGCTATACATCCAAAGCACTTCCCTACCAGGTATTAGTCTGACAGCGGGTCGTTTCTTGGCAGATATTGGTTATCTGAATGCTAACCATAGCCACTCTGATAGCTTCAGCGAACGTCCTCTAATGTACAAAGCGTTCCTTGGCGGTCACTACTACGATGACGGTGTATCTGCGAGCTGGATTGTCCCAACAGATCGTTACTGGCGTGTAAGCGCCGCTGCATTTGGCGGTGATGAACTGGGTGAAGAAAAATCAGTTAATACGATCGGTACTTGGACGCTGTCTACAGAGTTTGGTGATGACTTCGGTAACAACTCAAGCTGGCAGGCTGGTGTAAGTTACATGCGTAACCGTACTCAGGAAGCAGGTCACCACGAAGAGGAAGAAGACCACGATCATGAAGAAGGTCATGCTCACTCTCATGGTGCTGAGTACCAAGGTGAGCACCTTTATATTGCTGACCTTGTTTGGAAATGGTCGCCTAACGGTAACAACCGTCAAGAGCAGCTCAAAATTGCAGCTGAATACGCGTATGTAGATGATCTATATGGTGCAGAAGTAAACGACTTCAGTGGTTGGTACCTATCCGGTGTTTATCAGTTTGATGAGAACTGGGCGGCTGGTATCCGTCACGGCCAAGTGGATCTTGCACATGAGCATGAACACGATGGCGAACATGAGTGGGAAGATTCTGAGCTGAAAGAAACTGCAGTGATGGTTAGCTGGTCTCCAACACATACTCAGAAAGTACGCCTTGAATACCGTCACCAAGATGCTGACAACATGGACGGTGAGGACAACGCGATCACTCTCCAATACCAAGTAGGATTTGGCGCGCATGCTGCACACAGCTTCTAAGCTAATTGCAGCGGTTGCGCTGTTAGCTGTTGTTACACCTGCGCAAGCGCTTACGATTTTTGCCTGCGAGCCTGAGTGGGCGGCGTTAAGCCGTCAACTCGCGCCGGAGGCTAAAGTCTTTAGCGCGACTCATGTTTATCAGGACCCGCATTACATCGAGGCGAGACCTAGCCTGATTGCCAAGTTGGCAAGAGCTGATATTGCTATTTGTAGTGGTGCGAGCTTGGAAGAGGGCTGGATGCCTGCACTACAAAAGCGTGCGTCTAACCGCAAAGTGGCGGAAGGTGCAGTAGGCATGCTTTACCTGTCTGAGCATGTAGAGACGATTGAAAAACATGAAAAAGAGTTTTTCAGTACCGAGCATGTTCATCCTGAAGGTAACCCTCACTTTCATCTGGACCCTGATCGTGTTCAACAGTTAGCACCTGTGATCAGCAATCGCTTACAGCAGATTGACCCTGATAACAAAGCAGCGTACCAACAGGCGTTGGAAGCTTGGCAAGTGCGTTGGCAGGAAAACCTCGTTCGTTGGAAAGCAATGGCTGAGCCACTAAAAGGTATGCCTGTCGTTGTTCAGCATACGAGCTTTAGCTATTTGCTGAATTGGGCTGATATTAAGGTTGTGGCTGATCTTGAGCCTAATCCGGGTGTGCCGCCAACGATGTCGCATTTGCAATCGTTGGTATCTACTGTCGAACATAAGCGTCCGAAGTTTGTGATCAGCAACTGGTACCAGAACGATAAAGGTGCGCGTTGGTTATCCGAGCAAACGGGTATGGAACATGCGAATTTGCCAGCGACAGTAGATCTTAAAGGCGAAGTTTCTGATCTAACTAAACTGTTTGATCATCTGCTGCAGCAATTAACGGTGCAGAAGTAATGCAGGCACTGAGTATAGGATTGCCCGCTTTAGTGGCTGGTTTGCTGATTTTGGCTAGCCATGTCCCTTTGGGGCGACAGGTCTTAAAACGAGGGATTGTTTTTATTGACCTTGCCATTGCGCAGTTAGCCGCACTTGGCACTATTTTGGCCACGCAGTGGCACTTTCATGATGCCGATCATGCTCATGGAGCTCTAATATCAACATTGATGGCAGTACTTTTTTCCCTTCTGGGTGTTGCATTGGTGGCTTGGATCAACCGAAATCTGCCAGACTGGCGTGAGGCTTTTATCGGTTTGATCTATGTGGCTTCCGCATCATTGTTGGTGTTGGTGGTAGCAGGCCAGCCCCAAGGAGGTCAGGCATTAACACGTACGTTAAGTGGCGATGTTCTCTGGCTTACTTGGGCTGATCTGGTGCCTCTCGGTGTGATGGCTATCTTCATTCAACTGCTGGCGTTATTCAGGCCTCAGAGTTTAGAGCGATTCTTCTACATCGCTTTTGCTGTGACGATTACATTGTCGGTTATGAAAGCGGGCATCTATCTGGTATTTGCTTGCTTGATTGCACCGGCGCTTGCAGCACAAGTAAGAGGTAAATCTGTCGGCTGGGCTTACCTTGTTGGTGTAGTTGGCTTTGTGGTGGGTTTGTTGTTGGCTTGGTCGTTTGACCTTCCTGCGGCGGCTACCATCGTTTTATCGCTGATCCTTACCATGACTTTGGCTTTGGTCATACAGGTTCAGTTTCAAAAAGATAAAGTTTCAGCGTAATAAAAAACGGGCCTTAAAGGCCCGTTTTTTATTTTCTGATGGAACTTAGTTAAGCCACTTCCGTGCAACGAATACGTTGTTTCTTCGTTTGCTTACGTTTACGGCGAGCTTTCAGCCACGTGTAAAGGCCTAACAGCGATGTGCCAGAAATTGCCAAGATAAACAGGCTTATAACTCCATCTCTGCCATCCCGGCCTAGACCATCTGCAAAATGCCATTTATGTAGATAGCTAAAGATCCAGCTGTACACCTTATCTGCGTTATCTACTTTGACAGAAAGCACAGCATCTCGAGTATCGACGTAATAAGTCTTATCGGCATAATCTATAGCGACCACTGGCAGGCGTTTATCAATAAACCCATAGCTATGGTCCTCTTTGAAGCTATTAATAAGACGCTGATCTATCACTTCTGGCTGCTGCCCTTGGGTGTTAGATACGAGTTGTTTTGCGAAGTCGAATGGTCCTTCGGGTAGCTGTTCGCCTGATTGTGCATCTAACCACAGACTGGGTTGCCTCGGTTGCTGAAGTTGCCATACAGCACGCCCTTCCAGTTCATGAAGTTGTGTATTACTGCTGTTAGGGTATTGAGCCTGTATTTGAGCTAAGCCAAAACTAATGTCTGAAAGCGCGAGTGATTGATCGAGAGGAACCCCTCGTATTTCGGGCTCTAGTTTCTCTATAGTTCTAACCATGCCACTGAATACAAACATTAAGAGAGCAGCGGAAATCCCTACACCGGTCCAAGCATGGATCTTCTTTAGTTGAGCATTTTTACGCTGTTTTAGTGGTAAGACTGCAAACAGGTAGAGGCCACTGATACCGATGAAGGTTGAGATCAACATCATGCTGATAAACAGAGCTGTTCTAAGTGGGTTTTCCTGATCGATAAAGGCCCATACATGTAAAAAGTGGAACAAGGTCATAAACAAACGACGAGAATCATCCGTAATTGTCGCAAGGCGGTCCTGACGGATATCCACAAATACACTTAAGTTATCATCCCGCTCGAACGTCACTTCCCATACAGGTAACAATCTGTTGATTGCTGGGTATTGGTGACTAAATTCCGAGATCAGTTTGATCTGTTTTATTCCAGCAGTATTTTCTCCACTGTAATGGCGCGCTAACTGTTCTGCGTAGGCTAATTCTATCTCCTGAGCTGGTTTAGCATTCAGGGTTAAAAACTGTGATGGCTCAGAACGTTTTTCCCAACTCTGAATATACCAGTTTTGATCAACCTGAACGGGGCGGAGCCCTGCAACTGTCGTCAGCTGAGACTCTTCTATTAGGGTTTCAATGCTGGGTAGATTGGCTGTCCATTGCGGTTGTGGATAAAAATGCTGCGCCGTCTCCGGAGCAGTTAAACGCATTACCGGATGAAGAAGACCACTTAGCCCAAACAGTAGTAAGGGCACGAGCACCAGCAGCGCAAGCCGCCGGTGCCAAAGGTAAAGTTTTGCTTTCATATCAGTGAGCTCTACCAGTTATATTTCAGGCCGGCTTTAAGGGTGCGGCCTGCACCAGGGTAGAAGCTCTCGCTGCCCCAGCTAAATTCAGTTTGGTAGTTGTATTGGCGATCAAATAGGTTATCCACACGCCCAAATAGCATCAGCTCTGGTGTTAGTTCGTACTGACCTTTCAGGTTGAACAGGGTGTAGCTAGGCGCTTTTAGGGAGTTAGCATCGTCTTTCCAATAGGAACCAATATGGTCGGCTTGTAGTTGAGTTACTAACCCCGGAACAGATACGGGAGTCCAGTTAACAGTTACGCCGACCTTATTGCGTGGAGCACGCATGATCTCGTTGCCAGAGTAGTCAGTGCCGTCGTTTACATAGTCGATAAATTCATGCTTGGAGTGGCTAAGTGCTAGTTTGGTGGACCATGAAGGCGAGAAAACATAACCAAGTTCAAGTTCGATACCTTGATGACGAGTTTCGCCGGCATTGGTGCGGTAGGAATCTCCGTTGTTGTCATCCGCTGATACGATGGCATCGTCGATCGTCATACGATAGATCGAAGCTGAAAGAGATAGATTCTCGCGTTGTAAGCGGTAGCCTAGCTCGACGGTTGTTGATGTTTCCTCTTTAACACCACCAACAAGGGAAGCACTATCACCACTCTTGAGGTTATACATTGTAGAAGCGGTTGGTAGGCGGTTAGCTTGGGCAACGCGGCCATAGAAACCGCTGTTATCATTCAGTGCGTAGTGGAAGCCTAGCTTTGGATTCAGGCTGGTAAATTTATCTTTACGGTCAGCTAGTTGGCGGTTACCGAAACCATCGTCATCGGTTTCGGCTAAGTGGTTGTCTAATTCGTACTGGTTATAGTCGTAACGTAAACCCGCTTGTACTGTCAGAGCATCACCCAGCATTAAGTTATGTTGGATGTATGGAGAGACATTTTTATAGGTAATATCCTGATCGCGGTATTCAAAGTCAGCAATGTAATTTGTAGTACCACTCCAGCTGGTTACCGTCACATCAATAGGTTGGTAGCTGTAAGTTTCAGACTCAGAGTGTTCCAGATCCACACCAAAGATAGTTTCGTTGCCATTGTCGTGAGCCCAGTTACCTTTAGCGAGTAAACCGAAACTAGTTACATTGCTGTCAGTTTTAGGCGTGTAGGAGCGCCAAGTTGCAATGTAATCATTCGAGTTATAGCGTGCGTAAGGGATAAAACTCAGCGTTAATTGGTCATTTAGAGCATGTGTTAACTCGAAGCTCAGGCGAGCAAAATCACTGTCTCGTTCAGGATTAATCGCTTTAACAGCATCGCTCAAACCGGATTGAGTTCGGTCTTTGGCAAGTTCCGCTGCATCAAGGGAAGACGCCATCTCATCGGTCATCGTCGAGACTTGGAACTGTGTTTTTAGCTCAGTATCTTCATCGATCTCCCAAATGTGCTTTGCTAAAATCTCTTGGCGGTCACGGGCAGTATGGTCGCGCCAGCCGTTATCTTGGAAAGCTGATGCTGAGATCAGGAAGGCTTGGTCTTCAGCAATTTTATCGCTGTGTTGTACTTTAATCTGTGCGTAATCATTTTCACCTGCGAGTACGCTTACATGGCCTTTAGGTGTGAAGGTTGGTTCTGCACTTAATACGTTGATCGTTGCTGCTACCGCACCAGAGCCGTACAGAGTGGTACCGGCACCTTTAAGTACTTCGATCTGATCTACACTGGTATTGAAGCTCGACCAACGTAGACCGTTATGGTTGAAGAATGCGCTGGATTGCAGAGGGATGCTGTCTTGCAGGAACAGGTAATAGCCATCGTAGTTTAATGGCATGCGGATACCTGTGTTGTGAGAAGAACTGCCTGACAGCTGGGTAATAGTGACACCTGCCATCATTCGAGTGCTGTCTTGAATATGTGCACCTTGATCTAGTTGCAATTGTTTGTCATCAACTGCGCTCACGCTGACAGGAAGTGAGTTACTCTCTTCATCAACACGGCTTGCAGTCACAACCATGGTTGAAGCGACTTCATCTGCAGCAAACACCGTCTGCGGAATGCTAGCAGCAATGACAGCAGCCGCTAAAGTATTGAGGTGGAACTTGATAGAGAAGAGTGATTGTGACTTCATAACCCTGTCCATACGCTAAAAAATTTGGCGCATGGTATCGATGACTAAGCGTCTTGAGAATGTGACCAATTGTCGCTGAGGCAAACTGTCGCAGGGCTAAAGTCTTGCTAGAGAAACTACGGTTATAGGCTTTTTCGCAAGTTGAAAGAGGCTTTTGAGAGCGTTTATTTTATTGACTGAAGCGCTTCTAAGAGGGCTGGAATAAACGGCAACTGCTGGTCAGAACCTGTTAGTTTTTTCTGTTTAGCGAGCAGTGCATCAGACGCTGCTTGATAGATGCGTGACTGCACTGGATGTTGTTGTATATCGCGACCGTCGTGTACTGACAGTTCGCAAACATGAGCATCTGGTGAGCTAAACCAGCGGCAAGAAAGCGGACGATGTTGATAGATAGAGCAAGCATTTTCCTTGTCTAAGAAAGGACAAGGGGCTCTGAATAAAGGCGCTTGTCGTGCTGCGATATTTTGCTCGAGTTTATCTGTTAGTTCAGTCAGTTCAGCAGGTGTTAGCGTGATTTTTAGATGATGACTAATATCGCTGATGGTTTGCTGTGGTACTTGAATCGGGAAATGGCAACAATGATGGCAGCCTTTGCTGCACGCTATCTTAGAATTATCACCAAAGCTTTGGCGAAATGCTTGGCTGGCATCATTTACATACTGTAGCGTGACGGCAACCTCATCAGATGGATTATCTAAGTGCTCAATAGAGCTAAAAATCTGCTTACTTAGATTACCAAAGAGCGCTTCATATTCAGCCGTTACTTGTTGCAGCTTCTGTGCAATATCAGTGACATCGGCAGTAGAGAAAAAAACATCTGTCTCTGGCATGAATAGGCTCTTTGCTGGGAGTTTAATCTATCAGCAGTATACCTTAACTTGGCTAAGTAACCTTAGCTTCTTTCAGGTTAAGTTTACCGAGCTAATAGGGGCCTTAGTAACTCGACAGTTTCATCGGGATGCTCAAATGGGAACAGATGACCGCCGTTAAAACCGACTAACTCCATATTTGGGAAGTTGCGTTGCCACCATTTTATATCCCCAGCACCAAATAGGTCGCTTTGCTCACCGAAGATAACCGTGCCCGAAACCTGTTTTAGCCACTTGGGTGCATTAAGTAAAACATTGCGGAATATATCGGCTTCAATCTCTGGAGAGATGCTCAGTTCGACGCCGCTATCAGTCTCAGTTAGACCATGAGTGATGTAGTCTTCAAAGCATGCGGGATGGAATGTTCTGAAAAGCTTTTTCTGGCTGAAGTATTCTCGCGCCTGTTCACGACTATCAAATTTTGATCGACGTTTAGCAGCCCGCTGTGCCGGAGATACTTTATCTATCAACCCCATTTTTTTGATCAGCTTTATCAGGTAACGTTTGCGGCCGTTAAATAGTACGGGATCAAACAATATCACCTGTTTAAACAGCTCGGGTCTGAGTCCTGCGGCAATTAAGGTGACCACAGCGCCAGCAGAATGCCCCATACCGATGACAGGTGTAGCTTGGTTTTGCTCAATATCTGCAATCAACTCTTTGGCATAGTTGGTTAGATCACCATCTAATGGGTAGTCACCATGGCCCATTTTTTCGATATAGGTCACAGAGTACTCTGGCAGCTGGTTAAATAAATATTGGTAGCTGCTACCTGGAAAACCATTGGCGTGACTAAATTGGATAGTGGTCATAGTTCTATGCCTACTCAGGGTTGATTGATCATCATACGGACTGTGTTTTTAGCGATATCGTTGATATCTTCTCGATTGATATAGATGCCATCGTTGAATAGTCGACATAGGCCATGTAGCGCAGCCCAGCTGGATTGAGCGATGCGTAAACTCGGTTGTTCAGGATCAAACAGGTTTTGTTGTTGCAGCTCTTTCACCCAATCCAGCCAAATATGAAAACTGTTTTTGGAAATGGTTTGTAACTCAGGTGTAGGCTCACCCGTTTTCCAAATTTCGCGACCATACATAAGATCGTAGGTTTCTCGTTCTTCATCAGCAAAGCGGATATAGGTGAGAACGTAATGCTCAAATAATTCGACTGTAGATAAATCTTTTTTGCATTCAGTGACCGACTTAACTAACTGATCTTGCTGGTGGAATCCTTGTGCGGCAATGGCACAAAGTAGCTCATTTTTGTCTTTGAAATGGTGATAAGGGGCTGTGCGAGACACACCGACTTTATCCGCCAGTTTGCGTATTGATAGGTTATCCACACCGCCTTCAGCGATCAGATCGGTCGCAGCTTTAAGCAGTGAATCTCTTAAATCACCGTGGTGATAGTTCTTCTTTGAATTCGTCATAGCTGAGGAATTTAGCAATCAATCTTGACAGTGTCAAAATTGGTGCGCTATCTTGTTTCTATCTTGACGGCGTCTAGTTTGGTTTCTAGATCATTTTTCATTCATAAAAATAAGAGCGATGTATGAGCTACCAGACCTTTTCATTACAGGTTGATCAGCAGATTGCGCACCTCCAGCTAAATCGTCCTGACGCTTGTAATGCCATGAATAAAGCTTTTTGGCAGGAGTTTCCAGAAGCATTAAGAGCACTGGATACTGAAGCTGAGGCGAGAGTCTTAGTTATCTCTTCCCAGGGGAAGCACTTTTCTGCAGGTATGGATCTAGAGATCTTTACTCAACCTGATCCGCAGATGTTTAACGGTGAAGCAGGTCGACGTGCCGAAGCGGTTCGTCGTTTGGTGATGCAGCTACAAACTTGTTTTAACTTGTTGGAAGAGATCCGTATGCCGGTGATCAGTGCTGTACAGGGCGGTTGTATTGGCGGCGCTTTAGATCTGGTTTGCGCCACAGATATGCGTTACTGCACCGCCGAGGCTTATTTTACGGTTAAAGAAACCGAATTAGGCATGACTGCAGATCTGGGTACGTTGCAGCGTTTACCGCAATTAATTCCTTCAGGCCTAGCGCGAGAGTTGGCTTATACGGCTCGTAAAATGAGTGCTGATGAGGCGTTAAAAGCAGGGCTTGTGAACCGTGTTTACCCGACTCAAGAGGCTATGCTTGATGATGTGATGGATATTGCCGCCCAGATCGCAGCGCAATCGCCTTTGGCAGTGACTGGATCTAAGCAGATGATTAACTATGCCCGGGACCATAGCGTTCAAGACAGCTTGAGTTATATGGCGACTTGGCAAGCAGGTATGTTTCAACCAGAAGATATGATGCAAACCTTCAGTGCCAAGATGTCTGGAAAGGCACCGGAATATAAACCGCTACGAAAAATAGCGGCGCCGTTTAGCGGCAAATAATATAGATAAGAATAATAGATGGGCACTTTAGTTTGCCCTTACGACAAGAGAAAAGACCATGAGTACAACTCCTTATCCACATCTATTACAGCCACTGGATTTAGGCTTTACCACTTTAAAAAACCGCGTGCTGATGGGATCAATGCACTTAGGTTTGGAAGAAGCACCAAATGGTTTTGAGCGTATGGCTGCTTTTTATGCAGAGCGTGCGCGCGGTGGTGTCGCTTTGATCGTGACCGGTGGTATTGGTCCGAACAAAGAGGGTGCAGTTCATGGTCATGCTGCGCAGTTGGCTACGGCAGAAGATGTGGATAACCATCGGTTGGTAACTGACGCGGTACATAAAGAAGACGGTAAAATCTGTATGCAGATCTTACATACAGGCCGTTATGCTTATAATCCGCAACCGGTTGCGCCTTCGGCTATTCAAGCACCGATCAATCCTTTCCCGCCAAAAGAGTTAAGTGAATCTGATATCGAAAACCAGATTCAGGATTTTGTGCGCTGTGCATCGCTTGCCAAAGAAGCCGGTTATGACGGCGTAGAGATTATGGGTTCAGAAGGGTATCTACTGAATCAGTTTATCGCCAGCAGAACTAATAAACGTGATGATGAGTGGGGCGGTGAGTACGAGCAACGTATCCGTTTTCCTCTGGAAGTTGTTCGCCGTGTTCGTGAAGCCGTAGGCACTGATTTTATTATTATCTATCGCTTATCGATGCTGGATTTAGTTGAAGATGGTAGTAGCTATGAAGAGATCATTGCTTTAGGTAAAGCGATCGAAGAAGCTGGTGCGACTATCATCAACACCGGTATTGGCTGGCATGAAGCGCGTATCCCAACCATCGCAACCAAGGTGCCGCGTGCTGCGTTTACTTGGGTAACAGCGAAAGTTCGTGAGGCGTTAAGCGTGCCGGTGATCACTTCAAACCGAATCAATATGCCGGATGTTGCTGAGGAAGTGCTGGCACGAGGTGATGCCGATATGGTCTCTATGGCACGTCCATTTTTAGCTGATCCAGAGTTTGTTGTTAAGGCAGAACAAGATCGCGCAGATGAGATTAATACCTGCATCGGTTGTAACCAAGCGTGCTTAGATCATGTATTTGTCGGCAAGTTGACCAGTTGCTTGGTTAACCCTCGTGCTTGTCATGAAACGGAGCTCGTGATTACCCCTACAGAAAAGCCTAAAAAACTGGCTGTGGTAGGTGCAGGCCCAGCAGGCTTAGCTTTTGCAACAACAGCTGCTAAGCGTGGACACCAAGTAACGTTGTTTGATGCCAATTCTGAAGTCGGTGGGCAGTTTAATATCGCCAAGCGTATTCCGGGTAAAGAGGAGTTTTATGAGACGCTTCGATACTTTGCTAAGCAGGTCGAGATTACTGGCGTTGAACTCAAACTTAATACACGTGTTGATTCGGCGATGCTGTCAGAAGGTGATTTCGATGAAGTCGTATTGGCGACAGGTATCTCGCCGCGTACACCTGAATTAGAAGGTGTCGAGCACGCTAAAGTACTCTCTTATCTCGATGTGATGAGCGGTGCTGAAGTTGGCCAAAAGGTAGCTGTGATCGGTGCCGGTGGCATTGGCTTTGATATTTCGGAATATCTGATCCATCAGGGTGAATCAACCAGCCAGAATATCTCTGCATTTATGCAGGAGTGGGGTGTGGATATGGACCTTAATGCCCGTGGTGGTATTAAGGGGATGAAGCCAAGTTTTGAACCTGCGGCCCGAGAGGTGTACCTGCTGCAGCGTAAAAAATCTAAGGTGGGTGCTGGCCTGGGTAAAACCACGGGTTGGATTCATCGAGCGGATCTGGCTAAAAAAGGTGTGCGCATGTTGAATAAGTGCGAATACCAGAAAATTGATGATGCTGGTTTGCACGTATTGGTGAACGGTGAAGCGCAGCTGTTAGAAGTCGATAACGTCATTATTTGTGCAGGCCAGGAGCCTTGTCGCGAACTGGCAGATCAGATCAGCAACAAACCTGTTCACCTGATTGGTGGTGCTGATGTAGCCGCTGAGCTCGATGCAAAACGTGCCATTAACCAAGGTACAACGCTGGCGTCAGAGATCTAATTAATATGCCTATTACAAATCGATAATCTGGGAATAGATCAAACCAACTTTCTAGTCGGTGTAACCAGCAATCAGTTGATAGGGATCAATCACATAACTATTGGTTAGTTTATGCTGGAGTTAGGATCACAGTAAAAGGACTTTGACTGTACCGGATGTAAAGCAGTGAAAGGTTATCGAAGTTCCAATATAGGGCAACAATTTGGCTTGATGAGCGTGCTTAGCTTGATCAGCATGTTGTTGCTCTTTTATCTTTTCTATAGCGCCTTTAGCGATACCTTCTATGAAGAGAAAAAGCAGGAAAGTCGGGATTTAACGACGTCTGCAGTCTCTATGATAGAGGGATTCTATAAGTTGAGTCAGTCCTCTGAAATGACAGAACTGGAAGCTCAGCAGCTTGCACTCTACGCATTGAAATCCTCTCGTAGTTTTCACGATGGTTATTACTGGGTGAATGATAGTCATGCCAATATGGTAATGCACCCTGACCGGCCAGATCTGATGGGTATTAATCTCGCTCAGGTTGAAGATATCAATGGCCTTCACTTATTTTCAGAGTTTGTACGTGAAGCCCATAAAGGTGGTGGCTGGGTCGATTATTATTGGACTAAACCGGGCGTGGAGCGGGAGGTTTTTCACAAGGTGTCCTATGTTGCCCTGTTTGAACCTTGGGATTGGGTTATTGGTACAGGTGTTTATCTGGACGAGGTTGAGGCTAAGAACAATCGCTTATTTATCCAATCAATCGAACTGATTGTAGTGGCCTTCTTGTTGATGGCAATTGTATCCGTCATGTGGGCGAAAAGGAGCACTATCCTTATTCGTGATCTGGCGATTAAAGACCCATTAACAGGTCTCTACAGTCGCCGTTATCTTAACGAATCAGGCGGTAGTTTTATTAGTCAGGATCAACGCAATGAAAATAACCACCTCTATGTTTTGTTTTTGGATATAGACCACTTTAAACAGATTAATGACAGCTTTGGTCATCGTTTTGGCGACGAAGTTTTACATGAAGTTGGCAATGTTTTACTAGAGCATACTCGCCCAGAAGATCTGTGTGTTCGTTACGGTGGTGAGGAGTTTGTGATTCTGACATTGGCTCATCAATTTGGATCAGTGCATCGCCTTGCTGAACGGTTGAGGGCTCATATTAATGCTCTGGAGCTAACAGAAAATATTGATCTCACAGTTAGCGTAGGCATTGCTATGCGAGGCTGTGAAGAGTCGATGATCTCGGTATTAAATCGCGCAGACCAATACCTTTATGAAGCGAAAGAGTCTGGTCGTGATTGTGTGGTTTCAGAGCCTGTTTAAGCTTGAACGTACAGGGAGTAATTCGAGTAAACAGTCCTGTTATTCCTTGTTTTTTTGTTAATTCGATTACATATTAGTCGCCGATTCTTGATTCAAAGAAAGGGAATAAATCGTTATTAACGATAACAGGTTTTGGTAATGAACTATGGGAATGTATTTAACAATAGCTGCTTTGATTGTTGCAGGTCTTTTTTTTGTTGGCATGATCTTAATTGATGCTTACTCCAAAGAAACGTATTACAAAAGTTGGGAAAAGAACAATTTATACCTAGAGCTCACTGAGCAGCTGAAGTTAGAGACGCTTTCAGCTGGTCCAGTCTTTTCCGGGACGGATAGTGAAGATCGATATACAGCAGAGTTGTCATTTGAACAGGGGATGTTCAAATTTTGTTATCGTAAAAATGATATTGAGTTATGTGAATTACATCACCGATCTATTGAAATGTTAGAAGAACAGGTGACAGAGAAATCTAAGTTTGTACTCAGTGACTTCAATAAAAAAGCAGCCTAATTAGGCTGCTTTTTTAATACTTAAGAATTGTATTATTGCTTAAGCCACGGTCTCAATCAGCTGCGGGAATTCAGTGCCTGGATCATTTGGAATCTGATCGGCTAGCCGAGCTTGCAAACGTTGCTGAAGTTCTTGATCTTGCTGCTCATTAGCATCTTGAGGTTCTGGCGAATTTGCAGCTGGCGCTGCTGAAAATTCAGGTTCTGCGTTGTCAGCTGGGCGATTACGTAGGCCTTCTTGCAGATCTAGCGCAGACTGAATATCGATGCCTCGGAAACTTTCAACATCTTCACCGGTTTGCTCTGCTAGAAAGTTTTCAATCTGTTGCTGTTGCACTGCTTGGTCAATCGCTGGTTCGGCATTATTCGCACGGTTCGTTCGTGTTTCTAGGCCGTTATCAACATTTTGTACTTGGCTTGTTTGCGGCAAGTCTTGATTGAGTTGCACCTGACCACCCGGCTCAGTACCTAGCGGAGCATTCACGGCTAAACCGTTGCCCGCTGATTGAGCTGTGGATTCTGGCCCCGCTCCTCTTGGGGTGATAAGCGATTGTGCAGTGCCTAAGGCTGAAATGTTGTTTTCCATAATGCTGACCAAATTTCTGTGTTCTTGAAACAGATGTTCTTAAAACAAATGTTCTTAAAGCAAACTACGTACAGAGTTAGTCATTATAGCTGAGAATTGGTTCCCGTGTTGTGAAGCTTATTCATAATTTATGTCGAGATTATTTAAACCTGTCATTTTATCGACTAACGCTTTGCTAGATGCTGCTGTAAATAAGCGGCTTGCTGTTCAGCAAGGTTCGACAATAAATTCTGTAGCTCTCTGACCAACGCGCTATAACCGGGTTTTTCCAGCGGCTGCTTTAAATTAAAGCGATAAGTGCTGATTACTTGCTCATCTTGTTTGATTTGCCAGTGCCCGCTTAAGACTGCTTCACCGGTTTCTGTGCCATGAAACTGATCTATTTGGGTGGCAATGCTGTAGTTCCAATCACTGTTGCGGCCGAGGGAACCATCGTCAACACGACTGTTACTTAGCTGTTGATCAAGTTCGTTGTGTAATACGCGGGTAATCGCTTGATCGGGGTGTTCTGCCCAAAGGTGTTGATTGGCAATACGAATATGGTTTTCGCGAGTGAGCAGAGCAATCCCCGGTGTATTGATATATGGGGCCACTTTAACGGGCTTAATCCCAATCACTTGTTTGTAGGTTTCTTTTACATAACTCTGACTATCGCTGCTAAGAAGATAGTACTGACTCTGTGGATTGCTGCCTTGGGATGCGCAACCACCTAAAACACCCAGCATAATCAGGCAGCCAAAAAGGTGCATAGTTTTATTCATTAGGTCGGCCTCCTGGGATTGGGTCCGCGCTTTTGGGAGCATCAAAAATAAGCGCATTAGGTTTTTCATCCAGTGTTTTGAGTACCGGTTGAAGCTGTTTTAGCGTTTGCTGCAGCGTATCTAATGAGCGGTTCATCTCTTGGTAGAGCTCGCTTTGTGGGGCGATCCCTTTTGCAGCTAAGCGAACTTCTTTTAAGGTCGCTTTTAACTCTTCTGGTAGGGCTTGGGTGTGGTTATTACGCACTAAAGCTTCAATCTCTTTCAAAGTACCATTCAGTTGTTTAATCGCTTTTTCAGAGGTGTTCAGCGTTGAATCTAGTTGAGAGATGAGTGGTTCAACCTGCAACTGTTCGATCTTGCTGAGTACTGCGCTGAGTTTGTTCTCTAATTGTGCAAAGCCACCTGATACGGTTGGAATCACAGGGTAGCCATCAAACTCGATAAGGTTCGCTGTTTGCTCTTCGGGGTAGAGGTCGAAATCGACAAATAGACTGCCCGTAATTAGATTGCCGGATTTGAGGCTGGCGCGCATTCCTTGTTGTATCCAAAAACGCAGTTTTTCATGAGCGTTATGCAGTACTTCTTCTTCATCGTCATAACCTAAACGTCCCGGTTCTAGACGAATAATTACCGGAATACGCGGGTCTGATTCACCGGTAATTTCAGCAATTTGGAAAGGAATACGCTCAACCGTACCTATACGCACTCCGCGAAACTCGACAGGTGCTCCGGGAACGAGCCCGCGGACCGTTTGATCGAATAGCAGTAAATATTCATTGTAAAAGGCATAAGGCTGTTCTTTGACGCTCTCAAAATCTGGGTAAAGTTGATAGCGATCACCATCAGTTGCTGCTTGGCCTTTGCTATCGCCATCAATGACATCAAATGTCACTCCACCTGCTAGAAGGGTATCCAATGTGCCGGTTTGCACATTCACGCCATCAGCCGAGAGATTGAGGTTGATACCGCTCATATTCCAGAAACGACTATCTGTTGTTACGAGTTGATCATAAGGTGCTTGGATAAATAGATCGTATACCGCTTGCTTAGCTTGAGTGTCGAAGGTTAGTTGTTCGATACGGCCGACAGGGAAACCACGGTAGACCACTGTATCACCCACGCTGAGTGAGTGAGCATTATCGCTGATCAGTTGAAGTCTTAAACCTGGCTCTGATGCTGAGGTGACAGGCGGCTCCTCTAAGCCTGTGTACTTCGTTGTTTTCTGTTTCCCTTCACCGGGGCTCATCTCTATATACGCGCCCGATAGCAATGTACCAAGGCCACTCACGCCACCAGTGCCTACACGGGGTCGTACCACCCAAAAGCGGGTGTTGTTTAGAAGGAGTGCTTCAGCTTCGGGCTCGATTCGTGCTTTAACTAAAACGTTGCCATCGGCGTAATTGAGTTGGACTGATTCGACCTTGCCGACCTCGACACTTCTAACCTTAATCTTGGTTTTACCAGCTTCTATGCCATCAGCAGTAATAAAGGTAATACTGACCAATTGACCACGGTTAGCCCAGTCCTGGTAGATCATCCAACCGCCAAGAAGCAGAGCAATCAGAGGCAATATCCAGATGCTGGAAATTGAGCGTTTTGCGCTGATAACCGGTGTAGGGTCTGTTTTCGAAGTAGACATAATTAAGTTGCGTCGTCCATTAAGTCGGTCAGAGGTTCTTGTCCATGATTGATGGCGCGTATTTCTGTGTCGCTCAGGTTATCCCATATTAAGCGGGGGTCAAAGCTGATCGCCGATAACATAGTTAAAATCACCACGCTGGCGAAGGCGATGGTGGCAATGCCGGGTTGAATACTGACTAGCCCGCCTAGCTGTACCAGCGCTACTAAAACCGCGACGACAAAGACATCGATCATCGACCAGCGACCAATCAGTTCAGTGATGCGATACATCCACATCCGTTCAGTTAATTTGTGTTGGTGTCCCGCTTGGACACTATAAGCCAACCAAAAGATCATTAGCATTTTAGCAATCGGAACCAAAACACTGGCGATCAAGACCACCAGTGCGATTGGGTAAGAACCATGCTGCCAGAGCAGAACCACCCCGCCCATTATGGTGCTGGGATCTTCCGAGCCTAATAGTGTGGTATTCATGATCGGATAGATATTTGCCGGTAGATAAAGAATTACTGCTGTAATCAGGTATGCCCAGGTTTTCTGCATGCTGTTGGGGATTCGTGGATGCAGTTTGCTTTCACAGCGTAGGCAATTTTTTTCGTTCGCTGGGTGGAGCAGATCACAGTGATGGCAACTGATCATATCTTGCTTTAAGGCACTGCCTTCTGACACTTGTACTTTTGTGCGTTCAATCCCGGCGCAATAATCCAGTTGATGCCACAACTGCAATTTGTCGACGGAGGTGATAGTCGTGATAAGACAGATAGCAAAGAGTACATAGGCCCAGAACGACATCCCGATGACTAAGTCTGCCATCCCCGCGATTTTAACCAAACTTACCAATACGCCGATAAGAAAAACTTCCGCCATTCCCCAGGGGTGCAGGGTAAACAGGAGCCGCGTGACTTGATACATCCAGCGCCAACTTTGATTGAGTTTTAACGGAATCAGAATAGCCAAGTAGGCACTTAACAGTAGAGCAGGGATTAGAATAATAAAGCAGAGTAGTAGTAAGGCTAGTATAGGAAAACCGAGTTGAAGTAGGTCAAACCCGCTCTGTGCTAGAGAGACTTCCTGTTCACGCCCTTGGGATTGAAAGGCTAAAAATGGAAATGGCAGGGACAGAAATAGAAAGATCAGTGCGCTAATGGCAAACGCTATAGCACGATCAATGCTGTTTGGTACTTTTGCCGTCAGTTGATGCCCGCAACGTCGGCAGTGTGCTTTTAACCCGGGTGAAAGATCAGGAATCTCCTGAATTAGGTCACAGCAGTGACAGGCAACTTTTTCTACGGACATTGAAAATTATCAGCTCAATCTGATGGTTTCTTTGATTTTACCCTAAACGCTTTCATCTGCGAATTTCCTAATATCTACATAAATTTGGCGCTAATCGGTTCAAATTGGTAGGAATGAGCAGAGCTAGCTAATCTTAAAGGGATTGAATGAACTTTTCCTGAAGGGGCGTATGGGACAAGAGATCAGTTCTCATAAATTTAGTGAGCAGGCTTATAGCCAATTCAGAATGCGTTTAATGGAAAACCTAGATGGGCTGAAATCGATGTTGAATCGGCCCGGTTTTGGTTGTGGGCCTTCATCTATAGGTGCTGAGCTGGAGTTATATCTGGTAGATAAGCATGGGAGGCCTCTCAGTTTAAATCGCGAAGTGATTAATCGAAGTGGCCATAAGCAACTAGCACTAGAGTTGAACCGCTTTAATCTTGAATACAACTTAAAGCCGGTTGCGGCTGCAGGCACGCCGTTCAGCCAGATGGAAAATGAGATGGCCAGTGCCATCGAATTGGTGAACCATCATTTATCTGCTGAACAAGGGCAAGCCTTGCCTATAGGTATTCTGCCGACGTTAAAACGTAGTGATTTTGGCTTAAAGGCTCTCACTGATGAATCGCGTTTTTACGCATTGACCCAAGCGCTACAAAAGCTGCGGGGCAAAATGTTTTGTATCAAAATCGAGGGAGATCCTCCTATTTCTCTGCGCTCTCGAGATGTTTCATTAGAGGGAGCCAATAGTTCCATGCAGGTTCATTTCCGAGTTAGCCCCGAGCGTTTTGCTTGCACCTTTAATGCCCTGCAATTAGTGACGCCGGTAGTGGTTGCTTTAGCGGCGAACTCTCCCTTTATGTTGGGGCACAAATTATGGCATGAGACACGTATCCCCTTGTTCAGACAAGCAATTGATGGGCGTTCCCATGAAGAGTGTGATCGAGGCATTCCTTCCCGTGTCGATTTTGGTAACGGTTGGGTTCGTGAGGGGGCTTATGAGCTATTTGCAGAAATGGTGCATCTACATGAGCCGATACTGCCGGTAATTGGTGACGAAGATACTCTAGAGATCATAAAAAATGGTGATGTCGCTACATTACAAGAGTTATGCCTTCATGCCGGCACGGTCTGGCCTTGGAATAGGCCAGTTTATGATCACAAAGAGGGGGGGCATTTACGGATTGAGCTTAGGGCTCTGCCCGCTGGGCCGACGCCTTGCGATATGGCCGCGAATGCAGCTTTTGCACTGGGAGTTGCCAAAGGCCTTCAGGAACAGATGGATGAAATCATCCCTGCAATGCCATTTAGTGTGCTGGTTAAGAACTTTTATTTAGGGGCTGAAAAAGGTTTGCAGGCGGAGCTGATGTGGCCAGTCTTAAGTCAGGCTGGTGGACTTAAAAAGTTAAGTGTTGCTGAGATTGTTCAGGAGTTGCTGCCCGTTGCTTATGCTGGATTAAATGCCTTAGAAATTGATCCACAAGAACGGAATCACTATCTAGCTGTGATCAAAGATCGTGTCGATACAGGGATCACAGGAGCCTATTGGCAACTGCGTGAATACCAGCGGTTATATAAAAAATTAAATCACAATCAAGCGCTTACTCAGATGGTGCAACGTTATATGACGTTGTCGGCCACGAATGAGCCAGTAGTGAGGTGGTAGCTATTGTTGAGGTGCTTTATATGGAAGGGCATAGGGTATGAGAACGCTGATAAATCCTACTTCTGAGCAACTATTGGAAAGCCCAGAAGTGTTCTTAAAAGAGATGGGCGAAGCGGTGATGATCTATGTCGAAGGGGAGCGGAGCGAGCGTACCCGTGGTTTAGTGACCCTATTGCATGGAAATGAACCCTCTGGCCTTAATGCGCTACACAAATGGTTAAAGCAGGAGCAAAGGCCGCTGTTTAATCTGCTCTGTTTTATACCCTCTGTTCCTGCTGCTATTTTGGAACCCATGTATAAAAACCGCGTATATCCTGGGCAGCGGGATATGAACCGTTGTTTCTTCCCTCCTTTTACGGATGCACCGGGGCAACTTGCTGAAGAGATCTTAGAGCTGTTTGAGGATTATCAACCTGAGTGCATCCTCGATATTCATAACACCTCAGGGCATAGCCCAGATTTTGGCGTAGTGACTTATGTGAGCGAAGCACATGAAGCACTCGTCTCCCTTTTTAGTGAACGTTTAGTTGTAACCGATCTGCGCTTAGGCGCGTTGATGGAGCGAAGTACGCGTCGCTGTCCGGTAGCGACCATCGAGTGTGGGGGAGCTAAAGATCAAACGGCCAATCAGATCGCGTGGCAAGGTTTACAAAAATTTCTCTATCAAGAGGAGGTAATGCAGTTAGAGCACGGTCACCATCTAGATCTGTACCGCCAGCCAGTTCGTTTAGAGCTTCAGCCGGAAACGACGATCGCCTTTGCTGATAGTTATGTGATCGGGACCGACCTGACCGTACCTGCGCAATTAGATCAATTTAACTTTGGCGCAGTAGAGCGGGGCACTTTAATCGCTTGGTTGGGGGGCGGTACTTGCCAGCAAAACTTAAAAGTTCATGACGCTGAAGGGGCTGATGTTTTTTCTCGTTTCTTTGATATTAAGGGCAATCTACTCGTCACCGCACAGCCACTGAAGCTCTTTATGATTACCACTCGGCCAGATATCGCCCTCAGTGATTGCTTATTATATGCCGCTGCGGAAACCGAACATGAGGTCGTCGATACCTAACTAATTGAAAAGATTAAGCTTGATTGCAATCTAAAATTGCGCGGGAAAATGAGAAAATCGATTTATAAACGGGCATTCTGATCTATTTATTATGCAGCGGTAAAGCTGTATAACTAAGGTCTTATAACATCTGCTGGATAGTCACTAAGCACTAAAACGTGATTAATTGATTGTATAGAGAGCTTGTATTACTCATGATGCCGCGCATTTTAAAGTCGCTTACCCAAAACCCTTTCGCATTTTCTGCGATTGTCTTTGGGGTGGTGATGCTGGTGTCAGCTTTCTTTGTGAGTCATGAATTTGAGCGTATTCGCGAAAACATTAAACAGCAGGCATTTGTAAATCTTTTGACCTTAGGCGCCCGATTAGAGGGCGAAGTAAATGCTCACCTTGTTGTATTGAGGGGGCTACGAGCTGAGGTGGCAATCAATTCTGATATCAACCAAGGTGAATTTTCTCGCCTTGTGGAAGAGTATCTACAAACAAAACTAAGCATTCGGCATATCGCCTTGGCGCCCGGTTTAGTGGTCACCAATATCCATCCCTTTAAAGGTAATGAAGCTGCGTTAGGTTTAGATTACAGAGAGCTTCCAGATCAATTACCAGCGGTTATGGAATCGATTAAGCGCAATGAAATTATCCTTTCCGGTCCAGTAAACCTCGTCCAAGGAGGTACAGCCCTTATCGCTAGAGTCCCAGTATTTGTGGGTGAAGATCGAAATATGCTTTGGGGTATTGTATCAGCTGTGATCGATGATGAAGACCTGTTGCACAAAGCTGGGATAGATATTCGTCTTTGGGGCAATGAGATAGCCTTGAGAGGTAGTGATGGCTTAGGTGTCGATGGTGATGTGTTCTTTGGTAATAAAGAAACCTTCCACCCAGATGCGGTAACCGTTGATGTTATTCTACCATTGGGGCGTTGGCAGTTAGCTGCTTATCCGCAAGGTGGATGGCAGGTTAAAAACAGACAAGTTCTGGGCTATTGGCTTATTAGCTTGTTGGTTAGCTTTGTTTTGGCTATGGCTACTTACCTGATTGCTCTGAATTACCGTGAAAAGCTTCAAGCGATCGAAACGGCAACTTACCGTGCAAACTATGATGCGTTGACCGGCTTATCAAATCGTTACCATTTCGGCCAGCAGTTGCAGGCAATGATCTATGATCATCAACGTCATAATCATATGTTTGCGCTGTTCTTTATCGATCTCGATTACTTTAAAGAGGTTAATGATAACTGGGGGCATCACACCGGAGACGAACTTTTACGTTTGTTTGCAGGGCGCATGCGCAGCATTGTACGCAGTGATGATCTGCTCGCACGTCTAGCGGGTGATGAGTTTGTTATTATTCTGCGTGATATTGAATCTGCTACTCAGGCTGAATTGCTTGCCGAAAAACTTCAGATGGAACTGGGGGAGCCTTATCTTATTGATGGCCAGTACCTCTCGGTTACACACAGTTTAGGTATTGCTATGTACCCTGAAGATGGACATAGCATGCAACAGCTATTGCAGAATGCTGACCGTGCGATGTATGCAGCTAAACGTGCCGGTAAAAATAGAATTTTCTTCTTTAATGAAGCATTGAGTCAGGAAGTGAAGCATCATGTCCAGTTGCATAACGACATACTGGCAGGCTTGCGTGAAGGGCAGTTTGAACTCTACCTCCAACCTATCGTTGCTTTGGATACCCAGGAAATTGCCAAATGTGAGGCACTTGTACGCTGGATTCATCCTATTAGAGGTATAGTCTCCCCTGGAGATTTTATCCCAGTTGCAGAACAGACAGGCGCTATTCGCAGCCTAGGTGAATGGATCTTAGATGAGGCTTGCCATCTGTCTGATAAGTTCAAGCAGGCAGGTATCGATATGCAGATTTCGATTAACCGTTCTGTGGCGGAATTTTTCCCGAAAGATGCTGACGCCCGTTGGTTGCAGATTATTGATGGTCACGATGTGGATCACAACAATCTGGTGTTTGAGATTACCGAGTCGTTGTTGATGGAAGGTGGCGATAGTCAGTTAGATAAGATCAAACGCTTGCGTGAGCAAGGTATCGCTTTCTCTATTGATGATTTTGGTACGGGCTATTCTGCGATTAATTACCTACGTCACTATCCTGCGGATTACTTGAAGATTGATCGTAGCTTTGTGATCGACCTCTTGGATGATGAGCAGGACAGAACGCTGGTCGAGGTAATCATCAAAATGGGTCAAACCTTGGGCATCAAAGTCGTAGCTGAGGGTGTTGAAAACCAGCAACAGCTAGATATGCTTCGCGAGTTTGGTTGTGATTATGTTCAGGGGTATTTCCTTGGGCGTCCGGTACCCTTCGATCAATTCTTAGAATTCCTTCCGAAAGAGATTCACTCTTAATTGTAGTATAGGAAATCTCCATATAGCTCTAGGCTATCAACCGATTAGTTTTGTTTAATTATTTTTATTCAACGTTTTCGCCTATATTAACTCTAACGAAACGCAAGTCATCCAGACGCGACACTTAGAGGAATAAGTCATGCTACAGAATAGCGAAGGTAAGAATATCCCAGCAGTAACTTTTCACACTCGTCAGGGTAATGAGTGGGTTGATGTAACGACTGCAGAGCTTTTCAAAGGTAAGAACGTAATTGTATTCGCACTGCCGGGTGCATTTACACCAACATGTTCTAGCACGCATTTGCCTCGCTACAATGAGCTTGCGCCAGTATTCGCAGCAAATGGTATTGATGACATTATCTGCCTTTCTGTAAACGATACATTTGTAATGAACGCTTGGGCTGAAGATCAGCATGCAGACAACATCACTTTTATCCCAGACGGTAATGGTGAGTTCAGCGCAGCGATGGATATGTTGGTCGATAAAGACAACCTAGGTTTTGGCAAGCGTTCTTGGCGTTACTCCATGCTGGTGAAAGATGGCGTGATCGATAAGATGTTTATCGAGGCTGACCTTCCAGGCGACCCGTTTGAAGTATCTGATGCTGATACCATGCTGGATTACATCAATCCGCAAGCGGAACAGCCAAAACGCGTAACAGTATTGAGTAAGCCAGGTTGCCCGCACTGTACACGTGCTAAGAAAGCGCTGACTGACAACGGTTACAAGTACGAAGCGATTGAGCTAGGTAGCCACGGAGTAAGTTTCAGCACGTTGCAAGCGGTTTCAGGGCACGGCACAACGCCGCAGATCTTTATCGATGGTGAATTGATTGGCGGTGCTGATGATCTTGAAGCGTGGTTGAAGGGATAAACCGACGTTTTTAGAAAGGTTAAGGATGAATAGGAGAAACAAAAAAGCCGTAGCAGATCTGCTACGGCTTTTTCATTTTATTCTCATTTTTATCAAGAGGGATCTTAATCTTTTAAGCGCAATCCGCCCGGCTCAATGGTGATCTTGCCTTGTTTTAGTAGAGCACCCACAGCCATTTTGAATGCCTTTTTACTAATGCCAAAGTGCTTGTAGATCACTTCTGGTGAGGATTTATCATTGATCGTGATAAATCCTTCCTGCTCATCCATCATATCTAGGATCTGCTGTACGGTATCTACAACCTTGCTGTATCCCGGCTTTTGCATGGAAAGGTTGATCTTGCCGTCCGCGCGTACTTCTTTGATGTAGCCTTTAAATTTTTGGCCAGGGTAAACCGTTTTCAATACATCGCTACGGAAGATCAGGCCCCAGTGCTCGTGGTTAACAATCGCTTTTTGGCCTAGGTCGGTACGGTTGGCAATGACCAACTGAACCTCCTCGCCTGCTTTGTAACGAGGTGGTGTTTTATCCAAGAATTTATCGATCTTAGTGGATGCCACAATACGGTTAGTGTTCTTATCTAGATACAAGCGAACCAGATAGCGTTTACCTACTTCAACAGGGCGGTTCTTTTGCTCGCTGTAAGGTAGAAGCACGTCTTTGGAAAGGCCCCAGTCTAAGAAAGCACCTACATCGTTTACTTCTGAGACTTTCAGCATGGCAAATTCGTCAACGATCGCCTTAGGTGTTTCCGTGGTCGCAATCAGATAATCATCGGTATCAAGATAGATAAATACGCGGATACTGTCGCCGACTTCTAAATCTTCTGGGCAGTAACGTTTAGGTAAAAGTATTTCGCCGAGTTCACCTGCATCCAGATAAACGCCAAAATCTTTCTCTTTGATTACTTCCAGAGTGTTGTATTTGCCGATAGCGGCCATGGGAAAACCTTTCGATAATGAGTAGAAGGAGCAGCATCGCTGCTAAGCACAGTATTATCCTAGTCCATCGCTCAATATAAAAGCTCTAAAACGAAAAAAGCCTCCTTAAAATAAGGAGGCTTTCTGCGTATCAGAATAAGATAGGATTATTCGTTTACGCTACTTGCTTGCATGGAACGGGTTTATTTACCCATGCGACGGATCGCCTGTGGGGTAAAATCTTTATGTTTAAAGCGTTGGCTAAAGTCGAATCCATTACCTTCTTCGTTGGTCAAACTACCCACTAGGTATCGACCCGATTGAAGATCATAGAGCGCTTCAGCAGTCAGCCAAGGCACATTTACATCACGGTATTGGAACTGGTGGGATTCACCTACACGCCATAGCTCGCCTCGACCGTCGTAGTGATCGACAACAGCAATCTGCCAGCTATCTTCATCGATGTAGAATGTACGTTTCGCGTAGATATGACGTTCACCATCTTTAAGCGTTGCTTCTACTTTCCACACGCGATGTAGCTCATAACGCGTTAGTTCTGGATTCATATGGCCAGGTTGAAGGATATCTTCATACTTCAACCCACGATCAGCTAGCTTGAAGCTGTTATATGGAATGTAAAGCTCCTGTTTGCCTACAAGGTTCCACTCGTAGCGATCAGGAGCGCCGTTGAATAGATCAAGGTTATCGGTCGTACGTTGCCCATCACTGGCTGTGCCCGGTGCGTCATATGCAATTTGAGGCGCACGACGAACACGGCGCTGACCGGCATTATAAGTCCAAGCCTGACGAGGTTGTGCAATCTGGTTCATCGTCTCATGAACCAGTAGCACGTTGCCTGTTAGGCGTGATGGCGCTTTAACGCGCTGGACAAAGTAGAACAGGATATTGTCATCTTTCTTAGCATCAGAGCCGCCTTCTAAAGCGCTTGGCCAAGACATCTTTTCGTTAATTTTTACCGCAGTAAAATTACCGTTAGCTTGCACAGGTACTTGCACAAAAGTCCTTTCCAATGCACCGCCACGGTAGCGAGTCATGTGGTTCCAGATAACTTCTAAACCGTTTTCAGGGATTGGGAAAGGGATTGCTGTTTCAAAGCCTGATAGGCCGTTGCCGCCATCGGTTAGTTCTGCGCTGGAAGCATTCTGTTTTGCTGCAGCATAAACATCTGCTGGTAATGCGGCTGTACGATGGGTTGGGTACACAGGGATAGAGTAACTATCAGAATACTTTTGCAACATCGCCATCTGGCCGGGTGTAAGGTTATCCTTGTACTGATCAGCATTGGCTGCAGTGATAGTGAATAGTGGCTTTTCGCTTGCAAACGGATTGCTGTATCGATCAGAACCACTTTCTAAACCGCCGGTCCATGCCGGAATCGTACCTGCTGCATTACCCGCTTTTTCCGCACCGATCGGGGTTAGTTGATTGCCCAATTGAGCTACCTGCTCAGGTGTTGCGGCATAAACGCTTGCCGAGGCAAAAAGAATCGCCGAACTCAGCAGAAGTTTCTTGGTATTAAACATAGTGTATATCTCCATTTATCTGCTGATCTTAGAAAGAAACGGATGCGCTAATTGATAGGAAGTCTCGGTCTTCAATAGAGTTGAAATCTCCACCGAAGAAGTCGGTATAAGAAAGCTGAACTTGATACTTATTCAGGTAATCAGCGGTTAGGCTCAAACCGAGAGTTTTCTCATCTTCATTAAATGCAGCACCTGGCTGAGGGCCATAACCTTCTAAACCGTGCTTAAAGCTGATTTGTGGCGTTAGGTTTACACCGGCAAAAGCGTTTGGATAGTTTAGGTTAGCGCGCAATACGTAACCGTAAGAGTCCTGAGTTACGAAACCATCGGTATCACCTGCGGCGTAACCGAATGCACCATTACGACCGTATTTAAGCGCGTTGGCACTCTCATCCAAATCATGAACGTGAGTCCAGGCTAATTCACCTACCATGGTTAAGCGACTAGCACCTAATACCTGATCGTAGAATTTGACAAAGCTTGTTTGGACTTGGGTTACATCGAATGGAGTAAAACCAGATACTTCACCGCCAGCACCCGCTGATGCAATTAGATTATCGGCTGCAGTATTACCTACACCTCCAACGTTCTGTTGAAGAATCGCGCCTACTAATAGCGGTCCGTTTATCTGAACAGGAACGTCGGTTTTATGGCTGATCTCACCTGACCAAGCAATATCACCAATATTGGTATTAAAGCTTAGGCCGATCATTTCGATATCTTCGGGATATTCAACGAAATATTCAGAATCGAATGCTGCTACTATAGCTGCTGCTGCGGGGCTCACACCGCCGGCAATGGTGGGTAGATCGGCTGCAGATACTGAGGAGTTAACACCACTCGTTACTGGTAGTCGGCTATGATAACGAGAGAAGTATAAACCGAACTCGGTATTATTCAGTTCTTCTGAAAAGTAGCGTAGTGCTATACCAAACTGGCCATCGTCATCGGCTTCTCTGCGGCCATCTTCATGTCGATTAACAACAGGGTTAATCGCTGTTCCAAGATCTACCCCTGACAATGCCCATACACCGCCTGTACCTAAGTTGTTAAAGTACTCTTGATCCGATACGTTCACACCTAATAACGCAGATAGAACTGGGTCAGTGGTTTGTATCCGAATGCCGTCGCAACCCTCTCCAACGAAGTCATTGTTGGAGAAATAGGTACCACAACCGTCGATCGCTGTTGGTTCCCATTTAAGTTGGTAGAAACCTTCAACACTTAGATTGGCTGTTAGGCCTAGTGACGCAAAAGCCATATTTACTGGAAGTAAGCCTTCTTTAACCTCAGCGCCTGGACGTCGGAAAGCATTAACATCAAAAGGGTTAATCGCGTTTAAGCCGCCTTGAATAAATGTGCTTTCACCCCAGTTAACAACTTGGCGACCAACACGTACATCGAGTGGTTTTTCGCCTAAATCAAATGCACCGTACCAGTAGGCATCCAATACTTCGAAACCACCGAACTTGGCGTAATCGTTAAATCCAGAATCGTCTAATTCTGCGCCGGGATCATAAAGGTTAGGCGAGTGGCCATGGTTTCTGGAACCGGATTCCAGTTCAGCGTCGTACCAGTATTTAGCTCGGGTAAATACGCCCATATTTTCATAGCGTAGTTCAAGGTCGTGTACACCTTTCACGATTTGAGAGAAGGTTTCACCTTTATCAAAGTTCTGGTTACCGTCATCGTAACTACCTGAGCCAAGGCTAGTACCACCATTTCCTTGCGAAATTAGCTTTGAAGATGCGTCATCCATACGCCAGCTCGCTCCCATTGAGATCTGAGAGTCAAAGCGACCTTCAATATCACCCAGATTAAATTCAATTGCTTGAGCCTGATTTATGCCTACTGCACTACCAATTAGTAACGGCAGTAGTTGGCGTGTAAACACCGAGGATGGTTTTTTGCTGCGACGCAAAATCCGGTTTTTTGTTGCCATTTCGTTCACCTAGCGTTGTTATTTTTTTAAGGCGCAAATTGTGTTTTCTATCTAAATCCATTGCGGCTACTCGGTAGGTTTATAAAACGGGCTCTACAGAGTAGTTACAGAGTCTTTAACGCTATCCATGTTCACTGGGTTAAGAAAATCTCTCAATAACAATTGAGGGCAAAGTTATTAACAAAATAGTTCGTTAGCTTGAAATTATTAACATAATAGTTCATGAATAAGAAAGGGAAGTGCGTTTCATCAAAAAATAAGAACAAAATAGGTTAGAGAGTCATGGAGCGTAAAATTACCGTACCCGCTGGGTACGTCCGTCACTTATTGCAATTAGTTGAAGAGCAAGGCTTCAGCGTTGAACAGCTGTTGACCCATGTCGGTATCGATCCGGCCGAAATTGGTAATCAGACTGAATTTCCAGCGGATAAGTTTGGTTTGCTCTATCAGCGCATTTATTACATCGCTCAAGACGAATATTTCGGAATGTTGAGTGGCGGTAAGGTGCCAAATGGAACCTTCCGCATGATGTGTCATTGCTTAATTCACTGTACAACGCTAGAGAAAGCGATCTATCGTGCCAGTGATTTTCATGAGATCTGTCGCGGCACAAAAGTTAAACCTTATCTGGTGCGCAAAGGCCGTTTTGCGAAGGTTTCGTTTACCACAACGGACGCGGCTGAAGTCTCTATGGAAGAGATTTTAAAAGACGAAATACCAGGGCGTATTCGAACTTCGCTATCGATGTGGCAGCATTTTTTATGTTGGCTAATTGGCAAAAGATTAGAGCTGAAAGCAGCCTATTTTTCCTTTGCTGAGCCAGACGATGTGGCGCAATACAAAACCCTTTTTCAGTCAGAAGTTAAATTTGATCAGCATGATAATGCCATCGTTTTTCCTGCGCGTTATTTGGATTTTCCTATTGTTCAAACCCCTGAGACTTTGCGTAGTTTCTTAAAAACTGCTCCTTATCAGCTGATCGTAATGGTGGATGATGACACCAGTTTGAAGTCCCAAGTGGTGGCTTTGATTGGTAAGGACTTTAGTCAGGATCTGCCAAGTGCTGAAGAAGTAGCGTATCGACTACATATGTCAGTATCGACACTACGGCGTCGATTGTTGGAAGAAGATACCTCCTATCAAAAGATCAAAGATGAGTGTCGCAAGCTAGCTGCGCTTAACTATATGAATTCCCCACAGTTATCGATCAATGATGTTGCAGGGTTGATGGGATTTGAAGAGCCCTCCGCGTTCTTTAGGTCATTCAAAAAATGGACAGGTATGACTCCAGGGGAATATCGGCGTAGTGATAGCTATTGCCAGCAATTAGCTGATTCTTAATGCTATAAATTGGCCCTAATCATAGGGCCTTTTTTGTTTCTAGAACGTTTTTGTTAGTCATTGAGGTGTGAAATGTTATTGCTGGATATGGGCGCTGGAACGATTATGTTAATAGCATTTCCCAATGTGAATTAACGTCGAGTTATTACAATAAAAAGCCTGAGCCGACCTAAGCGGTAAGCAGGTTAAGACGGAGCAAGTTATACAATGAGCGATTATCGATACCCGTATCAAGATGGTGTTTTTGTCTTGAATGAGCTGGTGGGGTTAGAACAGATTTGTCATTCAGCAGGTCTAGAAGAATTTGCTGAAGGCTTGGCTGAAGCGGTTTTAGATGAGGCTTCTAAGCTAGGCACGGAACAGCTTGCTCCTCTAAATGTTGTTGGTGATCAGCAAGGAGCAAAATTAGTTGATAACCAAGTACAGGAAACGCCTGGTTTTTCTGATGCCTACCAGCAGTTTTGTGAAGGCGGCTGGCCATCGCTTGCGGCTAATCCTGAATTTGGAGGTCAGGGTCTACCTAACGCACTCTCTGTTGCGGTTAACGAAGTGTGGCAGTCTTCCAACTTGGCTTGGGCTTTATGTCCTCTGCTGACTCAGGGCGCGATTGAAGCTCTAGAAACTCATGGCAGTGAACAGCTACAGCAGCACTACCTTCCTAGGCTTATCAGTGGTGAGTGGACTGGCACCATGAACTTAACCGAACCTGATGCTGGTACTGACTTAGCAGCCCTGAAAACGCGTGCTGTACCAGAAGGTGATCACTACCGAATTACTGGCCAGAAGATCTTTATAACTTGGGGCGACCATCAGATGACTGAGAATATCGTTCATCTGGTATTGGCGCGCTTGCCTGATGCCCCGGCCGGTGTAAAAGGGATTTCTCTCTTTGTTGTGCCTAAATTTTTGTTGGATGAAAATGGCCAAGTAACTGATCAACGTAACGATGCCTCGGCTGTGGCGCTGGAACACAAGCTAGGTATCCACGGCAGTCCTACCTGCGTGATGAGCTTTGGTGATAACGACGGTGCCATTGGTTACTTGGTAGGTGAGGAAAATAATGGCCTTGCTTGCATGTTTACGATGATGAACGATGCGCGCCAAGGTGTAGGCCTACAAGGTTTGGCTATCTCGGAACGTGCTTATCAACAGGCGTTGGAATATGCCAAAGATCGTGTTCAAGGAACCTTGAGGGATGGTTCTCGCGTTACGATTATGAAGCACCCTGATGTTCGCCGCATGTTGTTGCAGATGAAATCAGGTATTCAAGCTATGCGCGCATTAACTTATGTTGCTCGCGCCGAAAGTGATCTTTGTCAGCATGCTCAAGATAGTGAACAACGCGCTAAACATCAGGCGCGAACTGATCTTCTCACGCCGATTGTAAAAGGCTGGGTAACAGAGTTAGCGCAAGAGATGACCTATCTTGCGGTGCAAGTGCACGGCGGTATGGGCTTTATAGAAGAAACGGGCGTTGCACAACATTATCGCGATGCCCGTATCTTGACGATTTATGAAGGTACAACCGGTATTCAGGCTTTAGACCTGATCGGTCGAAAAACCTTGGTAGATAGTGGTGCTGCACTCACTGATTTACTGAGCGAAATTGCTAGCGATCTTGATCAGATCTCCGAACCTGAACTGCAAGACCTAGTTAGCGCGATCCGTGATGCCCTTAAGCATGCAGAAGAAGCTAAAAAATGGGTATTGGAAACCGCGAGTAAAGATCCAGCTGCAGCAGGTGCAGCCAGTGTCAGCTTTATGATGTTGCTTGGTTATCTTTGTGGTGGTTGGTTATCGGTTAAATCAGCCAGCATTGCCCAAGCTAAGCTAAATGATCCTGAAAGCGATCAGTCATTCTTAGAAAGCAAAATAGTATCGACACGCTTTTATGTAGAGCAGTTGCTACCTCGTACGTCAGGACTGTTGAGCGCAGTCATGGCAGGTGGTGATGCGGTGATGCAGCTTTCTGAAGAACAGTTTTAAGTAGACGCCATATAGGTGAGAGAGGTGAGTTATGAGTGATATGGCGCGTGAATCAATGGAGTTTGATGTAGTCATTGTTGGAGCCGGTCCTGCTGGATTATCCACAGCCTGCCGTTTGATGCAGCAAGCTCAAGAAGCGGAAAAAGAACTAACCGTTTGTGTGGTAGAGAAAGGTTCTGAAGTTGGAGCACATATTTTATCGGGCGCAGTCATTGAATCCCGTGCTTTAGATGAGTTGTTTCCTGATTGGAAAGAGCAGGGTGCACCGTTAAATACTCCGGTGACCGAAGATCAGATCTTTATGCTCAAAGACGAGGAAAAAGCCACCCAGGTTCCTAATATGCTGGTTCCTAAAACGATGCATAACAACGGTAACTATATTGTTAGCTTGGGTAATCTATGCCGTTGGTTGGCGGAGCAAGCTGAGCAGCTTGGTGTGGAAATCTTTCCTGGCTTTGCTGCAGCAGAAGTTCTTTACCATGAAGATGGCAGTGTAAAAGGCATTGCTACTGGCGATATGGGTCTTACTGAATCAGGAGATCAGAAAGATAGTTATATGCCGGGTATGGAACTGCATGCTAAATACACGGTGTTCTCAGAAGGCTGCCGTGGGCATTTAGGCAAAGAGTTGATAGAGCGCTTTGACCTATCAGCCGACGCTGATGCTCAACATTATGGCTTGGGTATAAAAGAACTGTGGGATATTGATTCTGAGAAGCATAAGCCCGGTTTAGTTGTGCATGGTTCAGGGTGGCCATTGAGTGATGGCGCGAGTGGCGGTTTCTTCCTCTATCACACAGAGGGTAATCAAGTGGTTGTCGGTTTGATTATCGATCTGAACTACTCCAATCCATATTTAAGCCCGTTTGATGAGTTTCAGCGTATGAAGCATCATCCCGTTTTAAAACAGTACCTAGAGGGCGGCAAGCGCGTCTCCTATGGTGCTAGGGCGATTACAAAAGGTGGTTTTAATGCCCTGCCTAAAATGACCTTCCCAGGCGGCATCATTGCTGGTTGTAATGCCGGTACGCTTAACTTCTCGAAGATTAAGGGTACGCATACGGCAATGAAGTCGGGCATGTTGGCTGCAGAAGCGATTTTCGATGAGTTAACTCAGTCGGGTGAGGGTAGTAAAGAGCTAAGCGGTTATGCGCAGAAGTTTGAATCTTCTTGGTTGTATGATGAATTATTCCGCTCACGTAACTTTGGCCCTGCGATGCATAAGTTTGGTCCGTTGTTAGGTGGGGCCTTTAACTACATCGATCAGAATATCTTTGGTGGCAAAATTCCATTTACGCTGCACGATACTCATGCCGATTACGCACAACTGAAGCCTGCTTCTGAGTGCAAAGAGATTAGTTATCCAAAACCTGACGGCGAGATCAGCTTTGATAAGCTCAGTTCGGTGTTCCTTTCAAATACCAATCATGAAGAAGATCAGCCGTGCCATCTTCAGTTAAAGGATGAAAGTATTCCTTTAGGTTCAAACCTATCAACCTATGCTGAACCTGCGCAGCGATATTGTCCTGCTGGGGTGTATGAAGTGGTTGAGGATGAACAGGGGCAAAGATTCCAAATAAACTCGCAAAATTGTCTACACTGTAAGACCTGCGATATTAAAGATCCGGCCCAAAATATTAAGTGGGTAGTCCCAGAAGGTATGGGCGGACCAAATTATCCAAATATGTAGTTTGTAGAAATCCGGTGAGGCGTGTTTATCCGGTTGTTTTTTAATCGTTTCTGGTTAATCTTTAGTCGAATTTCCAGAAACTGAAAAAACTTTGAAAAATAATCAGTTTTTTTGCAAAAACAGTACGTAATTAGTTGACACAAAAACTCATTGCGATAATATACGCGCCGTTCCTGCGGAGGGATGGCTGAGTGGTCGAAAGCACTGGTCTTGAAAACCAGCGGTCCGAGAGGGCCCTAGGGTTCGAATCCCTATCCCTCCGCCATTTACTGGAACAGCAGTTCCCTGATAGCTCAGTTGGTAGAGCAGTAGACTGTTAATCTATTGGTCGCTGGTTCGAGTCCAGCTCAGGGAGCCATATTAAGAGTTGGGTCGTTAGCTCAGTCGGTAGAGCAGTTGGCTTTTAACCAATTGGTCATAGGTTCGAATCCTATACGACCCACCACTCTTAAACTTCTTTAGCGAAATTCTTTCGCAATCTTATGTGGGTCGTTAGCTCAGTCGGTAGAGCAGTTGGCTTTTAACCAATTGGTCATAGGTTCGAATCCTATACGACCCACCACTTTAAGAATCCAGCCATGAGCTGGTTTTTTTATGCCTGAAAAATACTCGTTGTATAGGATGAGAACCGTCAAAAGGTTCGATTCGCAGGGCGAAGCCTGTAGAAAACTATTCCCTTAAATAAAAGGGAGCTTGCGACGCTGGCCCGAAGGGCATTAGTAATCCTATACGACCCACCACTTTAAGAATCCAGCCTTGAGCTGGTTTTTTTATGCCTGAAATTCAGCACGACTTCGCCGTTTAGGACGTTACTTCGTGGCTAGAGGACGCAGCTGCGCTGCTAGAGGACGGCTGCGCATAGAGGTTGCTTTGTTAATCTCTATCATTGGCGATCCTAAATTTACTGAACTATTGATCCAGCTCGGACTCTATTTCTTGAATAACTGCTAAAGTTAGTGAGTGGTTTCTATACAGTTGTTTCTCTAGAGGGTTTTATGTTGCATCCCGACCAGTGGGTAATCGAGGAAAAGGATGATCTGGTGCCATTGGATAAGTGGCAGAAAACAGTGGATGTGATGGCGCGAATCTTTCAAGCGCCTGCGGGCTTTATTGTCCAGTATCGCCCAAAAGGCTATCAGGTAGTGATTGCCAGTGATCAGGAATCGAATCCATACCCTGCTGGGGTAGAGATTACGCCGGATACCAACATTTTTTGTAAAAAAGTCGTGCAGGAAGGGCATGAACTATATGTCAAAAATGCCCAAGAGGATTCTGCTTGGGATACCAACCCTGAAGTTGCTAATGATGGTTTTAGCTCCTACCTAGGTTTGCCGGTGCAGTGGCCATCAGGCGAGCCGTTTGGAACCATCTGTGTCATGGATTTTGAATCCACAGATTACCGCGCTGAATACATAGATCTGGTGAGTGAGTTTAGAGATCTGATCGAGGCTGATCTGCGTCTCCTTTCTCAGTATGAAGAGATTTCTAACCTGGCAATGACAGATGAGCTAACAGGGCTTTATAACCGTCGTGGCTTTATGTCTGTAGCAACGCATTACTCGGTACTCGCCAAACGCACCGGAATGGCTTTAGGTTTACTCTATTTGGATCTAGACGACCTTAAGGGAATTAATGATCGTCAAGGTCATAGTTCTGGCGACCAAGCTCTTAAGAGCCTTGCAGAAGCTATACGAAGCTCTATCAGAGAAAATGATATCTCTGCGCGTATGTCTGGTGATGAGTTTGTAGTGCTCGCTGCTGCAGAGTCGCAGGCTGACTTAGATAAAATCGCTGAGCGAATTAGCCAGGGGCTTAAGGAAAATCAGCTAAGTGTCAGTATTGGTAGTGTGATGCTTGCTGGTAATCAGGCGATTGAGTATTGGCTGGAGCAGGCTGATAGTAGGATGTATCGGGAGAAGAGTGGCTAGGTATTAGTTGTTAGTTGCTAGTTGCTAGGAAAGGACGCCGCTTCGCGGCTAGAGGACGGCTTCGCCTTTTAGGACGCCACTGCGTGGCTAGAGGACGGTTTCGCCTAGAGAAAAAGCGTGAGTACAGGGTGCTTCTATCTTATTTCGGCAGTTATATTTTCCTCCCTTCTAGCTATATCAGTTTCATAATGCCTGTAAAATAAAGTTTTATTTTATCAGCTTGTTTGTCGTCTTGTGCTCCTTAGCTATTGAGCGTAAAAGTAAATAATACAGTTATACTTATCTTAAAGTTGTTATAGGCCTGTTTCATATGGGTGCTGATCCTAAGCCTCTCTCATCAAGCTTGAATGATATCGATGGATCGATTCTCAGTTATATAAATGATCCGGTTTCTATCGTAGATAAGGATTATATCTACCGTGCGGTAAGTCGTGGCTATGAACTTATGTTTCAGCAGCCTGCTTCAGAGATTCTAGGCACCCACGTAAGTGACCTTCATGGCCCCGAAGTATTCAACGGTTTTTTGAAGCCTGCATTAGATAGAACACTGGCGGGGGAGTCCTTTGAGTTTCAATTTTCGAGACCTGGCCCAGACGGTAATCTCATTCATATTCATAGCAAGCACTCGGTTTATAGTGGTCCTTTGACGGAAGGCTTGGGTGTGGCAGTTGTGGCCCGAGATATAACTGAGCTAATAAATGCAACGCAAAAACTAGAAGAGGAACGTGTTCTTCTAAAAAAAGAACGAACTCTGCTTAAGAACATAATAAATACGCTCCCGGACTTTATCTTCGCCAAAGATGATAAGGGTGTATACCAGGTAGTGAACCGCAGTTTTGAAGAGTTTATTAATAAGCCCTCGAATGAAATCTTAGGAAAAACAGATGCAGATCTTATGTCCAAGGAGTCTGCAGGCTATGTTCGGGGTATAGATGCTCAGGTTCTGGATACCGGGGAGGCTCACAGAGATGATGAATGGGTAACCTATGAAGATGGTAGACGCCGATTACTGGATATGCATAAACTGCCGTTGGTAAATGAATGCGGTGAAGTAAATGGGGTTTTGGGTATTGGCACTAACGTTACGTTTGAAAGTCAGGCTGAGCAGAATCGCCAAATAGCTTCGGTATTCTTCGAGGTGACCAATAACCCCTGTTTTATTCTAAATGCTCAGTCTGAAGTATTAGCTGCAAATTCAGCGGCTCAGAGGGCATTTGATTTAGATGAGAGGCCGGAGGGTTCCGTATTTGATTATTTTTTTGATGCAGCAGGTGGCAAGTGCAGCCTTGAAGAGTGCTTAGGAACTAATCACTATTGGAGCGGGGAACTCTGTGACAACAAGAATAGTACTTATTTTGCTTCGCTTCATAAGGTTGCTGCTCAATCTAAACTCGCTGATCGATTTGTCTTGGTTTTTCAAAACCCAGAAGATCATACTCAGGTTGCTCAGGAGTTGCTGACAAAAGCTTATGAGGATCCCCTTACTAAGCTGCCAAATAGAAGGCTATTCTTTTCAAAATTAGAGAGTGCTCTAATTCGCGCTGAACGTCAGTTGAAAAAGATAGCGGTACTGTATATTGATCTTAATAGCTTCAAGCCTATAAATGATAATTTTGGGCATGAGGTTGGAGATAAGGTCTTAATTGAGTTAGCTAGAATCCTGATCTCTTGTTTAAGAAAAACAGATATCGTTGCTCGAATTGGCGGTGATGAGTTTGCTGCACTGGTCGACACAAACTCATTGGAAGAAGCTAAGCTCATTGTAAGTAAGATTCATCAAACTATAGAAAAATCATTCTCTGTAGAGCAATTACCCAATCATAAAATCAGTGTCAGTATTGGAATCAGTTGTTTTCCAGATGATGCAGGCGCAGCTGAAGAGCTATTACGCATTGCTGACCAAAATATGTATAAAGCGAAACAGAAATATAAGTCTCAATCTGTTTAGGACGCCGCTTCGCGGCTAGAGATCGGCTTCGCCTTTTAGGACGCCACTGCGTGGCTAGAGGACGGCTGCGCCTAGAGAAAGAGATGGTGTTGTTGTAGCTTCTGCTTTGTGCCAGAAGCGGACATCAGAGCGCTTGCTTCTAATGTGGGGCTAATACATAGTTACAGGACAGGATGTTTCTATCCAATTTTGTACGTGGTCGTTTTCACTGGAGGAAAATGATAGTGCAGTTCAAATGCCATTTCCCTTTCTGCATAGATAAAGAATCTGTGTGTTTTCAAAATATAACTGTTTGAGCAGCCTTATATGATGAAGCTAATGAAAAGGTTAGGAAGGGATCTGTTGTATGGTGGTTCTCGTAAAATATCCCCTTTTGAAAAAACTGTTTTAGATAGTTTACGAGAACATATTACCGAAAATGATAGAAATGCGATCAATATTCAGTTGAACCACTTGGATAGGATTCAAAGACAAACAGATAGGGTGTCTGCATTTTATTTCGAAGATATTGAATCAGTTCCGAAGACAGAAGATTTAAGCGATGAGCATTCTCTTGGAGTTTTTAAAGTCAATTCCACTAATGGAAAAGCCACTGTAAAAGTGTTCTGTTGTGATGGGGTATTATCATCAATCGAATGTACCAAACCAGTAGAACACAGTGCTTGCCCCAAAATTCTATCCGTAGTTTCCTATCAGAATGTGAAAAGTGAGATCGACGAACTAGATAAAGAAGAGCACGGTTGAGGTGTGCGCAAATTTTCAAAGGGTGGTAATTTAGTATTATTCATTCGGGTATTGGCAGCGTGAAGAAAAGGAATATAGAGAAAGGAGATCTGCTCAAATCGAACCCACTGGATGGTTATTGGGTTTGTTCTATTGTGCTGACTCATAGGGAAAAGAGTGAGTCATATAGCTCCGGGTCTCATGTTGCAATCACCAATGCTGTTTTTGATCATGACTTCGATCTTTCCGAAATCGATACTGATAACCTAGAAATTATTCATACCACTAACTTTGAGGGTTATGTCGTACCATGTATCGAAATGTACGCATCGAAACTAGTTAATGGGATTGAGGTAATTGGACAGGTTTCAAGTGAGCATTTCTATAAACACGCCCTAGAATTTAAAATAGGTCGTGGGCATGACGGAGGATGGCCATCATGCGGCCCACTTAAAAAATCATTAGGGCATGAAGCTGTTCATCAGTGGCGCTCCATAAATGATAGCGAAGCTTGGTTAAAAGACATCAGGGAAGCAGAAAAGAAGCATTCAGAGATGATAGTGCGTTTAAATAACGGTAATAGACACACTGAGGATACCAGCTCCAGTCAATCGCTATGGGATCGTGTTAGGAAAAAATTTAATAAGTAATATATGTCCGAAATGTGTCGAAAGCAGACAAACTAAATTTTCTAGCTCCCGTAAACCATCAGTAACCATGAGCATCCTAACCACCGAACGACTTACCTTGCGCTCTTGGCTAGACGCTGATTTCCAGCCATTCTTCGAGCAAATCAATTCCGACTCTGATGTGATGGAGTATTTCCCGGGTACGCTTTCTCGTGAGGAGAGTGATGCATTGGCGACTGAACTGCAGCGTCGTATCGATGTGAATGGTTGGGGTTTATGGGCTGTTGAGGAGAAGGCTTCTGGGCAGTTTATTGGCTTTGTTGGTTTGAATAGCCCTCTGATAGAGCTACCTTTTACGCCTTGTGTTGAGGTGGGTTGGCGGTTGAGTAAAGCGTTTTGGGGTAAGGGCTACGCGACTGAGGCGGCAAAGAAAGTGTTGGAGTTTGCGTTTGTCGAGTTGGAGCTTGAGGAGGTGGTGTCATTTACGGCAGTGCCTAACTCACGTTCTCAAGCGCTAATGACACGTTTGGGGCTGTGTGATGTTGGGGATAACTTCAATCACCCTGCTGTACCATCAGATAGCCCACTCTACGAACACGTATTGTTTAAAATCTCGCGCGATGAGTGGGCTAGATCGCTTTAGGCTTTAGATCAATATTAAGCGTACTCGATCTTAGTGATTTCGTACCAAACTTCGCTGCCGTCAGGTTTCTGTAAACAAACCTCTTCGCCAAGCTGCTTTTTCAGCAATAACTTTGCGAGGGGTGAATCCATAGAGATGTAATCAGAGCCTGCACCTATCTCATCAGGACCGACGATGCGGTGGCGTTTTTCTTCATCTTCTTCATCTAAGAGTGTTACCCAAGCGCCGAAAAATACGGTATCGCGTTTATCTGGTGTTGGAGCGCGGTCTACTACCACCATATCTTCTAAGCGTTTGGACAGGTAACGAACGCGACGGTCAATTTCGCGCAGCTGCTTTTTACCGTAGATATATTCTGCGTTCTCGGAGCGGTCCCCTTGAGCGGCAGCTTCTTTTACCGATTGGGTAATTTCAGGACGTTTTACCTTCCAAAGATATTTCAGCTCGTCGTTCAGCTCTTTATAGCCTTCGGCTGTAATGTATTTAGAACTACGAGGTTGAGGGGGGCGCCATCTTCCCATGGTGGTTTTTCTCTAATTTTTCTGTGATTTTCAGTAAAGAAGTTTAGCGTTTTGCCGATACAGTCGTCACTAGTTTCAACACTAGATTGTTAATTCCGGTTGTAGATAGGCTTTATGCGTACAGAACAGATTCAAACTCGAATAGAGGGCTATACCTCCAATCTGAGCCAAGCGGTTCAGAGTGGTAGTGGTGCGCAGTTCTCTATGCTGCTGAGTTTGATTCATTCTAACCAGCAGTTGATGAAGCCAGATGCTGTGCCTGCTGCGTCGGATGCAGAGTTTCGTTTACCGGAAACCCAGTCCAAATACCCTGATCCAAATGAGTTACATGATAGTCAGGTTGTAGAGCGATTGAATATGGCCGTGCATGACGGTTTAGTGGGTGATTTTGCCTATGTGAATGGCTATCTACATAGCCATAGCAATACGCCACGTCAGCAGCAATTATCGTCAGATGAGTACGCTAAGGTTGCGTTGATGTCGACCGGTCAGTTGATGATCGATGAGATTGAAAGCTCCCGTTCACAGATCCGTACGGCAGCTTAATTTAGTCACTAATTCAGGTGTTTAAGTACGCCACTGAATCTTTTCTGCTTCGCCCGCTTCTACTTTCCAATATTCATCTGGATCATCGCCGTCGTTCCAGCCGCCAGCAATGCTTCGAACTTGTGTGTCCATCTCAGAGGATGCCGCATGTGCGCAGTCTAGGTCTTGCGCCCAAGGGCTCTTATCTGATTTCAGCCATACGCTAGCCCATGCTTTGCCGGCCACTTTTTCGTGGATCATGACAGGTACGGAGTGATCACCGAAGCGAAGGTTCAGCTCGTGGATATTGCCTTTAGAGGAGATGATATCCATTTGGTCTGCATGTGACTGAAGCCAATTAGTGATTGAATCAAAAGAGCGATTCTTTACGTAGATTTCGATATCAGGGTGTCGGGTGTCAGTCATTTTTGTCGTCGCTAATAAAACGGATGATACGTAGTACGCTGAGGCTAAGATAACCTATGGCCGCCAGTATGATCCCTGCCACTATGATGATCAAGCCAATCAGGGCAAGAATCTCTTGAGCTACTGAGCTTTTCAATGCAAATTCGGCAGCGCCTAGGATAAGTACGCCGACAAAGAAGGCGACAAAGCCGATGCCAAAGATCACTAAATTTTGGCGAGGGTTGTCGGCTCTATGTTTTAGCCAGCGTTTCAGGGTTTGCTTCATAAGCGGGTAAATACGCCCAAATTCACATCTAGGGTGAGATCTAGCTGTTCTTGGTCGATGATCTTTTGTTGTGCTTCAGCTTTGAGGCGCTGGCCGTGCGGGGTCATAGCCAATAGGGTGCTGATCTGCTCTGAGCTATTGAGAGAAAATTGGTAGTTAACCGTTATTTGTTTAGATAACTCAAACTGCTCTTTTAGCGTATCCACCGGATTAAAGTGGCTCTCTCTAATCTCACTGTAGATCAGTTTGCGTAGTTCGATCAGATGATCGGCACCCGGCCAAGCAACAATTAAACTGCTGCCGACTTTCATGGGCTTAGCCAGTGCTTCAGGCATTAAGCGGCTGAAGAGCACCAGTTGTAGGTCGAGCGACTGATCCGGTACTGGTGTGTCAGCACCGGAAGCGACTAACCATTGAATCTCTTTGGTTCGAGCACAAGCAGCTTTTACCGCATGTTTGGAGATATCTAAGCCAGTGAGCTCCACAGATTGGCCGTTGGATAACAGGTGCTGGTGGAGACGGTCTGTGTAGTAACCTTCACCGCAGCCCATATCTAAAATGCGAGCGTTCTCTGTGCCTTTTATTTCGTCTAAAGCAAGCTGATTGATCTGGTCGGAGAGTGCTTGGTAGTAGCCGCCATCTAAAAACTGACGGCGGGCTTGTACCATCTCTGTATTATCGCCCGGATCTTTTGAGCGCTTTTTGTGGACTAGTAATAGATTCCAATAGCCCTGACGTGCTGCATCGAAACTATGATTGTTTTCGCAGCGCATATTTTTGCCCTGCTGTGAAAGCAAGGATTTACAAACAGGGCAAGTGAGTTGCATGACTAGTCCTTAACCAGTAGGCGAGCCATAACGTTCTCGTAAAGATCAGATAGGGTATCTAGATCTTTGCAACTGATCCGCTCGTTCACTTTGTGGATAGTCGCATTGATTGGGCCAAGTTCAACCACCTGTGCGCCTGTTGGTGCGATAAAGCGGCCATCAGAAGTACCACCAGACGTGGATAGCTCAGTATCCTGACCTGTGATTGCTTTAATCGATTGCTGACATGCTTCAACCAAATCGCCTTCAGCGGTTAGGAATGGGTTGCCAGAAAGTGTCCAGTCGATATCCCACTCTAGGTTGTGCTTGTCTAGGATATCGCGAACACGGGTTTTTAGTTCATCTGCGGTTACTTCGGTGGAGAAACGGAAGTTGAACATGATATCCACATGACCTGGTACAACGTTGGTTACACCTGTACCACCGTTGATATTAGAGATCTGAAAGCTTGTTGGTGGGAAGAAATCGTTACCTTCATCCCAAACTTCAGCCGCTAGTTCTGCCAATGCAGGCGCAGCCATGTGAATTGGATTTTTTACTAGGTGTGGGTATGCAACGTGACCTTGGACACCGCGAACAGTCAGTGCGCCGCCTAGAGAGCCGCGACGACCGTTCTTAATTACATCGCCTACGTGCTCAGTACTTGAAGGTTCACCAACGATACACCAAGTGATTTTCTCGTTACGTGCTTCCAGGTGATCAACTACACGAGTCGTCCCGTTCACCCATGGACCTTCTTCGTCACTGGTGATCAGAAGAGCGATAGAGCCATCGTGATCTGGGTGGTGTTCTACAAAACGCTCTAGTGCTGTAATGAATGCCGCTAGGCTGCCTTTCATATCCGCTGCGCCACGACCGCAAAGCATACCTTGTTCGATATGCGCTTCGAATGGTGGGAACTCCCAGCGCTCTTCAGGGCCAGAAGGAACAACGTCAGTATGACCTGCAAAGCAGAAAACTGGACCAGAATCGCCACGGCGAGCCCAGAAGTTAGATACCTCTTCAAATTGAAGGCGCTCAATTTTGAAGCCTAGGGCCTCTAAGCGTTCAATCATGAGATCCTGACAGCCTGCGTCTTCAGGTGTTACAGAGCGGCGGCTGATTAGGTCTTTGGCCAATTCAATTGTTGGAGAGAGGTGCTGAGTCATAGTGAGGTTCCGTTAGGATGACGCGTGATATGGAGAAAGGCTAAAGCTGGAAGCTAAGCGTTATGAGTGCTGCTTAGTCGAGGCGGAGCTTAGTGAGGAAGCAGAGTTTACATGTAGTAAATGAGCATTCCGAACTAAGCTCCAACGCTGAATAAGCAAGCGCAATAGCTTAGAGCCAGCTTTTAGTTGTGCTTGTGTAGCTCTTCGTTCAACTCAATCGCAGACTTGTTAGTCTTAACTTCGATGCGACCGTTCTGAGAGTTACGACGGAACAATAGGTCTGGCTTGCCAGCAAGGTCAGCAGCTTTAACCGTGCTAACTTCGTTGTTCTGATCGTCAAGGATCGTTACTTTAGAGCCAGCTGTTACGTATAGACCCGCTTCTAGCGTACAACGATCGCCTAGTGGTAGACCTAGACCTGCGTTTGCGCCTAGTAGGCAGTTTTCGCCAACAGAGATCACGACGTTGTTACCGCCAGATAGTGTACCCATAGTAGAGCAGCCACCACCTAGGTCAGAACCGTTACCTACAACAACACCTGCAGAGATACGGCCTTCGATCATGCTTACGCCAAGTGTACCAGCGTTGAAGTTTACGAAGCCTTCGTGCATTACAGTAGTGCCTTCACCTACGTGAGCACCTAAACGTACACGAGAAGCATCACCGATACGGATACCAGCAGGTACAACGTAATCAGTCATTTTAGGGAACTTATCAACAGAGTTAACTGTTAGAACGCGGCCTTGAGCACGTGCAGCTAGCTGACGCTTTGGTAGGTCGTCTAGAGATACAGCGCCTTCGTTAGTCCAAGCAACGTTTGGTAGAAGACCGAAGATACCAGTTAGGTTGATACCGTGTGGCTGAACTAGACGGTGAGAAAGCAAAGAAAGCTTTAGGTAAGCTTCGGCAGTGCTTGTTGGGTTCTCGTCAGACTCAAGGATGCAAAGTACTAGTGGCTGTTGAGTGCCTTCTAGGATCTCTACGATTTCAGCTTGGTCTTCAGCGCCTACAGATAGGAATGCAGCTTCTAGATCTTTTAGCTGAGTTTCTTTGATTTCGATTGCAGCGTTGCCACCTGTGTAGCCAACTTTTTCAGCAACAGCGTTAACCATCGCATCGTCTGCGTTCAGCAGTGGTGCGTTATAATAAACTTCTAGCAGTTCGCCAGCAGAGGACTTAGTGCCTACACCCAAACCGAATGCAAAATTCGCCATGATATTCTCCAGAAATATAAAATTTAAAATTCGTTACGTTGTTGCAGCGCGCTTAGCTGAAAAGCGCTGCGTATTCTGTATCTTTAAAACCTACTTTGCGTTCACTTCCGGTATCCAGAAGCGGGCGCTTGATCATTGCTGGGTGCTCCAGCATTAGTGCAATGGCAGAGGCTTCATCAATATTGTTCTTTACTTCGTCTGGCTGCTGACGCCATGTAGTACCGCGCTTATTTAGCAGTAGTTCCCAACCTAGCTCATCGACCCAAGTTTTAAGCTGTGCTTCTTCTAGGCCGTTTTTGCGGTAATCGTGGAACTGGTAATCAACACCGTTCGCTTCCAGCCATTTCTTAGCTTTCTTGATTGTGTCGCAGTTAGGAATGCCATACATAGTAATCATATGGGGATTAATCTCCGGCCTTAAAGTGATTCGACGTATTCGCGGATACGATTTGCTGCTTCTACGCACTCCTCAACGGTTGCAACTAGTGCCATACGTACAAAACCCGCACCCGGAAGGATGCCATCAGTTTCGCGAGATAGGTAGCTACCCGGAAGTACAGTTACGTTTTGTGAAGCGAACAAACCTTGTGCGAATTTATCATCAGCAATCGGTGTTTTAACCCACAGGTAGAAGCTCGCATCTGGGCGCTGAACTTCCATTACAGGCTCTAGGATACGGATAACGCTGTCGAACTTGTGACGGTACTGGTCACGGTTATCGAGTACGTGATCTTCATCGTTCCATGCTGCAATAGACGCTAGCTGATGCTGAATCGGCATAGAGCAACCGTGGTATGTACGGTAAGACAGGAACGGTTGTAGCAGTTTTGCATCGCCTGCAACAAAGCCTGAGCGTAGACCCGGTAGGTTAGAGCGCTTGGACAGGCTGTGCATAACAATACAGTTTTTGTAATCGTCACGGCCAAGCTCTGCGCATGCTTGTAGAAGACCTACTGGCGCGTTCTCTTCGTCTAGGTAGATCTCGGAGTAACATTCATCAGATGCTACGATGAAATCGTATTTGTCAGAAAGCGCTATCAACTTCTTCAATGTTTCCAGATCAGTTACTGCACCTGTTGGGTTGCTTGGAGAACATAGGAATAATAGCTGGCAGCGCTGCCATACATCTTCCGGTACAGCGTCGTAATCAGGGATAAAGTCGTTTTCTGGCAGGCAGTTTAGGTAATATGGCTCTGCGCCAGATAGGTACGCTGCACCTTCATAGATCTGATAAAACGGGTTTGGAGATACCACCAATGCGTCAGGCGCGCGATTAACTGCTGCTTGTGTAAAAGCGAAGATAGCTTCACGTGTACCGTTAACAGGCAGCACGTGATCGTCAGCCGTTAGCGTGTTTTCATTCAGGCTGAAGCGACGTGTGCACCAATCGGCAATTGCTTGGCGTAGCTCTGGCAACCCTTTAGTTGTAGGGTAGTTTGCCAGCTTGCCCATGTTTTCAATTAGGCACTCTGCCACGAATGGAGGTGACGGGTGTTTCGGTTCGCCGATAGAAAGTGCGATGTGCTCTTTATCCGAAGGCGGTGTTACTTCCGCTTTCAGCGCAGTCAATTTTTCAAATGGGTATGGCTGTAACAGACTCAGATCGCGATTCATACGGGTCCTTTAAGTGCCCAAGCAGGGGCTCACTAATGAAAAGATGAAGCAAAATTAGGCGCAAAATTATACCTGAGAACAGCACTAGGATTAAGACCTAATTTTTCGCCTTAAAATATAACCTTTTGTAGATTTTAGGCGGTATTTCGCAGTTTATGGCTTTGAATAGGTGTGAAGATATGATCAAACCGAACTATGCTGATGGATATCACAAAAAAGGTAGGGTTTTATGACTACCGAAAGACGAATATATCCGCGTATCAATACGAATATACCAGCAGAACTTTCCACTCAAGATGGGGTTTCTGTTGACGTCACTCTGATCAACATCAGTTTAGGTGGAATGTTGGTTGAAGGTGGGCCTGATATGAACCAGTTGAGACCGCCTATTGTCGGGGCTCCCCTAGAAATTTATGTCCATTTTGGTCTTAATAATCAGCCGGTACATTGCTTATGCCGAGTGGTGTACAACCAGCGCCAATCTCAACATTGTATGCGCTACGGCTTAGCCATTTTGAGTATTGATGACCAAGCCGCGGAAAGTTTGCAGAGCTTTATTAAATCCAAACTTAACTAGTCACCTGAGGGCTAGCCTCTTCAGGTAGACTAGGTTCTTCAGGTAGATCTAGACTTTTGAGACCGAAAAACTGACGGATATTTTCGATATAGGTCAATGTTGCAGGCACAAATAGAAGAATCAGCAATGTGCCATAAGCTAAGCCGAACACTATTGATACCGCCATCGGGATGAGGAACTGTGCTTGCAGGGAGGTCTCAAACAGAATCGGTGTTAGGCCAGCAATCGTTGTGAGCGAGGTTAGCAGTACCGCACGCAGACGTTGGCAGGCCGCTTCCTCTATTGCTTCTTCAATCGCCAGCCCCTGTTTTCTTAGTTGCTTATAGAACGTCACCAAAACGATTGAGTCATTGATGACGATACCGGATAAGCCGAAGAAGCCGAATAGGGACAAAATGGTTAAGCTTAAGCCCATAATTCCATGGCCTAAAATCGCACCGGTCAGCCCTAGAGGGATTGCTAGCATTACCGCGATTGGCCAACTGTAAGACGCAAATACCCAAGCCAGAATAATAAAGATCAGAACCAGGGCGAGGAGAAGCCCGAGCTTCATATCATCCAGTGTTTCACGTTGACTTTTATTCTTACCTTCAAAGCTGGCTTCGATGCCGTATTGGCTTAACACGCTATCGAGTTTGCCAGTTTTAAGGTCTTCGATTATCTCATCTGCATTGGCTGCGCTTTCATCCAGATCTGCTGTGACTTTGATGGAAAGTTTGCCATCCACGCGGGTTAAGGTATCTAGGCCTTGTTGCGCTCTAAAGGTCACAATATTGCTTAACGGTGTTGTACCGCCATTCGGTAGTACGATTGGAAGCTGTTCTATGCTGCTAAGACGATCTCGCTCCTCTTTCGGCAGTTGGATACGTACCTCAATTTCATCCCGATTATCATAGAAGTTTTGTACTTCCATACCATCAAAGGCGGTACGTAGTTGTCGGCCGACACTGTCCAACGTCATGCCTGCTGATTTCCCCGCAGGTGTTAGCGCGTAGATCAGCTGCGATTTACCAAAGGGGAGATCGTCATCAATATTGTTTAAGCCAACATAGCCTTTTAGCACCTCTTGAAGATCTAAAGAGGCTTGTTTAAGCAGGTGAATATCGGTGCCAGATAGCTTTATCTCGATCGGCTTTCCTGGTGGGCCGCTGGTACTGACATCGATAGAGAATTTCTCTACCCCTGCGGGTACTTGGATTCGGCTACGCCACTCTTTATTAAATTCAGTGGTGGAATATTTACGATAATCACCCGGATTAAACTCTACCAACAGCGATGCAAATTCATCACCGCGGCTACTGGATGAGGTGGTTCTTGAGAAAGATGCATTACGTAAGCGCTGGAAGGCGACTTTAATGTTATCTCCGCCTAAGGCTTTATCGGCATCAGCTAAGGTCTCGTCCAGATGCTGCACAAAGCGCTCAACTTCTGCGAAGTCAGTACCCGAAACAAACTGAACATTGGCGGTCATTACATCGCGTTCAACGGCCGGGAAAAAGGTGAATTTGATCCGCCCACCAGAAACTAAGCCTATGGCGATGATGAACACGGCAAAGGCGCTAGCGATGGTCGCACCGCGATATTTGATCGCAAACTTCACCAGTTTACGGAAGTGGATATCTTTAAAACGGTTAAAGCCATCATCTAAGCGAATACGTAACTTCGAAGGATGAAGGTCTTCTGCTTTCTTGATGCTGTGGTGCAGGTGTCCTGGCAAAATTAGGAAGCACTCAACGAGTGATGCCAGAATTACACAGATCACCACAGTTGGAATATCAATAAGAATGCTGCCGATATGCCCGCCGATCAGAAGTAGCGGCAAGAAGGCTGCGATGGTTGTCATCGACGAAGCCATAACCGGAGCCAACATGCGATGAGCACCGCCGATGGCGGCCTGTAATCCCGGTTCGCCACGTTGCACGTGGGTTAGGGTGTCTTCTCCGACCACAATGGCATCATCTACGATTATCCCCAGTGCCATGATCAAGCCAAACAGGCTGATCATATTGATGGTGCCGCCAATGCCATAAAGGATAGCTAGCGTGGCCATAAAGGAGACCGGGATACCGATGGTGACCCAAAACGCTACGCGAGCATTAAGGAATAGAAACAGAATGGCGATCACTAGGATCAAACCACCTAAGCCGTTTTTCAGCAGTAGATTGATACGCTGTTGAACCGGTTGCCAACGCTCATCATAGGTAACCATAGTGATGTTAGATGGCAGTGTCGGACGCGTTTCCTCTATCCATTTATTGAGAATGTCGGCCGATTTCAGCGTGTCTTGATTTTCGGTTCGACGAAGGCGAATCATGACCGCAGGTTCGCCTTTGTATTTTAAAAGAACCTGATTGTCTTTAGTGCCTAGAGATACATCAGCGATATCACCAAGTCTGACTAATCGGCCATTACTGTCGGTAATAATCGGCAGTTGGCGGAAGCCTTCTACATCTCTTTGCTGATTTAGACTGCGGATCTGACGTGAACCATCACCCTTGGCGGCGGTACCTGCTGGCAGGTCTAAACTGCGTAGGCGGATGCTATTGGCTACCTGCATCATTGTCATATCCAACTCATTGAGTTGGGCCGCCGGTAGTTCTATTTGAATCTGTTTTTCCGGTAAGCCGGTAAAGTCGACTTTGTTGATACCTCGATCTAATAGCTCTTGTTCAAAACGCTGTGCAAAAGGGCGAAGCTCTTCTATGGAGCCATTTGAAGAGCTAAGGATAAGGCTGGCGATCTGCTCATAGCGCAGGATACGTTGTACCAGTGGCTCGTTGATATCAGAGGGTAGCTCGCTACGGACATTGTCTATCTTCTGCTTTACCTCATCTAAGAGGTAATCAACGTCACTGTCTTCATCCACCTCTATACGAATCGAGGCTGAGCCTTGGATTGCAGTTGAATATAAGGTTTCGATGCCTGTGAGGGATTTTAGCGATTCCTCAACAGGCAATACGATTGAACTCTCAATATCCTCTGCAGCCGCGCCACTCCAAGGTACGGAAACTGTAATCACATCGCGTTCGAACGATGGGAAGAACTGTGTGTTGAGTTTATTTAGGCCCCAAATACCGGCCAAAATCATCAGCAGCATGAATAGATTGGCAGCAACGCGATGACTTGCGAAAACAGCAGTGAGGTTCTGCAGTGGGCCTTGGTAGTTATTCATCTTTCGCACCAGTTGCAGCGACTACCTCGGGCGCGTTTACGTCTTTAACTCTGAGTCCAGAAATAGCATTCGGCAGTTGAGTTGTAATGATCTGGTCACCACTCAAAAGCTGAGGGCTGCGAATAAGCACAACAGGGTTACCTTGTTGATCACTACTGTCACCAATACGTTCAACGTCGAGTCCTTGCATACGACCATCTTTGAGCAGATAGATACGGTTTAAACCATAAAGCGCCATAGGTGGAAGCGCGATTGTCTGTTCTACAGCAGGTAGATCTACGGCGATCGCTAAGGAGCGGCCAGGTTCAGGCACATTTTGCTTGTCGGTGATTTTGAAGAGGGCGTCAACACCGGCACGACCACCATCAACTTCGGCAGCGATGCGATCAAGTTCTAGCTTTAGCGTCTCTCCATCCAACTGAGCGGTAGCTTGAATGACGGAGTTTATTTCTCGATTGCGAAGGTTAGCTAATACTCTATTAGGGATTTGAGCACGCACTTCTAAACGATCGGTACTATATAGATCTAGCAGTGGATCACCGGCACGAACGCGATTCCCAGGCGCTACATGTAAGCGTGCAACCCGGCCTATAAACGGTGCCTTAATGGCGGTGCGATCAAGGTCCAATATTGCCGCATCTAAAAGGCTTGTGGCGCGTTTTAATTGTGACTCTAGCTGAGCTAAACGGTTGGGGTGATCAGCAATGGCTTGTTCCCGTTGAGTGACTGCTAGGGTCTGCTGGTGGTATGCACTACGTGCACTATCAAGTTGATCCTGACTGCTTACTTTACGTTTGATCAGGTTTTGGTAGCGAGTAACTGCTTTAAGGCTTAATTGCTGTAGCTTTTGTTCAATCGCTAATGATTTCTGATCAGTTTGATAACGTATTTTTTCGGCATCAATCTGTGCTTTAAAACTATCGACATCAGCTTGGCGTTGCGCGACTAGCAGTTGAGCATCACTGCTGTCGAGCTGAATGAGTGCTTCATTCAAGGCGATGTTTTTACCTTCATCGGTATCTACCGCCTCGACAAAAGCTGTGACAGCCGCGGTGATATGGGTCATGCGTGGAGATTCGACTTTGCCGTATAGAACGAGGTTAGGCTGGTGGATACTGGGTTCTGCCGAGATGGTTTTTACGCTCCATACTTTCTCTTCGATCTTTTTCGAAGGAGCCTGAGGTTTGGTACTTTTAAGGAAATAGAAGACCCCGCAGGCGAAGGCAAAGATAATCAGAGGGATCAATCGCCTAATCCAAATAGATGAACTAGATGAGGTAGTGCTGCTCATATTGTTTTCCATTGCTCAGGTGGAAATGTGACTTAGGAACATAGTAGCTGAATATGATCTACAGGTTCAGCAATTGTTGCGTTTCTTTACAATTTTAGTGTGCATGCTAACTTATTGAAATTGCTTAAATCAGGAGGCCCTATGCATACGGATAGCATACGTTGTTTAAACCCTGTTGGATTTCATCAGATGGTGTATCACGAATGGGGAAGCGCCGAGAACGATCGAGTGATCGTCTGTGTGCATGGTTTAGCACGTAATAGCCGCGACTTTGATGAGCTAGCCTTGGCTTTGTCTCGTGATTACCGTGTGATCTGTCCTGATATTGTTGGGCGTGGAGAAAGCGATTGGTTGCCTGCTGGGCAGGTGTATGGCATACCTCAGTATCTTAATGATATTACAGCGCTTTTAGCGCGTTTAAATGTAGATAAGGTGGACTGGGTAGGTACCTCGATGGGCGGGATTATTGGTATGTGCTTAGCCGCTCTGCCGAACTCGCCAATCAAACATCTAGTGCTCAATGATATAGGGGCGTTTGTTCCCGCCAGCTCCCTTAAGCGCATCTCTGAGTATCTGGGTGACAAGCAGTTCCAGTCTCTATCTGAGGTTGAGGCCTATATGCGCGATACTTATGAATCTTTTAAGCATCTGACTGACCGACAGTGGCACCACCTTGCTAAGCATGGTTCGCGCTTAGATGAAAATGAGGTTTACCATCTTCATTACGACCCCGCTATTGCACAAGCTACCGCGGATGCTTCATCAGAGGATGTCGACCTTTGGCCCGTATGGTCGGCGATTAATATCCCGCAGTTACTGATTTGGGGTGAAGAATCGGATGTCTTGCAGGAAGAAACCGTGCGTAAGATGCAGGCAAACGATAAACTAGAGCTAATCTCCATTCCGGGTATCCCTCACGTGCCATCCTTGATGGAATCAGAGCAGATTCATCAAGTACAAAACTGGTTACGTGAACACCGTAAAGATTAATCGTAGAGGAACTATCTATGGGCGTAATAACTCGCTGGCCCCAAGATCAGTTGTGTTTGAGTTACCGTGAGCGTGAGGATGCAGTTGCTGCGGTAGAGAAGGCATTTGCTTCGACATTGGAATCGTTGAAAGTAGATATCGGTCTGGTGGACATGTTTGAGGCGATCTATGTGCCTCTAGGTGCGTGGATTACTTGTCGTAAACGGCAAAAAGATGGCCCTTTAGTTATCGGTATCAATGGTGCTCAAGGTGCTGGTAAATCGACACTATTCAATCTGTTGGAAGTTATTCTGACCGAAGGGTTCGGTTTGAAGGTCGTTGGTTTTTCTATCGACGATCTATACAAAACCTACAATGAGCGTGTTGAGCTTTCTGAAACAATCCATCCTCTGCTTCGTACCCGAGGCGTGCCTGGCACGCATGATGTAGATCTAGGTATCGAAATCTTAAACTCTCTTAAGAACAGTACCGATGAGAGTGTCACCAAAATCCCTGTGTTCGATAAATCGACGGATGATCGCTGTCAGGCGTCGGTATGGCAGGAGTGGGTTGGGCCAGCGGATGTCATCGTCCTAGAAGGTTGGTGTGTAGGTGCTGATCCGCAAAAGCCAGAGGAGTTGGTGGATGCGATTAATGAATTAGAGCAGGAGAAGGATCCTAACGGAGAGTGGCGTGAATACGTGAACACTCAGTTGGGTGGCCCTTATCAGGCTCTGTACTCCATGTTGGATGTCTTGGTGATGTTGAAAGTACCGAGCATGGATGCAGTATTTGAATGGCGTTCTCTGCAAGAGAAAAAGCTCGCTGAGCGAGTGAAATACATCTACGACACGCAGCAGCCAACAGAGCATCTGCGCATCATGGATGAAGAGCAGATCAAAAGTTTTATACAGCATTATGAGCGACTGACTCGTCACATGTTAGAAGAGATGCCGCAAAGGGCAGATGTCACTCTATGCCTCAATGACAATCATAAGATCGCTGAGATTATGATTAATAACCCTCTACAGAGTTGTGGTTAAGGACAGAAATGATTTCCAAAGTTAAGTTAGGCTTTTTATCGATCCTGATGGTTGCGTTAGTTGGCTGTCAGAGCGCGTATTACTCTGCGATGGAGCAGGTGGGTATCCATAAGCGCGATATCTTAGTTGATCGTGTCGAAGACGCACGTGAGTCTCAAGAAGATGCGCAAGAGCAGTTTAAAGACGCCTTAGAACAGTTTCGTTCTGTCGTGAGCTTTGATGGCGGTGAGCTGGATGCAGTCTATAACCGCCTACAAGCTGAGTACGACGACAGCGTTGCAGCGGCAGAGGATGTTACGGCGCGTATCAAAAAAGTAGAGCAGGTTTCTGAAGATCTATTTGAAGAGTGGGAAGAGGAACTGACCAAGTACTCTAACCGCAAATTAAGAGATCAAAGTGCGGCTAAACTGCGCAGCACTAAAGTCCGTTACGCAGAGTTACTTCGCTCCCTTAAGCGTGCAGAAAAGCGTATGCCGCCGGTGCTAAGCGCGCTACAGGACAATGTGCTATTCCTAAAACATAACCTTAATGCCCAAGCGATAGGCTCCCTTAAAGCCGAGTATCGCGGCATCAAAAGCAATATTGATCTGTTAGTACGTGATATGGAAAAAGCGATCGCAGATTCGGATCGCTTTATCAAACAGATGGAACAAGGCTAATCTTCTGTTCCTAGTCCCCTTCTTGACCTAGGGTTAGATAGGGAAGAACGTCATAGAAGCCGCGCCATGAACAACACGATTTATGGTGCGGTTTGTCTTATCGGCAATCACATCCGCCATCAAATCCTGCGTGCCAATCAGTTTGCCTAAAATTCGTTCGTAGCTGTAATTAGTAATCCCTTCTTCTGAAATACCATTACTCAGAATGTATAAGTTACCTTGCGGGTCTTTGCGGTTATTCAGGTGCCAAGCCACGGATTCTAAATTACGAGCAGAGTTATAGAGCTTCTGTTGATCTAATTCATCCAGAATAAAGATCTCTTTCTTGCCGTTATAGGCTTTGTCTAGCATGCCTGTAACACCCGCCATCAGGGCAAATACACGATCACCTTGATAGTTATCAGAAAATGCTAAAGGCACTGCGTCGGCTCCATCTTTCTGGCCCAGTTCTGGGAATCCGTCCGCTAAACGAGTGATAGGGAATAGTTGTTCTAAACGCTTCTCTACTGTCATCCCTGAGACTTTTTGCAGCTCTTTAGGATTGCGTTTATAGAGTTTTATCGTTAGATCACGGCTGAGTTTGCGTAGGGTTTTGAGGTTGATATCCGCGACCATATCGATATCGGATTTAGCTAGGTTTTTAACGTCAAACGGTTTGGCATTTTTATCCATACAACCAGCGGTAAAGATAAGTACCATAGAGAGTAGTAACAGACGCATAGGATCCCTTATTGATGCGTAGTAAAGTTCCTAAAACTATAAAGGTATAGGGATAGACGATTCAAGAGGAGGCTGGACGACAGTGAAAAGTTTACAGAGCTGGATTGAGCAGCAAGGGCTAAGAATCGTTCGTGAAGAGAGTCTCTCTGGTGGCTGTATTGCTTCGGCTAAACGGGTGGTGCTGAGTGATGGTCAGCAGCTCTTCGTAAAGTCCGTTAGTCATGCAAACGAAAGGATGTTTAAGGCTGAAGCGGCGGGGTTACAGGCTTTATCTGCTTGTACTGAGCTATCCACACCAAAGGTGATCCGGTTTGATCGGGATGGATTGATCTTAGAGTTTATTGAGCAATCTCCCAAGGCAGAAGACTTCGATCAGGTCCTAGGGCGGCAGTTGGCTAACTTGCATCAAATGCCTGCTCCTTCCTTTGGTTTCACTCAAAACACCTTCTGTGGTCCAACAGAACAGCCTAATTCGCAGCTCTACGATGGCTTTGAGTTTTATGCGGAACACCGTTTCGGATACTTGGCGCGCCTCTGTTACGACCGTGGCCTCATTGATACAGAGATCATTGAGGGTATTGAGTCGATCAATAAGCGGCTAAAACAATTAGTTCCAGATCAGAGTCCCGCTTTATTGCATGGCGATCTATGGTCCGGGAATGTGATTGCTAATAGTCAAGGTAAGCCAGTGTTAATAGACCCTGCGGTCTATTGGGGGTGGCCTGAGGCCGACCTTGCGATGACGGATCTCTTTGGCGGTTTTAGATCGGACTTGTATAGCGCCTATCAGGAAGTAGCGCCACTGCACTCTGGGTGGAAAGAGCGATTCTCTTTGTACAATTTATGGCATTTGTTAAACCATCTGTTGCTGTTTGGGGAAAGCTATAGAGCTGATGTGATGGGTGTTGTAGCAAAGTTTAGGTAGTGGACTAAACGTATTTTTGCGACCTTGATTAGTGCTATAGTTGCAGCACATTTCTTGATTAACCTTTCTTGCAAGAGACTTGTATGACGAATAAAGGTGACCTAACGGCTGAACGCCGTGAATATCTGGCGCAGCCTCTGCGACGTGACGATCTGATCAAAGATCCTGTCGCACAGTTTGCCAAGTGGATGGATGATGCACTGGAGGTATCTCCAGATGATGCGACGTCGATGACATTGGCCACAGCTTCTAAAGATGGAATGCCTGCTGCAAGGATCGTGTTGCTGAAGCATTTTGATGAGCAGGGCTTTGCTTGGTATACCGATTACCGTAGTCAGAAAGGGGATGACCTGTCTGAAAATCCTCAAGCCGAAATCATGTTTTATTGGTATGGCTTAGAGCGTCAGGTGCGTATCCGTGGTCAGGTAGAAAAATTAAGCCTTGAACAGGGTAAGCAGTATTTCAACGCGCGCCCGCTAGGTAGCCGTTTGAGTGCAGCTGCGTCTTGCCAAAGTCACCCTGTAGAAAGCCGTGAAGCTTTGGAGCAAGCAGTGCAGAACCTTGCTGATCAATATCCAGAAGGTGATATCCCTCACCCACCAGAATGGGGCGGTTATATTCTCAAACCTACACGTTTTGAGTTTTGGCAGGGCCGAGAGAGCCGTTTACATGATCGTTTCCAGTTCAATTTAGTTGATCAAGAGTGGCAGATTGAGAGGTTGCAGCCATGAGCCAAGAAACAGAGCAAACCTTAGTTAGCGTAGAGCCTCAAGGCGAAGCTACAGCCTGTGTTATCTGGTTGCATGGCCTAGGTGCTGATGGCTTTGATTTTCAGCCTATTGTTCCTTACCTGCGTCTTCCAGAGAACCTAAATGTTAGGTTTCTTTTCCCTCATGCTGAGATCATGCCTGTTACCGTCAATGGTGGCATGGAGATGCGTGCCTGGTATGACATTTTAGAGATGAATATTGACCGTAAGGTTGATAAAGCTTCATTGCTTAAATCCAGTCAGCGAATTGCTAACTTGGTGAATGAGCAGATTGCTCAGGGTATCCCTGCGGATAAAATCCTGTTGGTTGGTTTCTCTCAAGGCGGTGCCGTTGCGTATCAGACAGCGCTAACCTTCGCTGAACCTTTGGCGGGGCTGGTTGCTCTGTCTACTTACATGGCAACAGAAGAAGAGATCGAAGCGTCTCGCACTGATGCCAATAAGGAACTGCCTATCTGGGTTGCTCACGGTACGGTGGATCAGGTTGTACCTGTTCAATTAGGTGAGCAAGCTTATGCCAACCTAGAAAATATGAATTATCAGCCGAGTTGGAATGCGTATCCAATCGGTCATGAAGTCGCGATTGAAGAGATAGAAGCTTTAGGCCGCTGGATGTCGCAAAGACTAGCGGTTTAATCGGAGATAAAAATGAAAGTAGAAAACAACAAGGTAGTGTCTTTTCACTACGCGCTAAAAAACAATGCTGGTGATGTGTTGGATGACTCTCGTGATAGAGAAGCGCTTCCGTATCTACATGGTCATAAAAACATTGTGCCTGGCCTAGAAGCGGCGTTAGAAGGCCGTGAAGTTGGGGATAAGTTTGAAGTTACCCTATCACCTGAGCAGGGCTATGGTCAGCGTGATGAAGCTAAGGTGCAGGTAATTAGTCGTGAATCCTTTGCTGGCTTTGATCAGTTGGAAGTCGGTATGGTGTGTCAGATGGAAGATGATAAAGGTGAATTGCAGCTAGTTGGCATCACAAACATCGATGCTGATGAAGTGACAGTGGATGCGAACCATCCTTTTGCTGGGCTTGAATTGAACTATGCTGTTGAAGTAATCGAAGTGCGGGAGCCGACAGAAGACGAGCTATCTGCCGGCCGTGTAGAGCTTTAAGGGTCAGCTTCGATTAAGGCATAACTCATTATGCTTGATGGTTTGCTGTACTCCACTCCCGCATTCTAAGGAGATAAAAGATGCGTTTGTTACTTGCTTTGTTAATTCCTTGGCTACAGTTTTTTACGATCGGTCGCCCGATAGCTGGAATTGTCTGCCTTATTTTACAGATTACCTTAGTGGGCTGGATTCCAGCAGCAATATGGTCTGTATATGCTTTGAGCCAATATCAGACCGACAAAAAGATTAAAGATGCATTAGATAAATAACGCTTAATGCATTCCACAGAAAAAGCCGTTTCAGTTTGAAGCGGTTTTTTTATGCCTGTTACTTAACCTTTTCCTGCCATTCAAGATCACCGATCTGAACTTTTAG